>CAVKTR010000022.1:0-39911 GCA_963659325.1 Dysosmobacter segnis
TACCGTGAATATATCGAAAAAGATGCCGCTCTGGAGCGTCGTTTCCAGCCGGTTATGGTAGATGAGCCGACCGTAGAAGATACCATTTCTATCCTGCGAGGCTTGAAAGAGCGTTACGAAGTATTCCATGGCGTAAAAATTACAGATGGTGCGCTGGTTTCTGCAGCTGTACTGTCCAACCGTTATATTTCTGACCGTTTCCTGCCGGACAAAGCCATCGATCTGGTGGATGAGGCGTGCGCACTGATCAAGACAGAACTTGATTCCATGCCGACAGAGCTGGATGAGCTGAATCGTAAAGTAATGCAGCTGGAGATCGAGGAAACTGCTCTGAAGAAAGAGGAAGACAATCTGAGCAAAGAGCGTCTGGAGAATCTTCAAAAAGAGCTGGCAGAACTGCGCAGCGAATTCCAGACAAAGAAAGCACAGTGGGACAACGAGAAGAAAGCCGTTGAGCGTGTACAGAAACTGCGTGAGGAACTGGAAAGCCTGAACAAAGAGATTCAGACCGCACAGCAGAATTACGATCTGGAAAAAGCAGCAGAACTGCAGTATGGTAAGAAACCACAGCTGGAAAAAGAATTAGCTCACGAAGAAGAAATCGTCAAAAATAAAGATATGTCACTGGTTCATGAGAGCGTCAGTGAGGATGAGATTGCAAGAATCATTTCCCGCTGGACAGGTATTCCGGTTGCAAAACTGACGGAGAGTGAACGTAACAAAACCTTACATCTGGACGAAGAACTGCACAAACGTGTCATCGGACAGGATGAGGGCGTTACAAAAGTTACCGAAGCGATCATCCGTTCCAAAGCCGGAATCAAAGATCCGAGCAAACCGATCGGTTCTTTCCTGTTCCTTGGACCAACTGGTGTTGGTAAAACCGAGCTGGCAAAAGCTCTGGCTGCAAGCCTGTTTGACGATGAATCCAACATGGTTCGACTTGATATGAGTGAGTACATGGAGAAATACTCCGTATCCAGACTGATCGGAGCACCTCCAGGATATGTAGGCTACGATGAAGGTGGTCAGCTGACCGAAGCCGTTCGTAGAAAACCGTATTCCGTAGTCCTGTTTGATGAGGTAGAAAAAGCTCATCCGGATGTATTTAATGTACTGTTACAGGTACTGGATGACGGTCGTATCACAGATTCTCAGGGACGTACTGTAGACTTCAAGAACACCATCATCATTATGACATCCAACCTTGGATCTGCTCATCTGTTGGAAGGCATCGACGAGAACGGCGATATCAATCCGGAAGCAGAAGAACGGGTTATGAATGAGCTGCGTGGCAACTTCAGACCGGAGTTCTTAAATCGTCTGGACGAGATCATCATGTTCAAGCCGCTGACCAAGGACAACATCGGAAATATCATTCATCTGCTGATGAATCAGTTGAACAAACGTCTGGAAGACAGAGAGATTTCCGTAGAACTTACACCGGCCGCAGAGAGCTTTATCGTAGAACATGGTTATGATCCGATTTACGGTGCAAGGCCGCTGAAACGATTCCTGCAGAAACATGTGGAGACATTATCTGCAAAACTGATTCTTGCCGATGAGGTACATGCAAATGATGTGATTCTCATTGATGTAGATGGAGATCATCTGACTGCAAGAGTAAAGTAATACAAGAATAGAATAATTAAGAGACTTAGCTTAGGTGTAAATAACTGGGCTAAGTCTCTTTTTCTCTCAGATTTTGGAATGATCAATTTGAATGCAGGTCACAAAACGACTGCGTTCATGAGCAAGTAGCGAAAGTGGATTGCGAATGTCCGATTTACAATAACTTTGTGACATGATACAATGAGATATCAGTGTTACGGAGTATTTTTATCTGGAATAGAGTTTTTGAAAGAAGAGTACAATAAACGAAAAATTTTAATCTAATAGCGATAAAATAGTAGAGAAGATGTATGGAAAATGGAGGATTTAATGTGAAAGAATATTTTATCAGTGAGATTGATATAGACAAATTGTATCATTTGTCGGATATAAAAATACAACTGGATTCGACGAAACGCCAGCATCTTCTGCTGACAGGAAAAAATGGTTCAGGAAAGACATCGTTGTTGTTAGAGATAGAAAAATTTTTGAAGGCCATAAATGATGGAAATTTTTCTAAGCTGAGAGGGTTTTATAAAGAGGCATTAAATAGAGCCAAGGTTAATATAGAATCTGCCATCAATGAGGATAAGAAATATGAAGCTGAAAAGCTGTATGGATATTATACAAATGAAATTGCCAAATATAGCGATGGCGTTCGAATTACCCTGAATGAATGTGATGGCATAGAAAAGGCATACCAAGATGGAAATTTTATAATGGCATATTTTCCTTCTGAACGAAAAGCACAGTTTGATGTACCGAATGGGGTAGAAAATATTGAATTATCCAAAGCATACAGAATAGATAATAGTGCAGGAGCTGTTTTGCTTAAATATATGGTACATCTGAAAACCCAACAATCTTATGCACAAAATGCCGGAGATGAAGCTGTTGCACGAATGATTCAGCAGTGGTTTGACAGATTTGAATCAGCACTGAAAATTTTACTGGATGAGCAGTCTGTCCATTTAGAATACGACTATAAGCGTTATAATTTTAAAATTTGTCAGAATGGAAGAGAATCGTTTGGCTTTAATGAGTTATCTGATGGATATTCTTCCATCATTTATATGGTATCAGATTTAATTCTGCGAATGGATAAGAATTGGCTGTTAGGGGATGAATTGAGCCAGTATAACTATCAGGGAATTGTTTTGATTGATGAGTTGGAGACACATCTTCATATTGAACTGCAGAAAAAGATTCTTCCGTTTTTAACAGAATTTTTTCCAAAAATCCAATTCATTGTGACAACACATTCTCCGTATATTTTAAATTCTATTTCAAATGCAAGGGCTTATGATCTGGAGAGACATGTTGTATTGGATCATTTATCAGCATTTTCTTCTGATGATCTTGCAGAAGGATATTTTGAAGCGGATGAATATTCTGATGAATTAAAAAAACAATTGGCAAGGTATGAAGTCCTTTGCTTCAGTGATGAAGTGACAGCGGACGAACGTGCAGAGCGGGCAGAACTCAGAATCAAATTGAAAAATATGTCTTCAGAGCTTTCAGGAACAGCAAAAGAGAAATTTGAGGATATTGAGCGGAGAAGAAAATCAAATGATCAGAATTGAAAGAAAAGATACCGCACAGACACAGCTTGCAATTAAGGATTTGGAGGTAGCAAGGAAGAGTGGAAATTCTTATAATACAGAAAATGTGAATCGTGCGTTAAAAGAAGTATTTCGTGGAAAATGCTATATCTGTGAAAATAAAAATGCTACATCGTATCAGATTGAACATTTAATACCACATCGTGGCAATACACAGTTAAAATATGACTGGAATAATTTTTTTGGGGTATGTGCGCATTGTAATAATATAAAATCTGACAAGTATGAGCCGATTTTAGATTGTACAAAGCGTTCAGTGGAACAATTAATTGCATTTCGTAAAAAAGGTTATTTTGGTGCAGAGGAAAAACTGGAATTTACACCATTGGTTTCTGATGATGAGGAAGTGGAACATACGGTTTCTCTGCTTGAAGATGTATATTACGGAACGACGCCGCAGAAAAAGATAGAGGCGCAGATTATACGTAAAAATTTGCGGAAGGATCTCTCAAAATTCAAGGAATATGTAAGAGAGTATCAGGAAGCGGAAGATGTGGTGGAAAAAGATGATATAGGAGAATTGCTGAAAAGGGAACTCAAAGACAGTTCTGAATTTACTGCATTTAAAAGATGGCTGATCTGGGACAATGAAATGTTTTCAGAGATAGAAAAGTACATTCCGAAAAAAGAACAGAATGAATAGGAGAAATGTAAAATAGCGGGTGCAGATTATTTTTTCTTGAGAAGCGATTGTTAGCTCGAAAGACAAAATAATCTGTGCCCGCTTTCATAAATTTCAAATTTTCTAAATCCGCATCTTTTTCCGATAATCCCGTGGCGTATCACTATATTTCGCCTTAAAACTATTATAAAAATAGCTACTGTTGCTGTAGCCAATCGCTTCCATGATCTGTTCCACACTCAGGGAGCTTTGGCTCAGCAGATAAGCGGCTTGTTGCAATTTACGTTCCTGTAAAAGTTCTTTGAAATTTTTTTGCAAATGCTTTTTCAATAAACGGCTCACATAGTAGGCGGGCTGCCTGATCTGTGCGGAAATTTCCGCAAGCGTTCCTGATTTATAATGCGTTTCAATATACTGCAAAATCGTAAAAATCTGTGTCTGTTCATACTGTTCCGGCACCGGGCAGTTGAGTTTTTCTGCAAAAACAGAAAGATTCATAAAAACAAGTCCCATGGTCGTCTGGTTGATGGTATTTGTATTTTTTTTATCAAGGAAAATCGTCCAGATCATATTTTCCAGCAGATTCAGCACCGGAGGAATATCCTTTGCGGAAAAATGCAGATAACTGTACAGGGAAGTACTGCCGGACAGTGCGCTCAGCAGAAAATCCCGCAAAATATTTTCCTGCTCGATCATGGAGACAGAGCGGTCGAAAAATTCCGGAAGAATGATAAAATTCACGGCAATATCATTTTCCCCGGCCGGAAATATTTCATGGGTGGCATTCTGGTTCAGAAACAGAAGATCTCCTTCATGTAAAACCAGTTTATCAGTACCATTCATAATGTGGGTAGTTGTGCCGCTGCACATGTAGATCAACTCCACATAATTATGGCGATGCTTCGGAAAATGTACAAATCGCGTGTGAGGGCGAACCTCGATGAGACACCCTTTTTCCAGCAGCTTTTGGCTGTCGATAGTAAAATCGGATGGCTTTGCAAACTGTGTGGTATAGAGGTCGGACTGAATCTGGGAAGCACCCTGAAGAATCTGTTTTTCCTCTTCGGTGATCTGTCTGAGTTTGTTCAGTAATTCTTCCTGCATATCATTCTCCTTTTCTATCCATTTAAATCTGAGCTGAGTTTGAACCCGGATTTTCAGACTTCATTTAAATTTGAATTTCTTATCTGCAAATAACGTCCTGTTTTTTTGAAAATAAAAGCCTAAAAATCTGTCTGATATCATTATAAAATAAACACATGAAAATGCAATGAAAGAATGCGTGTTACGGATATGTTTTTTAACCTCTTTTCTGAGAGAAGAAAAAATATCTATCATAAATAGGTAGTCGGTAAAATATATCAAAGGAAATGTGATAAAAAGAGGAAGGAGAATTGCATGAAATATTATCTTGCAGTAGATATCGGGGCTTCCAGCGGAAGACTGATCCTGGGACACCGGGATGCGGGCAGAATGATTCTGGAAGAAGTACACCGTTTCGGAAACGGAATGGAAATGCGAAATGGACATCTCACCTGGGATGTGGAGCAGCTGTTTGCTGAGATTATCACCGGAATGAAAAAATGTGCGGAACTTGGAAAAATCCCGGAGAGTATCGGCGTAGATACCTGGGCGGTAGATTTTGTGCTTCTGGATGCACAGGATCAGCGCCTTGGAGATGCGGTTGGATACCGTGATCACAGAACACAGGGCATGGATCAGAAAGTATATGAAGTGATCGGTGAGGAGGAACTTTACCTGCGCACCGGTATTCAGAAACAGCCATTCAATACGATTTATCAGCTGATGGCTGTAAAAGAGCAGACACCGGAACAGATAGAGCAGGCAGAAGCGCTTCTGATGATACCGGATCACCTGCATTTCCTGCTGAGTGGACAGAAAGTGACAGAGTATACCAACGCTTCCACCACACAGCTTTTGAATCCGCAGACAAAGGACTGGGACTGGGATCTCATCGATCGGTTGGGCTATAAGAGAGAACTGTTCCAGAAAATTTGTCTTCCGGGTACAAAAATTGGAAGTCTGACACCGGAGATTGCCGCAGAGGTTGGATTTACCTGTGAGGTAGTCGTTCCGGCAACACACGACACAGGAGCAGCCGTTATGGCTGTCCCGGCCGCAGATGATCAGGTACTGTATATCAGTTCCGGCACATGGTCCCTGATGGGAACCGAAGTGAAAGAAGCCATCTGTACCGCAGAGAGCCAGCAGTTTAATTTTACCAATGAGGGCGGATATGATTACCGTTTCCGTTATCTGAAAAACATTATGGGAATGTGGATGATCAATTCTGCACGAAAAGAGTTGGCACCGGATATGAACTTTTCCGACATCTGCGAAGGTGCGGCAAAACAGAGCATTCCGTCTATCGTAGATGCAAACTCTGACCGGTTCCTTGCACCGGAGAGCATGTCGAAAGAAGTACAGGCTGCCTGCGAGGAGAGTGGTCAGCAGGTTCCGGAAGGAATTTTGGAGACAGCAGCAGTTATTTACAACAGTCTGGCAGAATGTTATGCACAGACTGCACGGGAAGTCGAGCAGATGACCGGCGTAAGTTATGACTGCATCCACATCATTGGTGGTGGCGCAAATGCAGATTATCTGAATCGTCTGACAGCAAAAGCCTGCCAGAAAAAAATCTATGCGGGACCGATCGAAGCAACTGCTATCGGAAATATTTCCGCGCAGATGATCGCTGCCGGTGAACTGGAAAATTTAAAAGCTGCAAGAGAATGTATTTATCATTCTTTTGACATCGCAGAGTACGAAGCTGAATAGTGAATGTATTTTTTTACTAAATGAGAAAATAAAGAACAGAGAATGTATCTGTTTTTTTGCAGAAAATATATAAATATAATATGAGAGTATGGAGAGGAGTCATATGTTAGTAGAGACAAAGGCAAAAATTGGTGTTTTTTCAATCGCACTGGGCGCATATCTGCCACAGTTCCCATCTCTGGTGCCGGAATTCGAGCAGCAGTATGAAGCATTCAAAAAGACAATTCCGGATACCGTAGAAATTGTTGACGGAGGCATTGTTACCACAAAAGAGCTGTCCATGGCAGCAGGAGATAAATTCCGTGCAGCGGATGTAGATCTGGTTATTTTACAGCTGCTTACTTATGCAACAAGTTACAACATGCTTCCGGCAATCCGTGATCTGAATGTACCGGTTGTTCTGGTAAACGTGCAGAAAAAGAAAGCACCGGATTATGCAAATACAGATACCGCAACATGGCTGGGTGAATTATATGCATGTGGTGCAGTTGGCGAGATGGTAGCAGATCTGGAGCGCGCAGGCAAGAGACATGCTGTTATCACAGGTGTCGTAGAAGGCGGCGACGAGTATGTTGCACAGGAAATCGACGAGTGGTGCCGTGCAGCACAGGTAAGAAGAAGATTCCGTTACACAAACATTGCACAGATCGGCAGACCGTATCCGGGCATGATGGATCTTTACATCGATGAGACAAACCTTTACAACCGCATGGGTCTGTATACAAAGCAGTTTGACTGGGAGAAAATGTGGGCTATCGCAGATCATATCACTGACGAGACAGCAATCCGCGCAAAAGCAGAAGAGATTCTTGATACCTTTGATATTGAAGGCGGAGCTACTGTTGAGACTGTCTGGGATATGGCGAAATACGTGGTTGCTTTCGAAGAATGGGTAAAAGCAGAAGATATTGCTCTTGTAGCATCCCATTACGATGGATTTGCACAGGGTGTCGCAGGAAAATTAGACAGTATGCTGATCCCGGCATTTTCCATGCTGATCAAACAGGGTACTGCATGTGCCGTAGAGGGTGATATGAAAGTTGCCATGGCAATGAGTATCTTAAAAACAATTTCCGGAACAGGTCAGCTCTCAGAGATGTACTCCATCGATTTTGATAAGGACATCTGCATTATCGGACATTCTGGATCCGGCGATGCTGATATTTCACAGGCACGCAAACCGTCCATGAAGATCGTTGACGTATTCCATGGAAAAACAGGCGGCGGCTATCTGACACAGTTCTATCCGCCGACAGGAGATGTTACTTACCTTGGAATCACACAGGATAAAGACGGACATTTCAAATTTGTCGTTGCAGAAGGCGTAAACGAAGACGGACCGATCTTCACATTTGGTGATACAAACATGAGAACCAGATTTTCCATCGGTGCAAGAGAATTCTGCAACAGATGGAGCGAGGCAGGCCCGACCCATCATATGGCAGCGGCAGTAGGAAGACACATTGACACAATCCTGAAAGTTGCTAAGATTTTGGATGTACCGGTTGATATCATCTGCCGATAATCAAAAATCACTATATCAGATGTGAGATGATTCCATCTCTATAGGTGGCGAGCAACAAGAATTATATTTATATGAGCTAACTATAGAGTTCAGAAAATGAGAGATAAAAGTATTTTGCTCAAAATGAAATAAGAATTGTATTTTAATAAGATAAACTCAATTCAAATGGTAAAATGTTAATAGATAAGATATCAATAGCTGTGTAGTGTACAGCAGAATGGAGAGATTATGAAATTTTTAGATGCAGAATTTGTACAGGGATTTATCAGAATGGCTGATGACGGCTGGAATCAGGGCTGGCATGAGAGAAACGGCGGAAACCTTTCCTACCGTGTAAAACCGGAAGAAGTAGAGAGCGTAAAAGAAAACTTTGAAGCAAAAGAGTGGCAGCCGATCGGCACAAGTGTACCGAACCTTGCAGGGGAGTATTTCCTGGTAACAGGCAGCGGAAAATATTTCCGTAACGTAAGCATCAAACCGGAAGACAGCATCTGCATGATCGAGCTGGACGACAAAGGTGAGAACTATCGTATTGTCTGGGGACTTGTAAACGGCGGCAGACCGACTTCTGAGCTTCCGAGCCACCTGATGAACCTGGAAGTAAAGAAACTTCAGGATGAGAGATATCGTGTTGTATATCATGCACATACCACAAACATCATTGCTCTGACATTCGTTCTTCCGTTAGAGGATCGCGTATTTACAAGAGAGCTTTGGGAGATGGCTACAGAGTGTCCAGTTGTATTCCCGGATGGTATCGGTGTCGTTCCGTGGATGGTTCCGGGCGGAAGAGAGATCGCTGTTGCTACAAGCGAACTGATGAAAAAATATGATCTGGCTATCTGGGCACATCATGGAATGTTCGCAGCAGGCTTTGACTTTGATTTGACCTTTGGACTGATGCATACAGCAGAGAAATCCGCAGAAATCCTGGTAAAAATGTTATCCATGAGACCGGACAAACTGCAGACAATTACACCAGATAACTTCCGTCATCTCGCAAAAGATTTCAACGTAACCCTTCCGGAAGAGTTCTTATATGAGAAATAAGAAGCTTACAGGTTGTGTAAATAGCAAGTATAGATTTTAGTGAGAAATATTTCTATTATCTTGCGAAAACTTATATATAGTGCAAATAGCAAGTAGAAATTTTATTGAGAAGTATTTCTATTATTTTGCAAAATTTCTACACAACGTAAATAGCGGGCACAGATTATTTTTTCTTGAGAAGCGATTGTTAGCTCGAAAGACAAAATAATCTGTGTCCGCTTTTATAACATTAATATTTATGAAATACGGACATATACGAAAGAGCCCCGATTTGGTTAGGATCGGGGCTCTTTCTTTCTTTCTTTCTTTCTTCAGAGCCAGTTCGCAAAATCGCCTTTGCAAGGCTTTCCTTTTGCGAATCTTTGGTTCTCACCAAAGAAATTTTCTTGAAAATATGCTCTTACATGCAAGCATGACGATCCTATTTTCCAAAAATTGCCTTGGCTCTGAAGTGCTTTGTATATTGTATAATAGAGGGAAAATGTTAAAAAAGTTTTATCGAATAATCAATCAAATAACAAACTAAAAAATTTTTACTTCTTGATTATACGTGTTCCTGTTGCACCGTTGACACCGTCTTTTGCCTTCTGCAAAAGGGTGATGAGGGCGGTACGTCCCTCGCCAGATTCGGCAAATTCTACACCTGCCTGAACTTTCGGAAGCATGGAGCCCGGTGCGAAATGACCTTCTTCCATGTACTGTTTTGCCTCTTCGACGGTAATGTCATCAAGCCATGTCTCTTCCGGAGTACCGAAGCGGAGTGCTACTTTCTCAACTGCAGTCAGAATGATCAGGAAATCAGCATTTAACTGCTGTGCAAGGAGGCAGCTTGCAAAATCTTTATCGATTACTGCGCCAACACCTTTTAAATGATTTCCCTGACGGATCACAGGGATACCGCCGCCGCCGCTGGCGATGACGACTTCGCCTGCGTCCAAGAGATCTTTGACTGTGTCAATTTCAATAATTTCTGCCGGTTTTGGGGAAGCAACGACACGACGATAGCCGCGTCCCGCATCCTCCATGACCTGGATACCGCTGCTGGCTACTGCGGCATCAGCTTCTTCTTTGGTCATAAAATGACCGATTGGTTTGGTCGGATGCTCGAATGCAGGATCATTTTCATCCACACGAACCTGTGTGATCACAGTGGCAACATTTTTTTTGATGCCACGGTTTAATAATTCCTCTTTTAATGCATTCTGAAGATCGTAACCAATATATGCCTGACTCATGGACACACAAACGGAGAGAGGTGTGATGGCCGGATGAGAAGGTTCTGTTTTGGAATATGCAGCCATTGCATTGTTGATCATTCCGACCTGTGGGCCGTTGCCGTGGGAGATGATGACTTCATTTCCCGCTTCGATCAGATCAGCGATTGCTCTGGAAGTCTCCTGAACAGCCAAGTACTGTTCAGGAAGATTTTTTCCAAGGGCATTACCGCCAAGTGCAATGACGATACGTTTTTTACCCATGATTAGCTACCCCCATATGGTTAATATATTTTGGCGCATTTAGAGCCAATTCGCAAAATCGCCTTTGCAAGGCTTTCCTTTTGCTCATCGTTGGCTTCTCGCCAAAGAAATTTTCATAAATATGCTTATTCATGCAAGCATGAGCCGCCTATTTAATGAAAATTGCCTTGGCTCTAAATGCTATTCGAAGATTCGTTTTCCAGCGCGTTCTTCTAATTTCTTTAAGATCTCCTGCGGATTCTCAAATTTGCTTAAGAAGATCATAGCAGCGATGATGTATGGTTTGTAGCTTGCTTCTTTGTAAAGTGGTGTACGATAACGATCGAATACGGAAGCCTCAACCTCGCCGTCTTTGCAGCTTACATCGTTGATATCTGCTGGCAGGCAGTGTAAGTATAATGCTTTGCCATCTTTTGTTGTTTTCATTAATTCTTCTGTACAGCACCAGTCTTTGTGCTCTGCGTTCTGAGCAAGAAGTTCTTTCTCAAGTGCTTTGATTCCTTCTGTATCGCCTTCGCCGTAAAGGTTTGTACGTTTCTCCATAGCAGCGAACGGAGCCCAGCTCTTCGGATATACGATATCAGCATCTTTGAAAGCTTCAGCCATGCTGTTTACTTTTGTGAAGGAGCCGCCTGATTTTTCAGCGTTTGCTTTTGCAACTTCCTCAACTTCCGGCATTACATCGTATCCTTCCGGATGAGCAAGTACAACATCCATACCGAAACGTGTCATCAGACCGATGATACCCTGCGGAACGGAGAGTGGTTTACCATAAGAAGGAGAGTAAGCCCATGTCATGGCAACTTTTTTACCTTTTAAGTTCTCAACACCGCCAAATTCATGGATCAGGTGAAGGGCATCAGCCATAGCCTGTGTCGGATGGTCGATATCGCACTGAAGGTTTACGAGTGTCGGGCGCTGCTCTAAGATGCCGTCAGCGTTCCCCTGTTTTACAGCGTCAGATACTTCGTGCATGTAAGCATTACCTTTTCCGATATACATATCGTCACGGATACCGATAACGTCAGCCATGAAGGAGATCATGTTAGCTGTCTCACGAACCGTCTCACCGTGAGCTACCTGGGATTTGCCCTCGTCCAGATCCTGAACTTCCAGACCAAGCAGGTTACATGCGGAAGCGAAAGAGAAACGTGTTCTTGTGGAGTTATCACGGAATAAGGAAATTCCAAGACCGCTCTCAAATACTTTTGTGGAAATATTGTTCTCACGCATGAAACGAAGTGCGTCAGCGATTGTGAAAACAGCCTCTAACTCGTCATCTGTTTTCTCCCATGTAAGGAAGAAATCGTTGTTGTACATTTCTTTGAAGTTTAAGCTGTTGAGTTTGTCGATGTAATCCTGTAATGTTTTCATTTATGTATTCTCCTTATAAAAATAAATTCGTTGAGATATATTAAAAGTCAGAGTTGATTGCTTTCATAAAGGAATCTTCTTGAACTAGTGAGTTCAAGAAGCATCCTTCGCAAGAGCGGCTCAGTCTACTCCATATAGTTCTTCGGTAATGCTGCATATACGGCTGCGCAGGTTACCAGATCCTGTTTCCATGTTTTCTCGTTTGGAGCATGAGCCTGAGCCTCAGCACCCGGTCCAAAACCGATACAAGGAATGTTGTTTCTACCCATGATAGATACGCCGTTTGTAGAGAAGGTCCATTTATCTGTAAGTGGACGAGCCTGACGCATCTCAAGTGTCTCAGCAGCACCGATACGCTGATCTCCGTATAATGCTTTGTAAGCGTTCTCGAGAGATTTTGTTACTTTGTGATCTTTCGGGATAGCCCATGTCGGGAAGTAGCACTCGATCTCATATACACATCCTGTGTAGGAAGGCCGATCGTAGTTGTACATGGATACTTTTACGTCATCGCCGTATTTCTGTACGCTCGGAAGTGCACGGATCTCGTCTAAGCAGCTTTCCCATGTCTCTCCGAATGTCATACGACGGTCAAGGGAAATCGCACAGGAGTCAGCAACTGCACAACGGCTTGGGGATGTATAGAAGATCTGGGATACGGTTACAGTACCGCGGCCAAGGAAACGAGCCTCTTCCCAGTCTTTGTTATATTTCGGGTTGAGCATTTTTACAAGACCTTTGATCTCTGTCTCGTCAGCGTCATCGTTCTCATTTAAGGAACGGATGTCCTGAAGAATGTCAGCCATTTTGTAGATTGCGTTGTCTCCACGCTCCGGAGCGGAACCATGACAGGAGATACCTTTGACATCTACGCGGATTTCCATACGTCCACGCTGTCCACGGTAGATACCGCCGTCTGTCGGCTCTGTGGAAACAACGAATTCCGGACGGATTTTATCTTCGTTGATGATGTACTGCCAGCAAAGACCATCACAGTCCTCTTCCTGAACAGTTCCGACTACCATGATCTTGCATCCTTCCGGAATCAGGTCAAGGTCTTTCATGATCTTAGCACCGTATGTAGCAGATACAAGACCGCCACACTGATCAGATACACCACGTCCACCGATTTCTTCGTCGTTCTCATATCCATCGTATGGATCGAAGTTCCAGTTTTCAATGTTTCCGATACCTACTGTATCAATATGTGCATCGTAAGCGATGATCTTGTCGCCTGTTCCCATGTAACCGATGACGTTACCCTGCGGATCGATGACAACTTCGTCGAAATCCAGTTTTTTCATCTCAGCAGCGATGGTCTCGATATGAGCTTTCTCATCACAGCTCTCGCCCGGATTCTTTACGATGGCACGTAAGAATCTGGTCATGTCGTCTTTGTAGCTCTCAGCGGTTGCTTTGATTTTGTTGTAATCCATAGTAGTAATACCTCCATACTATAATGTGAAATAGATTGATTGGTTAATCTAAAAATAGTTCAAAAAAATTTAAATCTGATTATTCATCTAAATAATCTTTTCCGTCCCAGACGATTTCTTTGTAACGTTCCGGATCTGTATCTCCCTCAGTGGAGAAGAGCAGTACCTGTGAATTTTCATCTAACTGTAATGCTTCTTTCAGATCAGCGTATTCCGGGTTGGTCATGATCTCATTTAAAACTCCGAATGTAACGGCTCCTGATTCACCGGATGTTACCTGTGGATCGCCTTTGATCGGAGCAGCAAGCATACGCATGGATTTTGCGGATACCCAGTCCGAAGCGGCAACGAATACAGATACATGGTTTTTCAGAATATCCCAGGAAGTTGTATTCGGTTCACCACATGCAAGACCAGCCATGATGGTTGGCATATCGCCTTCTACGTTGTACTCTGCGCCATCGCCAGCAACTGCACCTTTGTACAGACATGCAGCTGTATCAGCTTCTACCACACAGACGATCGGAGGATTGTCCGGATACTGATTTGCGAAGTAACCCTGTACACCACCTGCTAAGGAACCAACGCCTGCCTGAACAAATACATGGGTCGGACGTTTAATGCCAAGTTCATGAAGCTGCTCATTTGCTTCCATGGCCATGCTTCCGTATCCCTGCATGATCCAGGATGGAATTTCCTCATAACCTTTCCATGCGGTATCCTGTACAACGACACCGTTTTCTACTTTTGCAGCAGCTGCGGCAGCCATGCGGACACATTCGTCATAGTTTACTTCTTCGATGGTAGCAGTAGCGTTTTCTGCCAGAATGTGATTCAGTCGGTTCTGTGTGGATCCCTTCGGCATAAATACAACCGCTTTCTGTTTTAAACGGTTTGCTGCCCATGCAACACCACGTCCGTGGTTACCGTCTGTAGCGGTAAAAAATGTTGCCTGTCCGAATTCCTCACGGAGTTTGTCGGATGTCAGTGTCTCAAAATCAAGTTCGGAGATGTCACGTCCTGTCTGTTTTGCAATGTATTTTGCCATTGCGAAAGATCCGCCAAGCACTTTGAATGCATTCAGACCGAAACGGTAAGATTCATCTTTTACACAGACATCTTTCAGACCAAGGCGGTCTGCCATGTGAGTCAGATGTGCAAGAGGTGTTCTCTCATATCCCGGAATTGTTTTGTGGAAAGTGCGGGCTTTTTCAACTTCTTCAAGTGCCATAACCGGAAGGTTTGCATCATCGGTTTTTGGCATTGTGTTTTTCACCCATTTGATTTGTTTCATAAAAACCTCCTCCTAATTTTTATCTGCTTTGATGTAGCTGTACAAAGTATATTTTGAAATCCCGAAGTATTGGGAAACTTTGTCGCCCGATTTGGTAATAAGGAAAGCACCGGTATTGTTCAGGAACTGAATGGCCTGTACCTTTTCATCCTTTGACATCAGGGATGCAGGTTTTCCGACTACCGCAACCGCCTGGGCAATCAGGTCGTCTAACAGGTCTGCCACGTTGGTGCAGATGCTTTCCGGTTCCTTATGATAGGAAGAAACCGCCGGCTCGCCGTACTCACTGATGAGAGAACGGACAGAATCCTGAAAATACAGGAGATTGGTAATGTCATAATTGATGGCCAGGATATACTGGATCGGTCCGCCTTCTTCTTCGCGAACGAAGACCGTAGAAGATTTTAAGGTTCTTCCGTCGTGTGTTTTTGTCAGATAACCGAGATGATCGGAAATCTTTGACGGATCTTTTTTCATGGTTTCCAATACGACTTTGGAAGGACCGTCACCGGTTTTTCTGTTTGTAATATGACCGTTTTCTATATATACGATGGATTTATGAAGACTCTTGCGGGTCAGGTCATGAATCACAACTTCGCAGTCATTTCCAAACTGAACAGCCAGTGCTTTTGCCAGTTGTTTTAAAAGCTCCAGTGTCATCATTTTGCTGTCTCCTTTTGTTTTGCTTTCTGTACTCATCATATCAGATTTTTTTCAGATGTCAACACTAAAATCAAAAATATTTTTAGGTATTCACAAAAAAAGTTTGAAAAGAATATTGCTTTTAATTTTGCGGTGTGGTAATATCATATTAGATTGAACGGTCAATAAAAAACAGAGCCGTTGCGAATCGGAGAAAAACAACTTGAAAAAAAGCAGGAATCTACCTGTTTCTTCCATACAGAAAGAGATATATTTTTACTTTTGGAAAAGTTGTAAACATGATAAGAAACTACATGGGGAATGAAAGGAGAAGAAACATGATTCTGGTAGGAAAAGGAACCGTGATCACAAGAGATGAGACCAATCCTCTGATCAAAGATGGTGGTGTTGTCCTTGACGGGGAACGGATTGTAAAGGTAGGCGATTATGAGACACTGCGAAATGCATATCCGCAGGCAGAGCTGATCGATGCAAAAGGTCAGATCATTATGCCGTCTCTTATTAATATGCATGAACATATTTACAGTGCATTTGCCAGAGGATTATCTATTAACGGATATAACCCAAACGGATTTTTAGATATTCTGGACGGATTATGGTGGACGGTTGACCGCCATCTGACACTGGAGCAGACTTACTTAAGTGCGATCGCTACTTATATAGACTGCATCAAAAACGGTGTAACGACAGTTTTTGACCATCATGCAAGTTTCGGAGCTATCGAGGGCAGCCTGTTCAAGATTGCTGAGGCCTCTGAGAAGATGGGCGTAAGAAGCTGTCTGTGCTACGAAGTATCTGACCGTGACGGCGAGGAGAAAGCAAAAGCTTCCGTAAAAGAAAATGCAGACTTCATTAAATATGCTGCACAGCAGAATAATGACATGATCAAAGCCATGATGGGTATGCATGCACAGTTTACCATCTCTGATAAGACGTTTGAGATGTGCCGTGAAAATATGCCGGAGGGCGTAGGCGTACACATCCATGTGGCAGAGGGTATCGAGGACCTGCATGATTGCTTACATAAATATGGAAAGAGAATCGTAAACAGACTGATGGATCACGATCTGTTAGGACCGCAGACCATGACCGCACATTGCATTTATGTCAATGAACAGGAGATGGATCTGCTGAAAGCAACAGATACCATGGTAGTGCACAATCCGGAGTCAAATATGGGAAATGCCTGTGGATGTCCGCCAACCATGAGAATTTTCCAGAAAGGCATTCTGACAGGACTTGGAACTGACGGTTATACACATGATATGTTTGAATCTTATAAGGTGGCAAATGTACTGCACAAACATTCCTTATGTGATGCAAACGCTGCATGGGGCGAAGTCCCGGCGATGTTATTTGAGGGAAATGCAAAAATGGCAAACCGTTACTTCAACATCCCGCTTGGCGTATTAAAAGAAGGCGCAGCAGCAGACGTAGTTGTAGTCACTTATGATCCGCTGACACCACTGACCGCAGACAATATCAACAGCCATATGTTATTCGGTATCAACGGTGCCATGACACAGACAACTATTTGTAACGGAAAAGTGCTGATGAAAGACCGTGAGCTGACCATGATCGATGAGGCAAAAGCAATGGCAGACTGCAGACAGGCAGCAGCAGAGCTGGCACACAGCATTAACGGTTAATGAATGCATCTAAACTTTTTATTAGATGGTGCGATAAATATTTGGGACGGAATAAGTTGAAATTATAAAACAACGATTAGAATAAAGAGAGGTTAATTACAATGGGCGACAGAATGACACCGATTCCTTTCGGGAATCTGATGAACTGGGCGATGACAGAGCGTGCAAAGCGGCAGACCGTATTTGGCGTTCGCAAAGAGTATAAAGCAGATCCGGCGAAATGTCTTTCTATTTTCGGAGAGAAGATCGAGACACCGTACGGACCGGCGGCAGGACCAAACACACAGCTTGCGCAGAATATCATTGCAGCATATCTGGCAGGCAGCCGTTTCTTTGAGTTAAAAACAGTACAGATCTTAGACGGCGAGGATCTTCCGGTAAGCAAACCGTGTATTCTTGCAGATGATGAATGTTACAACTGCGAGTGGTCCACAGAGCTGTATGTACCACAGGCTTACGCAGAGTATGTAAAAGCATGGGTTGCATTAAAGGCACTCTCCAAAGAGTGGGGACTTGGCGCAGCAGACGGATTTATCTTCAACATCAGTGTTGGATATGATCTGCAGGGTATCAAATCAGAAAAAATTGATACATTTTTAAATAATATGATCGAATCCAAAGACAATCCGGTATTTCAGGAGTGCATCCAGTGGCTGAAAGACAACAAAGACAGCTTCCACAAACTGACAGATGCTGATATCGAGGCCATTCCTTCTGATATCTGCAAATCTGTAACAGTATCCACTCTGCATGGATGTCCACCAGAGGAGATCGAGAGCATTGCTTCTTATCTGCTGACAGAAAAAGGATTAAATACATTTGTAAAATGTAATCCGACTCTGTTGGGATACGAAGAAGCCCGCAAGATCATGGACGATATGGGATATGATTACGTGGCATTCGGTGATTTCCACTTCAAAGATGATCTTCAGTTTGAGGATGCAGTACCGATGCTGACCAGACTGCAGGCATTAGCAGACAGCAAAGGACTTGCTTTTGGTGTAAAAATCACCAATACCTTCCCGGTAGATGTAACCAGAAATGAACTTCCGAGTGAAGAAATGTACATGTCCGGAAAATCCTTATGTGCACTGTCCTTAAGCGTTGCGCATAAGCTCAGCAAAGCATTTGACGGAAAATTAAGAATTTCCTACTCCGGCGGAGCCGATGCGTTTAACATTGACAAGATCTTCGGACTTGGCATCTGGCCGATCACAGTAGCCACAACCTTATTAAAACCGGGCGGATATAACCGAGGCATCCAGCTTGCAGACAAACTGAATGCAATGGAATTCAAACCGTTCGAGGGCGTAGACGTAGAAGGTCTGGCAGCTCTGATCGAGGAGATCAAACATGATCCGCATCATGTAAAACCGGTGAAACCGTTACCAAGCCGCAAGATGGACAAAGAAGTTCCGTTACTGGACTGCTTCACTGCACCATGTATGGAAGGATGTCCGATCCATCAGGATATTCCGGCTTATGTAAAACTGGCCGGTGAAGGAAAAATGCAGGAAGCATTAGAGGTTATTCTTGATAAAAACCCGCTTCCGTTCATGACCGGTACTCTGTGTAACCACAGATGTATGAGCAAATGTACCAGAAACTTCTATGAAGAGCCGGTTGCAATCCGCGGTACCAAACTGCAGGCAGCAAAAGGCGGATATGACAGTGTTCTGGGCGGTCTGAAAGCAGAAGGAAACAGCGGCAAGAAAGTTGCCATCGTAGGTGGCGGTCCGGCTGGTATTGCCTGTTCCGCATTCCTTGCAAAAGGCGGAGCAGACGTTACCGTATTTGATAAAAAACAGCATTTTGGCGGAACGGTACGCAACGTGATCCCATCCTTCCGTATTGACAATGAAGCAATCGCAAAAGATGTGGAGATCGCAAAAGCATACGGAGCAAAATTTGTAAATAACAGAAATATTGAAAATATAGATAGCTTGAAAGAGGAAGGTTTTGATACCATCGTTCTTGCCATCGGTGCACACAAAGGTATGGCCATCGGTGTAGATACTGAGAAAGAGCTGAATGCGGTAGACTTCCTTGAGGCAGCAAAGGAAGATCCGAAGGCACAGAACCTTGGCAGACATGTCGTTGTCATCGGAGCTGGTAACACAGCCATGGATGCGGCTCGTATGGCAGGCAGAATTGAAGGCGTGGAAGACGTTACTGTGGTATACCGCAGAACAAAACGTTACATGCCGGCCGATGAGGACGAATTATTAGAGGCATTGGAAGACGGCGTCGTTATGAAAGAACTGCTTGCACCGAAGACACAGAAAGATGGTGTTCTGACCTGCAAGAAAGTAGTGCTTGGTGAGATGGATGCCAGCGGCAGACAGAAACCTGTAGAGACAGAGGAAGAAGTTCAGATCCCGGCAGACACGATCATCGCATCTCTGGGAGAGCGTGTGGACAGTGCGCTGTATGAAGCAAACGGCATCAATGTCAACGAGAAAGGACAGCCGGTTCTGAATCCGAATACTATGGAGACAAGCAAACCGGGTGTATATGCCATCGGTGATGGCGCAGGTGGAGCAGCAACCATTGTTTTAGCAATCCGTGATGCACAGAAAGCAGCAAGCCACATTCTTGGTGAGGGAGCAAAATCTGAGTATGTATACGACACAGATGTAGCGCGCGCAGCAGAGAAAAAAGGCATTCTGGTTCATTCCGCAGAAGGAAAAGCGGAAGAAGAGAGATGTCTGGAATGTAATCACATCTGTGAGAACTGCGTAGATGTATGTCCGAACCGTGCAAACGTAACCATCGCAGTACCGGGACAGAAAATGCCGGCCATCGTACATGTGGATTACATGTGTAACGAGTGCGGCAACTGCAAGAGCTTCTGCCCATACAGCAGTGCACCATATCAGGCGAAATTTACATTATTTGCAAATGAAGCAGATTTTGAAAACAGCAAAAATGACGGTTACGTCGTTCTGAACAGAGAGAACATGACAGTCAAAGTAAGACTGGCAGGTTTTGTGAAGGATTACAACCTGAAAGATGCTGACTGTACCTTATACGATGGATTAAAACAGGTGATTCTGACAATCGATGCAGAATACGATTATCTGTATTTGTAAGATTCAGAGAGCAGCCTGAATGGAGAAATGTAAATGTGAATCATGCTTGCATGAAACAGCATTTCAGATAAGGAGTTCATAATGGGATATTTAATCAAAAACGGTACCGTTGTTTACGCAAACGGCAGTTACACAGCCGATGTACTGGTAGAAGGTGAGAAAATAACCCAGGTGGCAAAAACCATTGATGCGCCGGGCATGACGGTCATCGATGCGTCCGGGAAATACATATTTCCCGGATTCATCGATACCCATACACATTTCGATCTGGATGCGGGAGATTTTCATACCGCAGATGATTTTTATACAGGAACAAAAGCTGCGATAGCAGGAGGAACCACATCGATCCTTGATTTTACCACGCAGGAAAAAGGGCAGACATTAACCGAAGCGCTGGAGGTCTGGCACAGGATGGCAAATGGAAAAAGCTCCTGTGATTACGGTTTTCATATGTCGATCACAGACTGGAACGATGTGTCCAAAAAAGAAATCAAAGAGATGACCCGTCAGGGTGTCACTTCTTATAAATTATATATGGCGTATGATAATCTCAAAGTAAATGACAAAGAATTATTCGAGATTTTATCCGCGATCGAGGAAGAACACGGCATTGCCGGTGTTCATTGTGAAAACGGTGACATCATCAAAGCGGTGACGGAAAAACTCAAATCCGAGGAACGCAACAGTGTACGCCTGCATCCGAAGAGCCGTCCGGCGGAGGCGGAAGCAGAGGCCATCAACCGGCTCCTGACCATTGCAAAGCTGGCAGGCACACCGGTGAATATCGTACATTTAAGTTCCAGACAGGGACTGAAAGTGGTCCAGAGAGCCAGAAAAGAAGGCCAGCAGGTATTTGTGGAGACCTGTCCGCAGTATCTGATCCTGGATGAGAAAGAATACAACCGTCCGGGATTTGCGGGAGCAGCCTATGTATGTGCACCGCCCCTTCGCAAGAAAGAAGACCGTGAGGCACTCTGGGAGGCCGTTGAAAAGGGCGAAGTGGATATGCTTGGCACGGACCACTGCAGTTTCAACATGGATGGTCAGAAAACAAGAGGTAAGGATGATTTTACCAGAATTCCGGGAGGCATTCCGGGAACGGAGCATCGGCCGCAGCTGTTTTATCAGTATGGTGTGGTGGAGGACAGAACTTCCATTGAGCGCATGTGCCAGCTTCTGGCGGAGCGACCGGCAAAACTTTTTGGTATGTATCCGAGAAAAGGAGCCATCCTTCCGGGCAGCGATGCGGATCTGGTGATCTGGGATCCGCAGAAAGCCTGGACAATTTCAGCCAAGACACAGGTTCAGAACGTGGACAACACGCCATATGAAGGAATTTCCGGAACCGGAATGGCAGCACAGGTATTTTTACGAGGCTGCCCGGTGGCGGAGTACGGCAGAGTACATACCGAATTAAAAGGAAAATACATCCACAGAACCGTGCGCCAGTTATAGAAAAAGGGTATCACAGTTCTCAGATTAGATGTGCAAAATAAAACAGATTTGGAAAGTTGCTTGTAAAGCAGTACAACACTGCATTATAATAAACGAAAATTGTTCCTATCTACAATTTTTACAAATTCTATAAGAAAGAAGGAAATTATTATGAAACAGTCAATCAATGTAAACGGAGCACCGGCAGCAGTAGGTCCATATGTACATGCAGTAAAAACAGGAAACATGATCTTCATTTCCGGACAGTTAGGTTTAAACCCGGCAGACGGCATACTTCCGGAAGGCATCGAGGCACAGACTGTACAGAGTCTTGAGAACCTGAAAACAATTCTGGAAGGTACAGGATCTGATTTTGATCATGTTGTAAAAACAACTATTTTCTTAGCAGACATTGCTGATTTCGGTAAAGTAAATGAGATCTATGCAAAATATTTTGCAAACGATGTACCGGCCCGCTCCTGCGTAGAGGTTGCAAACCTTCCGAAAGCAGGTCTGGTAGAGATCGAGGCAATTGCTGTAGAAAAATAACATATTTTTCCAGTTCACCTGTCACATGAAATGTAGGTAATGATCATGCTTGCATGAGGAATTACCTATATGAATAGTGACAGAGGGAGCGCCTTCTTATGAGCAAAAGTAGCTGTATTACAGCGAAGAAGCACTGTAAGTGCGTTTTGCGAATGGCGCGTGTGAACTGAATCTAAAAATTTTTGAGCTAAATTCTTGACACTGCCTGTAAGAGAAAATACAATAGAATCCTAGTGTTAATGAATCTTATGGGCAGGAGGCAAGGACTTGAAAACAGAAACATTACATGTTACAGAAACAGAAGAAAGAATTCTGAATGCGGCACTGAAAGTTGTAAATGATGTCACAATCAGTGGAACGAGAATGCATCTGATCGCAGATAAGGCAGATATGGTGCAGTCAAATGTTCACTATTATTATAAAACGAAGCAGGATTTGTTAAAGAGACTGCAGGAGTGGATTCTACAGGAATGCTACGATATGCAGCAGGTGAGCAAGAAATCCAGTAAAGATACACTGGAAGATCAGTTACATATTTTCTTTCTGCAGAAAAAAGTACTGCTGACCAAGAAGAAAGAGTATGATTTTGCAGAACTTGATTTCCTTGTTCAGACAAGGATCGACGCAGACATCAGAGCACGTTTTCAGGAAGCGTATGCAGTTTGGAGAGATAATATCCGGGCGATCATCATTCGTTTTTGCCCGAATATGGACGAGACAGACAAGGAACTGATTCCATATATGGCAGTATCGTTGCTTGAGGGGGCTTCGATCCAGGTGCTGGTAGATGGAAAAGGTTTTGACGCAGACAGCTATTTTGCATATGCAGAAGACATGGTGCTTCGCCAGATCAGAATTGCGATGGAGAAAAAAGAAGGGTAACAGGTCTGTCTACTGACAGAGATTTGATTTCCAATGGTTTTTACTGAAACTTTGCTATGGGGAAAAGCAAAGATGTAATGTATCATTCTGTTTGATTGAATATTCAGTCAAAGTACGCGGAATGTGGTGGGTTTTATACCAGATGAGAGATTCAATCTCCCATCTGATATAGCTTCCGGCAGGATTGCAGAGATGCACAGAGGAATAAGTCATGCGTTGCATGACGTGCATCTCGCAGCAAGAATGCCGAGGGCATTCTTGAAATCATAATCACAAAAACACCGGATGAAAATGCCGGTTCTGTTCGTATACCTTATCTGACACAGATCTAAGGATAACTGGTTATTCCGGTTTGGTCGAATATTCAATCAAATTCAGATGAAATGAAACATAAAAGAATCAGGTAAAAGCAAATATTGGAGCATCAAGTGTATGTCAGTATGCAGAGCAAATGCAAAAGGCATTCTGGAATTTTTATCCATCTGCATCAGAATGGGGGCATTTCGATGTATCAATTTTATGTAAATAATGAATTATATCAGGTGGAAGGCGATGGAAAACTACTGCCGTTCCTGCGGGATGTCTGTAAGTGCAAATCCGTAAAGGATGGCTGCAGTGAGGGAGCCTGCGGAACCTGTCATGTGCTGGTAGACGGAGTGGCGATGAAAGCCTGTATTCCGACCCTGTCCATGATGGATGGCAGATCGATCCTTACCGTGGAAGGCTTTTCGGATGAGGAAAAAGAACTGTATGCATACGCTTTTGCAGAGGCAGGAGCCGTGCAGTGCGGATTCTGTATTCCGGGAATGGTCATCTGTACGAAGGGACTGCTGGACAAAAATCCAGACCCGACGAGAGATGAGATCGCATTTGCGCTGCGCAACAACATCTGCCGCTGCACCGGATATAAAAAAATTATGGATGCGGTGGAATTAGCCGCAAAGATCAAACGGGAAGGAAAGGGAATCCCGAAAAAAGAATTTACCTGGAAGCTGGGCGAGCGCGTGCATCGTGTGGATGCCAGGGAAAAGACATTAGGATATGGAGAATACGTGGATGACATGGAAGTGGAAGGTCTGCTTCACGCGAGTGCAGTTCGTTCCAAATACCCGAGAGCAAGGGTGTTGTCCATCGATACAGAAAAAGCAAAAGCAGTTCCGGGTATCGTAGATATCTTTACTGCTGCGGATATTCCGGGGGATGTGAAAGTCGGACATCTGGTTCAGGACTGGGATACCATGATTCCGGTTGGTTCCATCACCCATTATCTGGGAGACGCCATTGCGCTTGTGGTTGGCGAGAACATTGATGTGGTGGAAAAAGCGAAAAAACTGGTGAAAGTCGAATACGAGGAGCTGCCTTTTGTCAGCAGTCCGTATGAGGCCATGAAAGAGGATGCGCCGCAGGTACACGGAAGCGGAAACCTGCTGGCACACAAGCATGTATCCAGAGGAAACGCAAAGGAAGCCATTGCCAATGCGAAATATGTCTACACCGAGGAGTTCCATACACCATGGACCGAACATGCATTTCTGGAGCCGGAATGTGCGATTGCCATGCCGTATGAGGACGGCGTACTGATCTATTCCACAGATCAGGGAACTTACGCAACTCAGCACGAATGTTCCGAGATGCTTGGACTTCCGAGTGAAAAAGTCCGGGTTGTCAACAAACTGGTGGGTGGCGGCTTCGGCGGAAAAGAGGATATGTCGGTGCAGCATCATGCGTCACTGGCGGCTTATCTGCTGAAACGTCCGGTCAAAGTAAAACTGACGAGACAGGAAAGCATCCTGATCCACCCGAAACGGCATCCGATGGACATGAAATTTACGGTTGGATGTGATGAGAACGGTATTATTCAGGGCGTAACCGCTACCGTTATTGCAGATACCGGAGCGTATGCATCCTTAGGCGGACCGGTTCTGGAGCGTGCCTGTACCCATGCGGCGGGACCGTATAACTATCAGAATTTTGAGATCGACGGAAAAGCATATTATACAAACAATCCGCCGGGAGGAGCTTTCCGTGGATTCGGTGTAACTCAGACCTGCTTCTGCATGGAAATGATGCTGACGAAGCTGGCTGAGCAGGTCGGCATCAGCGCCTGGGAGATCCGTTACCGCAATGCGATCCGTCCGGGACAGGTACTTCCGAACGGACAGATCGTAGATGAGTCCACCGGATTGGTGGAGACACTGGAAGCGGTGAAAGATGTATTTGAAAACAATCAGTATGTGGGTATCGCCTGTGCCATGAAAAATGCCGGTGTCGGTGTTGGTATTCCGGATTTTGGAAGAGCGATCCTTGCCATTAAGGATGGAAAAGCACATATCCGATCCGGTGCTTCCTGCATTGGTCAGGGACTTGGAACGGTACTGCTACAGATGACGATCGAAAATACAGATCTGAAACGCGAGGATATCGTATATGAAGCGGCAAATACCATCAACGCACCGGATTCCGGAACCACATCCGGTTCCAGACAGACGCTGGTTACCGGTGAGGCGATGCGCAGAGCCTGCGAATTGTATAACGAAGCGAGAAAGACAAAGAGTCTGGCAGAGCTGGAAGGGGAAGAATTCTACGGCGAATATCTGGCAAAAACCGATAAACTTGGCGCAGATGTTCCAAACCCGGTATCTCACGTTGCTTACGGTTATGCGACTCAGGTATGTGTCTTAGACAAAGACGGAAGAGTGGAAAAAGTGGTGGCAGCCCACGATGTGGGACGTGCGGTAAATCCATTGTCTGTGGAAGGTCAGATTGAGGGCGGAGTGATCATGTCTCTTGGCTATGCCCTAAGAGAACGCTACGACCTGAAGGACTGTAAACCGTTATCCAAATACGGAACCCTTGGTTTATTCCGGGCGAATGAGATTCCGGAAGTGGAAAGTATCATTGTAGAAAAAGCAGGACTGAATGTGGCCTGCGGAGCCATCGGTATCGGAGAGATCACTTCCATTCCGACCGCACCGGCCATTGCGGCAGCTTACTACAGTTATGATGGCAAGTATCGTACCAGACTTCCACTTGCAGATACACCTTATGCTGCAGACCAGCAGTATAAAAAGGGGGTGCAGTGACGATGAAAAAACGAATTCGGAAGTTTGCTTACGTGGCATGTAACGGCGGGGAACACAATCACGACTGTCAATATGGATGTATCGGCTGTGGCGCCTGTGTGGAAGCCTGTCGGAAAAATGCCGTGAGCATCAATGCACAGGGCGTGGCAGAGATTGATCGTGACAATTGCGTGGGCTGTCGGTTGTGCGAAAAAGCCTGTCCGCAGCAGATCATCCACATGCACAATGTGGGAGAACCGTTTCTGGTACGCTGCTCCAACCGTGATATGGGAGCACCGGCGAGAAATGCCTGTGATGTGAGCTGCATCGGCTGTGGCCTGTGCCACAGAAACTGCCCGAGTGAGGCAATACAGATTGAAGATAATTGTGCGGTAATATATGAAGCGGACTGTTTATCCTGTGGAAACTGCGTGGTGAAATGTCCGAGAAATGCAATTGTTGATATCCGTGGATTTATAAAAAAATAATATAAAATCACATACATATAAGAGGAGGATTTATGTAATGGAAAAGGCAAAAAGAAAATATGCGTCTATTTTCGAACTGGATGGAATTCCGCAGATGACCAAAGCGCTTCCGCTGGCTTTGCAGCACGTTGTGGCGATGATCGTAGGCTGTGTAACCCCGGCGATCATCGTAGCAGGAGTGGCAGGACTCGACAGTGCAAACCGGGTTATGCTGATTCAGTCAGCACTAATCGTATCCGCACTTTCCACATTTTTACAGCTGTTTCCAATCGGACCGAAAAACGGCTTCCGCCTGGGGGCAGGATTACCGGTTATTATGGGAACCAGTTTTGCATATGTGGCAAGTATGCAGGCGATTGCGGCGGATACAGGTATTGCGGCGATATTTGGAGCACAGATCATCGGTGGTATCATCGCGATGATCATCGGATTCTTCATCGACAAGATCCGTAAAGTATTCCCGCCACTGGTAACAGGTACCGTTGTATTTACCATCGGACTTTCCCTGTATCCGACTGCTGTCAACTACATGGCAGGTGGTTCTTCCAGCGCAAACTATGGTCACTGGACAAACTGGCTGGTAGCATTTATCACACTGGCTATCGTTACATTTTTAAATCACTTTACAAAAGGTTTTGTAAAACTGGCTTCTATCTTGATCGGTATCATCTGTGGTTACATCATTGCAGCATGTTTTGGAATGGTAGATCTGACCGCAGTGGCACAGGCAAGCTTTTTCCAGGCTCCGCAGATCATGCATTTCGGTATCAAATTTGAGCCGTCATCCTGTATTGCCATCGGATTACTGTTTGCCATCAATGCAATTCAGGCCATCGGTGATTTTACAGCAACTACAACAGGTAGTATGGATCGTGAGCCGACGGACAAAGAGTTAAAGGGTGCCATTGTAGGTTATGGATGCATGAACGTTGTTGGTGCATTCCTTGGTGGTCTTCCGACAGCTTCCTATAGCCAGAACGTAGGTATCGTTACAACAACAAAAGTTATCAACCGTGTTGTCCTTGGAATGGGGGCAGGCATCCTGTTGATCGCAGGTCTGGTACCGAAATTCTCCGCATTACTGACAACCATTCCGCAGTGTGTACTTGGTGGTGCAACGATTTCCGTATTTGCTTCCATTGCAATGACAGGTATTAAACTGATCACAACACAGGAGATGAACTTCAGAAATACATCTGTTGTAGGTCTGGCTGTAGCACTTGGTGTTGGTGTGACTCAGGCTTCCGCATCTCTGGGAATGTTCCCGGCATGGGTGACAACTGTATTCGGAAAAACTCCGGTTGTTATCGCTACAGTTGCAGCTGTATTCTTAAATCTGGTGCTGCCGCAGGAAAAACCGGAAGTGAAGAAAGAAACAGAACAAGAAAAATAAAAATGCTCAGAAGAAGTGTAAAAAAGAAGGTAGATTATGCTTTGATCTATATGAAAAACAAATAAAAAGGATTGATTTTATTAGCGTAGTTAATAAAAACCATAAATATAATTCATAAGCGGGGCGGTTGTAAATCGGAAAATATCTGCGTTATAATATCTGAGAAAAAAGAACGTGAACATGTTACAGTTCACACGCGCCATTCGCAAAACGCCCTTTGGGCTTCTCCGTAGCTATGCTCCTATTTTTGCTCATAAAAAGGCGCTCCCTTCATCACTATGTATCCAGATAATTCCTCATGCAAGCATGATCATTATCTGAATACATGTGATGAGTGAACTGTAACGAAAGATGGAGGATTTTAGTACATGAAAAAGACAAAGGAAAAAAATGCGTCTATTTTCGAGTTAAATGGTGTTCCGCAGCTGAGTAAGGCACTTCCGCTGGCGCTGCAGCATGTAGTAGCGATGATCGTGGGTTGTGTAACCCCGGCGATCATTGTGGCAGGTGTTGCAGGTCTCGAGGGAGCAAACCGTGTCATGTTGATTCAGTCTGCATTGGTAGTATCTGCACTTTCCACATTTTTACAGTTATTTCCGATCGGACCGAAAAAAGGCTTCCGTCTGGGCGCCGGCTTACCGGTTATCATGGGAACCAGTTTTGCATATGTGGCAAGTATGCAGGCGATTGCGGCAGATACAGGAATTGCGGCAATATTTGGAGCACAGATCGTCGGCGGTATCATTGCAATGATCATTGGATTTTTTATTGACAAGATCCGAAAAGTATTTCCACCGCTGGTAACAGGAACCGTTGTATTTACGATTGGACTTTCTTTGTATCCGACCGCTGTCAACTATATGGCAGGCGGCACATCCAGTGGAAATTACGGACATTGGACAAACTGGCTGGTAGCCATTATCACGTTAGCTATCGTTACATTTTTGAATCACTTTACCAAAGGATTTTTGAAACTGGCTTCTATTCTGATCGGCATCATCTGCGGTTATATTATTGCAGCATGTTTCGGAATGGTAGATCTGAGTGCGGTGGCACAGGCAAGCTTTTTCCAGATGCCGCAGATCATGCATTTTGGCATTCAGTTTGATCCGTCTTCCTGCATTGCGATTGGTTTGTTATTTGCAATCAATGCGATTCAGGCGATTGGTGATTTCACCGCAACTACAACCGGTAGTATGGATCGTGAACCGACGGATAAAGAGTTAAAAGGTGCTATTGTGGGATATGGATGCACAAACGTCATCGGTGCTTTCCTTGGTGGTCTGCCGACCGCTTCCTACAGTCAGAACGTAGGTATCGTTACTACAACAAAAGTTATCAACCGTTCTGTGCTTGGAATGTCTGCGGGTATTCTGCTGGTTGCAGGTCTGGTGCCGAAGTTTTCCGCACTGCTGACAACCATTCCGCAGTGTGTACTTGGTGGTGCAACGATTTCTGTATTTGCTTCGATTGCAATGACAGGTATCAAGCTGATCACAAGTCAGCCAATGACTTATCGAAATACTTCCATCGTAGGATTGTCAGTGGCGCTTGGTGTTGGTGTGACACAGGCGTCTGCGTCTCTGGGAATGTTCCCGGCGTGGGTGACAACTGTATTTGGTAAGACACCGGTTGTTATTGCAACGGTGACAGCGGTATTCTTAAATCTGGTGCTGCCGAAGGATAAACCAGTGGAGAAGAAATAAGTAGTTGAACGCAAGTCGCAAAAGCGGATTGCGAATGTCCGCTTTACTGGAAAATCAGAATATAAGAAGGAGCTCTCGCGGATTGGCGAGGGCTCCTTTTTATGGTAGAATAAATAGCAATATGTGATATGAGAAAAGGGGATTTTACGATGATCTATTTTGACAATGCGGCAACGACACGACGGAAACCGCAGGAAGTTGTGCAGGCGGTCACAGAGGCATTGTGCTCTCTGGGAAATGCAGGAAGAGGGGCGCACGAAGCGACGCTGCAGGCTTCCCGCACAATTTACGATACAAGACGAAAACTGGCAGAATTCTTCCATGCGGAAAGCCCGGAGCGGATGGTGTTTACAAGCAATGCAACGGAGAGTCTGAATATTGCGATCAAAGGATTATTAAACTCTGGAGATCATGTGATCACGACACAATTAGAGCATAATTCTGTGCTCCGCCCGTTGTATGAAATGGAAGAAAAAGGTGTGGAACTGACGATTGTAAAAGCGGATGCGCAGGGCAGATTTTCATTGGAGGATATGGAGGCAGCGATCAGACCGGAGACAAAAGCCATCATCTGTACCCATGGATCTAATGTCACCGGAAATCTGGTGGACATTGCAGCAATCGGAGAACTGACGCAAAACAAAAGGATCCTTTTCGTGGTGGATGCGTCGCAGACAGCAGGGGTATTTCCTATCGATGTGCAGGCAATGCATATTGATATTCTGTGCTTTACCGGGCACAAAAGCCTGCTTGGCCCGCAGGGAACCGGAGGGCTCTATGTCAGAACCGGCCTGCAGCTTCGTCCGTTAAAGAGCGGCGGCAGCGGCGTGCAGACGTACAGCAAAAAGCATCCGCAGCAGATGCCGACGGCGCTGGAAGCCGGGACGCTGAACGGACATGGGATTGCCGGGCTGGATGCGGCCTTAGACTACCTGATGCGGACAGGAATTGATGAAATCCGGGAAAAAGAACAGAAGCTGATGTGGCAGTTTTATGAAGGTATCCGTGAGATTCCGGGAGTGAAGATCTACGGTGATTTTTCACAGAAAAACCGGTGCCCGATCGTGTCTTTTAATATCGGGGATTATGATTCCTCAGAGGTCAGTGATGAACTGTTTGAGGGATGGGAGATTTCTACCAGACCGGGCGGACATTGCGCACCGCTGATGCATGAGGTGCTTGGAACGGTAGAGCAGGGCGCAGTGCGGTTCAGTTTTTCCCATTATAATACCGCAGAGGAAGTGGAGACAGCGATCGCGGCGGTGCGAGAACTGGCGGAAGAGGAGTAATGTAATTATGATATGATTTGTGATTTCAAATTGATATTATAAGCCGAAAACAGGGAAAAAATCTTCGTCAGAATGCGAAAAATGTGAATGAGAATCTACTATATTATGGAAAAATTGGAGAAAATGCAACTTTGACAAAAAAATAACTTGTCAGACCGGTAAATTTAATGTATTGTATAGCATGGATATGAAAGATATCACATCGGTATCATGCAAAAACATCTAAATTCCATGCATTTTACAGGATGAAAACAGTCAAAAATGAATTTTATATCATGAAAAGGATTCATTTTTGAAGGATGAAACGTGAAATGGAGATCAAAAAATGGATTTATTTGATTACATGAGAGAACAAAATAAGGAAAAGGAATCGCCGCTGGCTTCCAGACTGCGTCCGACGAAGCTGGAAGAAGTAGTGGGACAGCAGCACATCATCGGCAAAGACAAATTGCTTTACCGGGCCATCAAAGCGGACAAACTGCAGTCGGTTATTTTTTACGGACCGCCGGGAACCGGAAAAACCACACTGGCGAAAGTCATTGCGAAAACGACCAGCGCAGAATTTATGCAGATCAATGCAACTTCCGCCGGCAAGAAGGATATGGAAGCGGTCATTGAGAAAGCAAAGCAGATGCAGGGCATGTACGGAAAACGCACGATCCTGTTTATCGATGAGATCCACCGTTTCAATAAAGGACAGCAGGATTATCTGCTTCCGTTTGTGGAGGACGGTACGGTGACTCTGATTGGTGCCACCACGGAGAATCCGTATTTTGAGGTAAACGGAGCGTTAATCTCCCGATCCATTATTTTTGAACTGAAGCCGTTGGAAAAAGAGGATATCAAAACGCTGCTGCACCGTGCCTTAGAGGACATGGAAAAAGGCATGGGAGCTTATCATGCGGTGGCGGATGAAGATGCACTGGAATTTCTGGCAGATGTGTCAAACGGAGATGCCCGCAGCGCATTGAATGCCATTGAACTGGGAATCCTTACCACAGAGCGCAGTGCAGACGGGCTCATCCATATCACGCTGGATGTGGCTTCCGAATGTATCCAGAAGCGCGTGATCAAGTATGATAAAAATGGTGACAGCCACTATGATAACATTTCCGCATTTATCAAAAGTATGCGGGGATCCGATCCGGATGCAGCGGTCTATTATCTGGCAAAAATGCTGTACGCCGGGGAAGATGTGACATTTATCGCCCGAAGAATTATGATCTGTGCATCGGAAGATGTGGGAAATGCAGATCCGAACGCCCTGACCGTGGCGGTCAGCGCAGCACAGGCGGTGGAGCGGCTTGGAATGCCGGAGGCACGGATCGTGCTGGCACAGGCAGTCACTTATGTGGCAAGCGCGCCAAAGAGCAATGCGGCTTACATGGCGGTGGACAAAGCACTTTCCGTTGTCCGGGAGTCGAGAACTGCGCCGGTTCCAACATATCTGTGCGATGCGCATTACAAAGGTGCTGCAAAACTTGGACGTGGACTTGGATATAAATACGCTCACGATTATCCGAACCACTACGTGGAGCAGCAGTACCTGCCGGATGCATACAAAGATATGAAATTCTACGAGCCGACAGAAAACGGATACGAGCAGACCATTCGGGAATATTTCAAAAAGATCAAACAGGAGTAAACTTTCCGCAAGTCTCCTTTTGAATATAAAAAGAAGTTGTAAAAAAATGATTTAACAATATGCAGCAGGAGGAAAAATCAATGCAGTCTTATCAGGAAATGAGCAGAGAGGAATTATTAAAAGAAAAAGAGAGCCTGGAACAGCAATACAAAGAAATCTGCAAAAAAGGCTTGAAACTGGACATGTCCAGAGGTAAACCATCCAAAGAGCAGCTTGAGCTGTCCATGCCGATGATGGACGTTCTGACCAGCAAGACTCCGTTAGTCAGCAGAGCCGGTACAGATATCCGTAACTACGGTGTGATCGATGGTATCACAGAGGGACAGGAATTCATCGCAAGCTTAGTTGGACTTGGCCCGGAAGCATACGACAATGTCATTGTTTACGGAAATGCGAGTCTGAATATCATGTATGACTGCATTGCACGTTCCATGCTGTTTGGTGTAAACGGAAGCACACCATGGTGCAAACTGGATAAAGTAAAATGGCTCTGTCCAGTTCCGGGATATGACCGTCATTTTGCCATCACAGAGTGCTTTGGCATCGAGATGATCAACGTACCTCTTTACGAAGATGGTCCGGACATGGATATGGTAGAAAAATTAGTCAGCGAAGATGACAGCATCAAAGGTATCTGGTGTGTACCGAAATACTCCAACCCAATGGGAACATCCTACTCTGATGAGACAGTCCGCAGACTGGCCCGTTTAAAACCAGCAGCAGAAGATTTCCGTATTTACTGGGATAACGCTTACTGTGTACATGATCTGTATGAGGACAAAGCAGATCAGATCCTTGAGATCCTTGGTGAGTGTGAGAAAGCCGGAAACCCGAATCTTCCAATCGAGTTCTGCTCCACATCCAAGATCACATTCTCAGGTGCAGGTGTATCCGGACTGATCACAAGTCTTGAGAACAAAGCAGACATCCTGAAACGTCTGACCATTCAGACCATCGGATTTGACAAGATCAACCAGCTGCGTCATGTAAAATTCTTAAAAGATATCGATGGCGTAAAAGCACATATGGCAAAACATGCAGCGATCATCCGCCCGAAATTTGAGATGATCCTGGATCGTTTTGACAAAGAGCTGACAGGTCTTGGTGCAGGAAGCTGGATCCGTCCGAACGGTGGATATTTCATCACATTTATGGCAAATGAAGGATGCGCAAAGAACATCGTTGCAAAAGCAAAAGAGGCTGGTGTTGTGCTGACAGGCGCAGGCGCACCGTATCCGTACAAAAAAGATCCGAAGGATTCCGTTATCCGTATCGCTCCGACACTTCCGCCAATGGAAGAACTGAAAGAGGCATGCGACGTATTTATCGTTTGTGCGAAACTTGCAAGCGTGGAGAAACTGTTAGAGGCATAAGGTATCGAAATTGTTAATAAGATAAAAGGTGAAACAGACATTCTGAATTCGAAAGAAACGGGATGTCTGTTTTTTAACAGATGAAAAACAAGCGATAAAAATGAGCGATAAAAAACGAGCAATAAAAACAAGCGATAAGTTCAAGCTTGTAGAAAGTACTGGTCGCACGCAAAAAGTTATGATATACTTACCAAAGACACATACAAACAGTAAAATACATCTGAAAAGAAAAAATATCAGATGATTGATAAGGAGGACATAAAATGTTAGAAGCAGGAATCAAAGGGGAACAGAGCGTAGAAGTTGTATATGAGAATACAGCAACAGCAGTAGGAAGCGGCGTACTGGAAGTATTCGGAACACCATGCATGCTTGCATTAATGGAAAAAACAGCAAGCGAGAGCGTTGCACCATATCTGGAAGAAGGCTGTGGCAGTGTTGGTACACAGGTAAACATCAGTCACGTAGCAGCAACTCCAATCGGAATGACTGTTCGTTGCGAGACAGAACTGACAGAAGTAGACGGACGCCGTCTTGTATTCAAAGTAGCAGCTTATGATGAAGTTGGCCTGATCGGTGAAGGAACACATGAGCGTTTTATCGTACAGAATGAAAAATTCCAGACCAAAGCAAATAACAAACTTTCAAAATAAAAGTATTTCCTTCGTAACCTCTGATGGCACGCATGGATTTGCAGGAGATTTTGCAGCATCGCAGCACAAATCCAGTGCGGGAAACATTTTAATCAGGGTTTCTTTAATTAGTGTGGAACAGGAGAAGAATCGGTTTTCAAAACAGAGGAAACCGGTTCTTTTCTTTTGGTCAGCATTTTACGAAATCTTTGTTGCGGGGAGTGTAATCTGCCGGAAATTGCTGCCTGTGAAACATTTCTTAAAAAATTTTAAACTGTCTTGTATTTTCTGCCATCCGTGATAAACTTGGTGCTGAAAATGAAAAAACTGGAGAAAGGACTGGTTTGGAAATGGAGCAGATGATGAAAAAGAAAAAAAACAGAGAAATTGATATGCTGAACGGAAAACTCGCCGGAAAGCTGATCATGTTTGCCCTGCCGCTTGCCTGCAGTACGATTTTGCAGCAGTTGTTCAATTCAGCCGATGTGGCTGTGGTTGGACGTTTTGTCGGTAGCAGTGCGCTGGCTGCGGTAGGAAGCTGCGTAGCTCTGGTTGGCATTTTTGTAAATCTGATCACAGGACTTTCCGTGGGACCAAACGCGGTGCTGGCAAATCTGATCGGACAGGGAAAGCGGGAACAGATCAGCAGCATGCTGCATACAATCCTGACCTTTGGCCTGGTGCTTGGAATTGGTCTGATGATACTTGGATTTCTGATCGCGAAACCAATACTGGTATTGTCAGGAACTCCGGACAGCGTCATGGATCAGGCACTGTTGTATATCCGAATCTATTTCTTAAGTATTCCGTTTATGGTACTTTACAATTTTGGCGCAGCGGCACTGCGAAGCTATGGAGACAGTAAACGCCCGATGTACTATCTGTTGCTGGCGGGAGCTGTAAATGTCGTACTGAATCTGCTTTTAGTAATTGTGGTACATCTTGGCGTGGAAGGTGTTGCAATCGGTACACTGGCTTCCAACCTGTTGAGCGCATCGCTGGTTTTGCTCTGCCTGTACCGAAGAGAAGATGAATTTCAGTTCCGATTTGGAAAGATGCAGATTCGAAAAGACTTTCTGCGCCGTATTCTGGTAATCGGAGTCCCGGCGGGAATTCAGGGAGCCATTTTTTCCGTGTCGAACGTATTTATTCAGAGTGGTATTAATTCCTTCGGGGAGGATGCCATTGCCGGAGCTTCTGTGGGGTTGAATTTTGAATATTTTACTTATGCAATCGCCTGTGCCTTTGCGCAGGGAGCGGTAACTTTTACCAGTCAGAATTACGGAGCGGGGAATTTGAAACGATGCAAGAAAATATTTGGCCTGAGCCTGCTTTTTGGCATGGGATTTACGGAGATCCTGAGCGTGATTTTTATCGCAGGTGGTGATACGTTTGTACATATTTATACGGCGAGCGATGCAGTAGCCATGTATGCGCTGATCCGGATGCAGCATGTCTGCTCACTGGAAGGTTTGACTGCGACATATGAAGTGGAGAGCGCGGCATTGCGTGGCATGGGAAAATCACTGGAACCGGCGATCATTACCATTCTTGGAACGGTTGTATTTCGTATGATCTGGATGGTAACTGTCTTTAAATGGGTTCCGACTTATAACATGCTGATGAATGTCTATGTGGCATCCTGGATATTTACCGGAGGTGTGATTTTGGTGGTTTATATGCGGTATATGAAGAAAATGGAGAAGAAACGAATGTGCTTGCAGGAAAAATAAATAATTTTTGATTTCAGATCTGGTGTCAGAAAAAACTGGTTTGGGAGTACGATTGTTGATCTGGAATCCTGATGTCATCAAATATAAGAGAACAGGAAAGGAAAGCCGTTGTGATCAGCGGCTTTCCTTCAATGTCGGAATCGTTCCATACAGCATATGCCGTTCCATCATGGTTGTGATCTGACTGGCAGAAACGGTGTCACTGTGGGAAAACCACCAGCGGACAGTGACGAGAAAATTGTTCACCAGCAATTTCGCATACCAGTCGGCAAGCTGTTTTTTCTCCGGTGAGATCGTTGGATGATTCAAAATTTCTGCCTCCACCTTGCGGGCACCGGCATTCATCATCTCATCGAAGACATTCCGGCCAAGCAGGTTCTGGTTCCAGAGGATTTCCAGTCTCTGTTTTTGCGTGCACAGGCGGCTTAAGCCGTCCTGCAGGGAGCGTGTGTGCACTTCATCCTGGATATCCATATGGAGAAAATCCACTTCCATGTGTTCTGCAAAATCCTGCACGATATCGTCCACAATTTCATCTCTCAGTTCATATTTATCAGCGAAATATCGATAAAATGTAGAACGGTTGATCATAGCCTGTTCTGCAATCTGCCCCACGGTTACTTGTGAAAAATCTTCTTTTTCCAGACATTCAAAAAAAGTCTGAATGATCAGTGATTTCATTCTTTCTGCGCGATGATCCATAATTATTTATACCTTTTCCTTTTTGTGTTTTCCAAAATTCCTTCAATAGAGAATTTCAGGATCAATCTGTCATATATTCAGGACAAAATGTTCTGTCAGATATTATTTTCTATAATCAGAATATAACAGAATCATACCATGATTTCCTGTACTTATCCAGATGCAATGCAACAAAAACAACTAAAATGTCGAAAAATGAAACAGTGAAAAATAAGCTGATGTTTGAAGTAAAGGGGGAAATTCTGCTACAGTCTAAGTAACAGAAAACAGTTCGTTTTCACAGAAAAAATTTCGCAAAAAATGGGGATTTTTGACAGTGAACACGGATTGAAACCATTGTTTGGTATTAGTGTCAGGTATTTTCAGAAAGGATAAGGTAAGAGATTATGGCAGAAAAAAATCAGTATTTTCCACATTTATTTGAGCCGTTAAAAGTTGGTTCAAAAACAATCAAAAACCGTATTGAGGCAGCTCCGGCTTTATTTGCATTTGAGCATTATATTGAGCTGGATCCGGATCCGTTTGGTTATACAAGACCGGTACCGGAGCGTGCATTCCGTATGCTGGAGGCAAAGGCAAAAGGTGGCGCCGGTATCGTCTGTTTCGGTGAGTTAAGCCCGAACCATGAGTATGACAAACGTTTCCCGTTTGAGCCGTACATTGATTTTACATCCAGATCCGATAAAATATTTGAGATTACAAAGGCAACTGCCGATATGATCAAAAGCTATGGCGCGCTGGCTATCGGCGAGCTGATTTCCTGTGGTGAGATCAAGACAAATATCGGGGATGGCATCAATCCAAAGGGACCGTCTGAGAAAGATCTTCCGGATGGAACTCATGTAGATGCATTTACAAAAGAAGAGATCTTAAGCTGTTATCAGGATTATGTAACTGCCTGCAAATGGTTTGAGGCAGCAGGCTGGGAAGGTGTTATGATCCATTGCGGACATGGCTGGCTTCCGGCACAGTTCCTCTCTCCACAGTACAACAAACGTACCGATGAGTACGGCGGATCCTTTGAAAACAGAGCAAGATTTACCGTTGACCTGTTAAAAACAATCCGTGAGGCTATGGGACCGGACTTCCTGATCGAGATCCGTGTCAGCAGTTCCGAGCATCTGCCAGGCGGCTTAGAGCTTGAGGATGCAATTAAATATTGTAAACTTTGTGAGCCGTACATCGACCTGATCCATGTATCCTGTGGTCATTATCTCAGCTCTTCCCGAAGCTGGGAGTTCACAACGGCATATGCACCGCACGGACCAAATATCGAGCCGGCATCCATCATCAAACAGAACGTATCCATCCCGGTTGCAGCAGTTGGTGGTATTAACTCTCCGGAGCAGGCGGAAGAAGCCATCGCAGCAGGAAAAATCGATATGGTATCCATGGGACGTCAGTTCTTTGCAGATCCGGCTTTCCCGAACAAGGCAAAAGATGGTCACGCAGATGAAATCCGTCGCTGCCTGCGCTGCGGAAGATGTTATCCGGGTCCGTCCGGCGAGCATGAGACAGAGATCTGGACGGTAAAATTCCCACCACTGGATTCCTGTACCATCAACCCATACGACGTATGGCCGGCTTCTCACCATAAAGTAATGCCGGAGGATATGCCGAAACCGGAAGCAAGCCGTAAAGTATTAGTAGTAGGCGGCGGCTGTGGCGGTCTGCAGACAGCGATCACAGCAGCAGACAGAGGTCATCAGGTAATCCTGTGTGAAAAATCGGACGTATTAGGCGGCCTGATCAACTTTACAGATCACACAGACCATAAAGTAGATATCAACAATTTTAAAAACCTGCTGATTCGCGAGGTTGAGAAACGTCCGATCGAAGTAAGATTAAACTGTGAAGTAACACCGGAACTTATCAAAGAGATCGCTCCGGAAGCAGTTGTACTTGCCGTTGGATCCGATGATCTGATCCTTCCGATCGAGGGAATTGAAAATGCGGTAACAGCGATGGATGTATACTATAATGATTTTGCAGGACTTGGAAAGAGCACCATCGTACTTGGTGGCGGTCTGGTAGGATGCGAGGCAGCTGCAGATTACATCGACCATGGTGTAGAGACAACCATCGTAGAGATGAAAGGTGCTCTGATGCCGGAGACAACCGGTCTGTACAGAACAGCCGTACATGATTTCATCGACAAAAACGGTGGCAAATACGAAGTAAATGCAAAAGTTATTAAAGTCGGCAAAGATTTTGTCGTAGCTGAGCAGGATGGCAAAGAGATCACCATCAAAGCAGATTCCGTTGTCAATGCAATGGGACGCCGTGCGCATGCGACAGAAGCACTTGAGACAGCCATCAAAGAAGCTGGTATTCCGGTATGGAAGATCGGTGACTGTGTCCGCGCCCGCCAGATCGGTGATGCGGTAAGAGAAGGCTGGACCGCAGCAATGGAAATTATTTAATGACTTGTTTTTATAGTTGAAAATTTAGGATATTGAAAGAGGCTGAGTTCATTTTGTCTCCGTGGCTAACAATCGCCTGCTGAGAAAAAATGAACTCAGCCTCTATTTACATACGTGGCAAAAATGAATTGTTTTCAGCAAGCCACCGTGTGTGTAAATAAAGGGAGCAGAGAAAACTTTCCTTGGAGAGCGATTGTTAGCTGACAAGGTAAGTTTTTCTGCTCCCTTCTTTCATCTTTAAGATAATGAAAAATGGTACTTAATATATGCCGCACAGAATCAGCAGACCGTGAAAAATTTATTGACAGAAAAACAAATTGTATATAAAATCCCATTTTCAACACTTATGAGATAAAAAAAGCCGAGATTTCCTTATAAATCAAGG
>CAVKTR010000023.1:0-39801 GCA_963659325.1 Dysosmobacter segnis
TTACGACAATGACAAAACTTACATTAACAGAACAAGAAGAATTATTTGCAAGAGAGTGCAAACTTATAAACCTTAGATTTGAATACAGAGATTACACAGGCACTGAAAAGTGGGCGATTGTAACGGAACTGGCGGAAGAAGAATTATGGATTAAATATCCTGATGTTATCAGTCGAAATATCCCTTTTGTTCTGCTATCTGTGGCTCAAGGTGCAGCGATAACAGAGTATCAGAATAATGAAGCAAAAGAGAGAATGAGAAAAATTCTATTTGGACACGCATTTGATATTAACGATGGTGAATTTGAAGAACACCATCCGGAACTGGCAGTTGATACAGAGCCTGTTGAAGAAATTATGTTAAAGGACAATATCAAGAAACTTCGGAGCATTTTATGTTATCTGAGCGAGACCCAGAAACGAAGAGTAATTAAATACTTCTTCTACAACAAGACACTTGAGGGAATTGCTGACGAAGAAGGAGTTGATTTTACTTCTGTAAGGGAATCAATAAACAGTGCAATAAAAAAATTGAGAAAATTTTTCTAAAATACCCCCCAAAAACGCTCTGCCATTTCAAACAAGTGAAGGGGTTAATTCATTTCTGATATGAAATGCCTCTTACGAATATCGAAAGCGAGGATTTTTACATGAAAGAAAAAGATTTTAAAAATGTCAGATGGGGCGATATCTATTATTGCAAGCTAGGTAATACAGAAGGAAGCGTCCAATCAGGAACCAGACCGGTGATTGTTGTCCAGACAAATCAGTTAAATGCTAACAGTCCTACTGTAGTAGTTGCTGCTATTACAGCAGTTAGAAAGAAGACAGCTATGAATACCCATATTGAGATTGGTACAGACTGCGGATTAAAAGAGCCATCAATGATTATGCTTGAGCAGCTTAGAACAGTCGATAAGTCAGCACAGCTTGAAAATTTTGTTGGCAGAATTACTGACCCAGACAAAATCAGTGAGATTAAGCGTGGATTAAAGTATGCAGTCGGCATTCCTGTTAAACCAAAGAGAGAACGCAAAGGAATTGTATTGTGTCTCTGCCCTAGGTGCAGAAGTGAATTTCAAGCTGTTACAGAAAATATTGTAAAGAGAGTTGACCATTTTCAGGCAGAAAAAGAGCCATGTGATAAATGTCAGGTGGGATATGGATATGATTATATGATTTTTAAGAAATACCGTCACAATGATAAAGGAGGTTACGGAGATGTTTAAGGATAGAATTGAAGAAATGAACCAACATACGGAAATCGCCGGAAGTGTTATTGACTGCGGTAAGCGAGTATATACAGTTGAAGAAATAATGGACATCCTAGATATTGGAAAGAATACGGCATATGCCCTTGTAAATTCAGGTGCATTTCATTTTGTCAAGGTTGGAGGACATTACAGAATATCAAAGAAGAGCTTTGATAAATGGCTTGATAATATTGATAACGAAAATTCAGATTGTCAAGTATGCGATTGAGCCGGTCGCATAATTAACAAGAAATCCGATTTTATGTACCATATAGCCAAGTCGATTGGCTATATGGTAGTCATAGCAACAAATACTAAATCGGAGGTAAATGCAATGAGCAGAAATTCAAGTCATAAACAAGATACATTCACACGGACTGATATAGACAACAGAGCATATACAGTAGATGATATACAGCACATTTTGAAAATCAGCAAAACTTCTGTATATAGATTGCTTAGCAGCAAGAGCTTTCATTATGTTCGTATCGGTGGTAACTATCGAATATCAAAAAAGAGCTTTGATAAATGGCTCGATGGTAAAGAAGGAGGTGCTGACGATGGCATTTGTTAATATGTTTGATGAGCGAGTGGAATTGTTCAATTTGAAAGGGGAAAACGAGCGTTTGGCAGAGCTGTTTGCTGATGAGAAGCGTCAGAATGAGGCTCTTTGGGAAGCCTACTCTGTAAAGGAAATATCCAAACTGTTTTCTATTACAGATGAAGAAGCCCTAAAGTTAATGAACTGCGGAATATTCAAGACATATCGTGCCGGCAACGAATACAGAGCGTCAAAGAAGAGTGTTGAGGAAAACAAAAAGATTGTTAAAGCAGTTATGAATTATCAGGATAATAAGACTATGTCCGTACCCGATGTGATGAGGATACTCGGTCTCGGAAAGACTTCAACATATAGACTTATCAACCAATGTCTTTTTAAGACTTACTTGGTTATGGGCAAAATGAGAGTTGATGTTGACAGTTTTGAAGAATGGTATGCAGGTCAATTCCACTATAAGAAAGTAAATGGCGAAAGACCCGGAAAGAAATATGGAAAAACCTTAGCTCCATCAACAATTGCAGAGGTGCTTGGGATTGCGAGAAGTTCGGCAGACGATTTGCTGAACAGAGAATTAGTTGAATATATCTGGATAAATGGCAGACGGAGGGTGACAAGAGATAGCTTTGAGAAATGGTATGCTTCACAGGATAGATATACCAAGGTTAAGGAAATCGAGGAGGTAGAAAATTATGTCGATTGAAGAAAGAGTTCGTGATTTAAATGGCGGAACATTTTCCAAAAAGAGTTACTCGGTAGAGGAAGTACAGGATATTTTGGGGATTACCCGTCAGACAGTATATAAACTAATCAAACAGGGATGTTTTGAGGCTGTAATGCTTGAATATGGATACCGCATTATTAAGTCCAGCTTTGATAAATGGCTGGACAATGAGTAAGGAGGATTGAAGATGGCTTCTATCGTAAAGAGAAAAAACCGTTATTCCGTTGTATATACTTACAAGGATGATAACGGTAAGCAACATCAGAAATGGGAAACATTTGATACAAATGCAGATGCAAAAAAGAGAAAGACGGAAGTAGAATTTGAGCAGCAAACCGGTACATTCGTAGTTCCAACAGCTACAACAGTTGCAGACCTACTTGAAGAATACTGCTCTGTGTATGGAGTAAATAACTGGGCGATGTCAACATATCATTCAAAGAAAGGTCTGATGTATAATTACATTATTCCGCTTATCGGAGATGTGAAGCTTGAAGAATTGACACCGAGACTGATGGATAAATTCTATCAGAGCCTATTGAAAGTCAAGACAAAATCAGTACAGAATAAAAAGCCAAAGAATAAATATCTGACCGTTCATACTGTAAGAGAAATCCACAAGTTTTTAAGAAGTGCTTTCAATCAGGCAGTAAAATGGGAACTAATGACAAGAAATCCGGTTCTCAATGCAACACTGCCAAAAGAGGAACATAAAAAACGAGAAATATGGACAGCGGATACGCTTATGCACGCTCTCGAAGTATGCGATGATGATATTCTTTCTTTAGCTATCAATCTTTCATTTGCATGTTCACTGCGAATGGGAGAAATGCTCGGACTTACTTGGGATTGCATTGATATATCTGAGGAAAGCCTAAGGGACAACAATGCTTCAATTTATATAGATAAAGAGCTTCAGCGTGTAAATAAAGATGTGATGGAGATTCTTGACAACAAAGATATTATACGTGTCTTTCCGAGAACATTATCAAATACCAATACTTCCCTCGTTTTGAAAACGCCAAAGACGAAAACAAGCGTGAGAAAAATTTTCTTACCGTCAACTGTAGCTCAAATGCTGGTGGAGAGAAAAAAGCAGATTGATGAAATGAAAGAGGTTTTTGGAGACGAGTATCTGGACTATAACTTGGTGTTCTGCCATTCAACAGGCAGACCAATGGAAGGTCAGGTAATAAACCGTGCCCTCAAGAAGCTTATACAAGATAATGACCTTCCTGATATAGTATTCCACAGCTTCCGTCACGCAAGTATTACCTACAAGCTAAAATGGAATGGTGGTGATATGAAATCTGTTCAGGGAGACTCAGGACACGCTCGAATGGATATGGTTGCTGATGTTTACAGCCATATTATTGACGAGGACAGACGCTACAACGCACAGAAGTTTGAGGAACAATTCTACAATGCTAAAGGACTGAAAAATGCAGAGGAAGGAAAAACTGCTCCTATGCCCAAATTTGAATCTTCTGTTGAGCTTCTTGACACTGCTTCAAAGACTCAAGAAGTTCCCGTACAGGAAGAAGAAAAAACGGCTGACAATAGTGCAGAAGAAAACGCAACCTTAATTGCAAAGCTGTTATCTAACCCGGAAACGGCAGCGTTATTAAAAGCATTAGCAAAATCAATATAGACTGAAAATGTAAAGAACGGCAATCCGCAAGGGTTGCCGTTTGGCATTTCATATTAAAGAAATTATTGATATTGAGAGCTAAATTCAGTATAATATTTTAAGAAAAAAAGCAATTGAGATTACTTAATCATAAAAGAGATTAAAGAAAATTTTTAGTGTTCTATAGGGAGATAGTTAACTCTTTGATATTCCCCAAAAATCTTTGCAAATGCCAAAATTTTGCTAAAATGAAGGGAAAAAACGAGGGAAAATTAGCAGATTCCAGAAAAGATTTTATTAACTCGACAATTTCGGAAAAGCCAGTAAAATCAAGGATTTCCAGAGATTTTGAGGGAGAAAAAATTTTTCTCTGGACGCTTCTCCTAAGCACTAGTTGAGGGTTCGATTCCCCCAGGGAACGTTTTTTGAGGCAACAATGTATGGACAATCATTGTTGCTTTTTAATTTTAAAGAATGGCAACCATTACCCAAAAAACAACTATCAAACTTAGATTAGACTTTCATTGGCATCCATATTATAATAAATAAAGCAATTTTACCGATTACTATAGTTAATAATTATTTTTGTCAAAAACATAGATTTAACCTACGAAAGAAAAGGAGCAGGCACAGCACATGTGGACAGAACGCGATATCAGAGAACAGGCAAATAACGAACAGACTTTTTACCGTGGAAAACTTCTGGAGAGTACGAATGGAGTTCTGGAGTTTTCCACCTTTGAATCAGAAGGTGTATATGGCGATCCGGAGTTAAATTTACGTTCCCGTGTGCGAGGCAGTAATCAGCAAAATTATGATGTGGAAATAACACTTTTTTTTGATGATAATGAGGAACTGGAAGACGTGGAATATTACTGCCCATGCGTTGCATTCTCCTCTTATGATGGTATCTGCAAACATTGTGTGGCAACGATTTTGTACTACATGCATAATAAGGAAAAATCTATTTCCACACCATTTTCAGAACCTGTTTCTTTTGAAAATACAGCTGCCAGAAGTTCTTCACCATCAACTTTATCCGCAGCTTCCCATACGGAAAACGCTTACACGGAACCATTTTCCAAACATCGCACCGACAACAGTATGCAGCAAATTCTCCAACGGTTTGGAAATCAGGAAAACTGGATGATCACCGATGGTTCCCTGATGGGAAAAATCCACCTGGAGCCGACACTGCATCTGGATTATAACAACACTTCGGTATCCCTGCGGATTGGAAAAGACAAAATGTATGTGGTAAAAAATATCCCGGAGCTGGTACAGCGTGTAATGCACACAGAAATGCACAGTTACGGAAAACAGCTTGCTTTTGTTCATCAACTCAACGCATTTGATGAAACCAGCCGCGGTCTGATGGAATTTTTTATCCGTCAATTTCAGGATTACAACTACTGGTACAGCACAGATATCCGCAATTTTACCTTAAAAAATGAGCTTCTGGATGCCTTTCTCGATACCATTTCCGAGACTGGCACTCTGGTGGATCCATCTGTGAAAAAGCAGGAACTCTGGTATCCGACCACAGAAACTTATCAGAAAAACCTGCAGATCACAGCAGTAGAAGACGGCATCAATCTGTCTCTGGAACCGGTTCCATCCATTGCCAGCCATGACTGGAATTACATTTTTAAAGACTATAAAATTTACCGGACCAGCCGCCGTACCCACGAGGCCATCAACCTGTTTGAAGACCGCATGACAGGGTGGTGCCACGGAGAATCTTTTATCGCAGAGTCAGATCTGCCTCTTTTTACCCGGGAAATGCTTCCGGAACTGGAAAAATCCTATCATGTAACCATGGATGGTTTTTCACTGGAAACTTATCTGCCGGATGAGGTTTCTTTCCGTCTGTATCTGGATCTGCCACAAAAAGATATCATCACCTGTGATCTGGTGGCCGATTATGGAACTGACCGGGAATATCATGTATTTCACTCCGATAAAATACGGCAAAACCGCAATATCCGAGAAGAGGCCAGGGTAGCTTCCCTTATCTCCGGTTACTGCAACGCCATGGATGATCTGACTGGTCTGCCAGCCATAGCGGAAGATGACGGCATGATCTATGAATTTCTGACCCGTGGTCTGATGGAATGCGAAGCCGTTGCAGATGTATACATCTCGGACCAATTGAAAAAAATTCAGGTCATCCAGCCGCCAAAGGTATCTCTGGGCGTATCGCTAAACGGTAATTTACTTGATTTTGATCTGGAATCCGAAGGTATGAACCTGGAGCAGCTGGCTTTTCTTCTGTCAAAATACGACCGGAAAAAGAACTTTTACCGGCTGAAATCAGGGCAATTTGTATCTATGGGAGAGGGCAGTCTCGACACGCTGGCCCAGCTCCAGCAGGGACTTATGCTGACAGAACATCAGCTGGCCTCCGGCCATATTTCCCTGCCGAAATTCCGCGCCCTTTATCTGGATGCACAGCTTCGTGACGACGAATCTGTACCGGTAAACAAAAGCCGTGAGTTCCGTGAGCTGATCCGCAATATGCGCACCGTTGAAGACAGCGATTTCGAAGTACCGGAAAAATATGTTAAAATCCTGCGGGAATATCAAAAAAAGGGCTATCTGTGGCTGGAAACCCTGCATGCAAACGGTTTTGGCGGCATTCTCGCCGACGATATGGGACTTGGAAAAACACTGCAGGTCATCGTATTTTTGTATGCACATTATATAGAAATGGCACAGACTTCAGCCAACACATTGATCGTCTGCCCGGCTTCTCTGGTCTATAACTGGGCGCAGGAATGTCAGCAGTTTGCACCGGAACTTCCTGTTTTTACGGTAGCCGGAACCGCTTCCGAGCGAAAAAAACTTCTGGCAGCCGCCTCCGATGGAAAAGGACGTATTTTCATTACTTCCTACGATCTGCTGCGTCGGGATATTGAGCAGTATCAGGCCATATCCTTTGATTATCAGATCATTGATGAGGCACAGTTTATCAAAAATGCCACCACGAAGGCAGCCCAGGCTGTCAAACAGATCGACTCCCGGTTTCGTCTGTCCCTTACCGGAACTCCGGTGGAAAACAGGCTGGGAGAGTTGTGGAGCATTTTCGACTATCTGATGCCAGGATATCTGTTTTCCTACTCCAGATTCCGGGAAGAACTGGAACTTCCGATCATGCAGCAAAACGATGAAGATGCACTACATCGGATTCAGAAAATGATTGCTCCGTTTATCCTGCGCCGCCTGAAAAAAGACGTATTAAAAGATTTACCGGATAAACTGGAAAAAAATATGTATGCACCGATGGAAGGAGAGCAGAAAGAACTGTATCAGGCCCATGTACAACGGCTTCAGATGCTGCTGTCCAAACAGTCTCCGGAAGAATTCAAGCACTCCAAACTGCAGATTCTCTCGGAACTGACAAGGCTGCGCCAGCTTTGCTGCGATCCATCTTTGTTATATGAAAATTATTCTGCTGGATCAGCCAAACTGGATCTTTGCATTAATCTGATCCAGAATGCTACGGAAGCCGGACATAAACTGCTTGTATTTTCGCAGTTTACAACCATGCTGGACTGCATTGCTGACCAATTGAAAAAAGCGGATATTCCGTTCTTTTTGCTGACGGGTTCCACCTCCAAGCAGGAACGTATTCGCCTGGTCACAGAATTTAATGAGGATGATACACCGGTATTCCTCATTTCCCTGAAAGCCGGCGGTACTGGATTAAATCTGACAGCAGCAGATATTGTGATCCATTATGATCCGTGGTGGAATACTGCAGTACAAAATCAGGCAACGGATCGTGCACACCGTATCGGGCAGAAGAACCGGGTGATAGTTTACAAGTTGATTGCAAAAAATAGTATTGAGGAAAATATTATTAAACTGCAGGAGCAGAAGGCGGAACTGGCCGAGCAGATTTTGAGTGGGGATACGCTTGGAAGTCCGTCGTTTTCCAAAGAGGAATTGTTGGAATTATTGCAATTATAATATGTTTATTTTTTGTGGGTTTAAAATTTAGGCTGTGAAAGCGCCAGTCAGCAATCTTACCTCTGCAGCTAACAATCGCTTGCCGAGGAAAGATTGCCTGACTGACGCTTAATTTACTTTTTCTAACTTTATAAAAAAAACTGTTACTTTATTTCAATCGCTCCTTGAGAAAAAATTCCAAGAGGTCTTTATTTACGCAGTGAATTCGTAAATTTTTGCGCCACCCTTACATCTCACCATGAATTTTATAAATTTTTCATCACCTTACAATCCCTCTTAGAAAATCGTATGCGTTCTTAATCCACACTATGAATTTATAAATTTTATCCCTCTACATTACTTACTATACAAACATCTATTTTTTGCAAGAAACAGACATTTATAGGCTAACTTACGGACATTTATAGGATGTCTATTTTTTCTGTATTTTTTGTTTATGCATATTTCGGATAAGTAATATTTCTATTTTAAAGAAACAGATATTTATGGGTTAACTCACGGACATTTATAGGATATTTTATTTTCATTATATTTTTAGTAGAAGATGATGATAGATATAAGATTATTGAACTAACGGACATTTATGGGATAACCCACAGACATATTTGGGATTATCAAACTAACGGACATTTATAGGCTAACTTGCAGATATATTTAGGATTATTGAACTAACGGACATTTATAGGCTAATTTGCAGACATATATAGGATTTCCGAACTAACGGACATTTATAGGCTAACTTACAGATATATTTAGGATTATCGAATTAACGGACATTTATGGGCTAACTCACAGACATATTTAGGATTATTGAACTAACGGACATTTATGGGCTAATTTACAGACATATTTGGGATTTCTAAAAGATTAAAATTTATCATCCAGAATTCGTATATCTACGTAATTATTGAACTAACAGACATTTATAGGCTAACTTGCGGACATTTATGGGATGTTTTTCAAAAAAATAATATAAAAAACACCGATAAGACATTTTTCATATCCTATCGGTGTATTCCTATTTCACTTTTATAAAACTTATAATTATTTTGCTTCCGTTTCCATATTTGCGAAGTGCTCCAGCCTCATTTGCTGCATATACTCGTCAAATTCCTCAGTTTCATTCTGAGAATAACCTTTTACTTTGTGGATAGGGTTATCTTCATAGCCATTCTGGATCGCAGAAGTGAGCCATCCGATCAGATTATGGATATTTTCCTGCTTGCAGGCCAGCTCATAAGCATATTCAATCTTGTTAATATCGTAATTTGCAACTTTTAATAACGCTTTTGCCTGAGAAATCTTTATTTTCTCATCGATAATATCCATAACTTTATCAATCATATCATCGAGTTCGGCATCACCAGGTGTCGGAACTTCCTCTTCAATAGTCGGCTCCACTGTCATATCTTTCTTTGTTACCTCAAAGTCAATGCCATAGATCTTGCCGCCACGGCCGCTTCGCATCAGATCGTATTTTACAGAAATATCGGATTTCTCATTGATCTCATTCACCGCCACATCCAGAACACGACGCTTGAAATCACACCATTTATCGAAAGATTTAAGCTTTTCATGTACCAGTTCATTGACAATATAATCATAATCAACATCTTTTTTCTCGAGTTCCCGCTGAATATCACGGTTAATCTTTCCCTTGTCATCCTTGATCTGAACGGTTCCCAGATGAAGCTTGATCTCCGAAACACCATATTTTATATGGAATACATTGCCGGTTTCCTTATCATATTTCGTGTGATAAGCGCGCGAAGAAAGCAGCTCGTACAAACGATATGACCAGCCGGAACGAAATGATAACATCATCGGAATATTCAACATTGTAAAATTGGCTTTCAGATCATAAATATAATCTTTGATCTCCGGCTCAAATTTAATTTCCATCGTGCCGGATCCGGATTCATAACTAACCACACCAACCAGACTCATACATTTAAAACTGCCATCCGCAGATTCAATAAACATGGTACGTCCAGCCAGTGAAGTGGCTACATCTTTCAGATATGTACCCATTGCATTTCCAGTTACATGCAATACTTCTTTAATTTCTTTCGTGCGGAGAGTCGCTACCGGACGTCCCTGATCACTCAATCGCACTTTTGTCAGTGCCAGTGCCAGCACTTTGTTCTCTAAAAGCGATGCTCTGTATACGGAAGAAATCAAAAAATTACTTTTCTTCAACATGTCCGGGAACATCGTTTTATCCGATTTTGCTATCTCATTCTTTGCCATTGGTCATAAAGTTCCTTATATCATATTGTATCTTTTGTTTTACAGAAAAATCTGCTGCATTTCTGCATCAGATACCATAACTATTCCGTTCTAATTTTTACTTCCTTAATTATGCCTTTAAATCCTCAATTTGTCAATGAAAAAACTGTCAGACTTTTTACTAAAAGTTATCAACACCCATAAATGTCCGTTAAAAATTATTTATTCATCCTATATTTGTCCGTTATTTAAACTGAATCTCCCATAAATGTCCGCTATAACTTGTATAGCCTCCTACATTTGTCCACTAAATAGCGGATTTTGATCCCAAATATGTCCATATCTTGATTTTTTGAGTCCCATAAATGTCCGTTAAATAAAATTCCATCCTATATTTGTCCGTTAAAACATCTGTTCGATACCAAAAATGTCTTATTCTTCAAAAAATCCAGCCTATAAATGTCCGTCAAAAGAGGGGGAATCCCACAAATGTCTGTGATAAACCGAAAACACATCCCATATTTGTCCGCTAAAAAAGTATATTTTTTAAACTTACGGCACAATATGTAGATTTTATACTTTTTCACCCCTCCCATAAATGTCCGTTAAAACATTTGTTTGCCTCATTTATGCCGTTTCTTTCCTCTATAATTCCCATATTTGTCCGTTTCTTTCAAAAAAATACGCCTTTTCTTCCTACATTTGTCCGTTAGTTCACAAAAATTGCTCCTAAAAACGTCCGTTAGTTCGCATTTTACTATCCCAAAATTGTCCGTTTCTTCCCGGATTTAAATTGTTTCACAATTCATTTTTCCTTAATTATGCCGTAAGTTCAAAAAAAATAGCCCATAAATGTCCGTTATTTAGCAAAAATGCCATAAAATAAGCCCTCATTTTTTATTTAACGGACAGATATAGGACCAATATATGCCTTTTTCTTTGCCTAAATATGCCTTTTTCTTCGCCCAGAGCCCGCTTTTTCTTTGATTTTCCGGCCATCCCACATTTGTCCGTTTCTTCACCCACGTATATTCGCATCTTTTCCAACCGGCCACCGTCAATTAGCCTGTAAATGTCCGTACTTTATTTTCAAGAATCCCTTAAAATCAACATTTTTCGACATTTTTTGTGGATATAATATAAAGAATATAAGATTGTTGTTTACAAATAAATAAAAAGAATAGAATATTATCAACAACGGTGTCGTCACAGAATCATAGATATCTACATGCACATTAACAACAGATATTTTTCTTCTATCCGCTGAGAACAACAAGAAAAAAAACTTCAATACTTAACTTAAAATATTTTTCTGTTATACTGGAACATGTTGTTGTTGATAACTATCACAACAATGTATTTACAAAATTATCAACAAAAGGATGAGATTATGGAAAAAGGTATTGAAGTAGTTGCAAGATATCATTATCAACAGGGGTATTTTGTTGAAGTGACGACAGAAAAATCTGTTCTGGCTGGCAGAGATTACTGGTTATGTAAGAAAAACAGCCCGCGAAAAGTGTTCATGTTCAGCAGTAAATTCAAAAATGAGGATCAGGAAGTACATCAGATCATTGACCAGATCAAAAACAATGTTGAAAAATACGAACATACAAATGTATAAATAAGATGAAAAAAGCCACTCGGATTTTTGTAATAAGAAATACTTATGACATAGCAGAAATCCCGGTGGCTTATTATATACATAAAATGTATAATTATTCATTTTTATAAAAATATGAACATTTTAAATATACGCATTTTTTACTATAATTAATATAAAAATAGATCAGAAAATGATTCTTAATATTTCATTTCTACAATAATAGGGGATAATTTTTCTTTTTTACGAAATAAAAAACCGGGTTCGTTTTGAATCCGGTTTTTTGGGGGAGAGTGAGTTATGAAAAATTTATCTATATAAAGGAAATAGTTTTTTGTCGCCCCTGAATGTGCCAATGCTGGTTAACTGACTACCCTCAGAAGCTTTTTATTTTAATCTTCAGGTTTTCACCTGACGTATCAAATTTCAAATGTCTGTTATGTGTTTCACTTGATTTATTTGATACTGTTATATTACTGGGAAATTGTGTTCTTTTTGTGGCTGAAATATGAAGAAAAAAGAAAGTATCTCTTAACAAATTATAATGCAAATGGTAAACTGAATTTATCTAAATATATGGGAGGTATTTCTTATGGAACAGCAGATTTTTACCAACGAGAGCATTTTATCCTGGCTGCAGTATTTTGCAAAAAACACAGCCATTGACCTGGAAAAAGTGAAGATGCTCGATATCACCCGAAAAAATAAAAACCTGATTCCGACAGTAGAATCACACAAAGCAGTGCTGGTGTTTACTGAGGCCGGAATTGACGATATTTTTTACCGGATGTGGAATGCAGGACTGGGGGACTGTGATGTATGGTATAACGAGGGTTCAGAGCCTGCAGGCGAGATCAAACACGATAAAGTGAGCAATATGATCAACCGCGGCATTAACGCATCCGCAGGCATGCTGATCGTGAATGAGCATGCGCGCAACACCTACAAGATTGGTATGGACAACCATAATTTCAAACGTGGTTCCATTCATTATGTAGGAAGCGAGATCCGTTCTGTCATCTTGAATAAGATGCATGTAGGCCGTCAGGACGACATTTGTGTTATCAGTGGGGAAAGTATTGCGATAGAGGCTGCAATCATCGCTACAGAGGGTACTGTGATCGCTGTGGAGTACAATAAAGATGACCGTGCGACCATGGAAGAGAATATTGACCATTTTGGCCTGAACAACATTCAGGTGATCGATCATGTGGACGAGGAGAGCATGAAGGAATGTCCGGTTCCATCATTGGTATTTATGGTGGCTTCGGCAAGCATGGAGCAGGAAATCGAGTATCTGACAAAATTAAATCCGCAGATCAGCATCGTGATCTATACCTTAGATTTTGGCGTAGCTGCATCTATTTCCGGCATTTTTGAAAAATATGGCATCAAAGACACTGAGATTATCCAGATTTCCGTAGCTAGATTGAACAGCAAAAATTCCTTCGAGCAGCAGCCGGCACCATGGATCATTACAGGAAAGGCAGACTGCTAAAAAATGGCAAAAGTATTATTATTTCAGTGTGAAAATGAGAATGAGATCCGACAGATCCTGACACCGATGAAGATTCAGGCGGTGTCTGTTCCGAAGACGAAATTTCATATGGCATTGGGGGATCTTGCCAAGGGAAAAGATGATGGCGGATATTTCGGCGGTGAATATCCAAAGGGCAGCATGATCATAATGTGTGATTTCACGGAGAAGCAGCTAGATCGCCTTCTGATGGATTTAAGAAACCATAAGGTAAAGATAGACTATAAAATGGTTATGACGGCTACAAACGCCTCCTGGGACGTTCTGCACGTATATTTCGAAGCGCAGCGCGAGAAGATGATGTACGAAATGGCACAACGTGACCGGAAACGTTTCTAATTTCTTGCTTGGTGGCTGAAAATTTTAGGTTGTGAAAGCGCCAGTCATCAATCTTACCTCTGCAGCTAACAATCGCTTGCCGAGGAAAGATTGCCTGACTGACGCTATTTACGTTACGGTAGTCATGAAATTTTATGCCACGACGGCGCTGCGTGCCAGAAAGAAACTTTCTATTTGTAAATAATGGAAAATGCTACAAGTATTGTAAAAAAATAAGTATTGATATGAAATCGGGATATGTAACGTAAATAAAAGAAAAGAAGAAATTTTCCTCAGCAAGCGATTATTAGCTGCGGAGGTAAATTTCTTCTTTTCTTTATCACAACCTATCGTTTAAAAACAAATTTTTTCAAATTAGCTTAAAGCTGCAGTGATGATAGCCATGGAGTAAACTTCCAGAGCGTTGCATCCTCTTGAAAGATCGTTGATCGGTGCGTTCAGACCAAGAAGGATCGGGCCGTAAGCATCGAATCCACCAAGACGCTGAGCGATTTTATAACCGATGTTACCAGCGTTGATGTCCGGGAAGATAAATGTGTTAGCATGTCCTGCAACGTTGGAATCCGGGCATTTTGTCTGAGCAACACGCGGAGATACAGCAGCATCGAACTGAAGCTCGCCATCAATAGCCAGATCCGGAGCAGCAGCTTTTGCTTTTGCACAAGCGTTACGCATTTTGTCAACATCCTCACCTTTACCGGATCCGAGTGTTGAGTAGCTTAAGAATGCAACTTTCGGATCGATACCGAAGATCTTAGCACACTGAGCTGTCTCAAGAGCGATCTCGACCAGATCATCCTCAGTCGGTTTGATGTTGATTGCGCAGTCACCCATTGCCAGTACTTCGTTGTCGCCTGTAGCAGCCGGACGAACGAGGATGAAGCAGGATGATACGATCTTGTTGCCTGGTTTTGTTTTGATGAGCTGAAGAGCCGGACGAACGGTATCAGCTGTAGAATAGGTAGCACCACCAAGTAAGCAGTCAGCGATTCCCATTTTTACAAGCATTGTTCCGAAGTAGTTACCATGAGATAATGCTTCGCGGCACTGCTCGTCTGTCATTTTTCCTTTACGAAGTTCAACCATCTGTGCAACCATCTCATCCATGCGGTCGAAGTTTGCCGGATCGATGATCTCTGCACCGTTGATATTGTAGCCTGCTTCCTCAGCAGCAGCTTTTACTTCATCTACATTACCAACAAGGATTGGTTTTAAGAATGTACCTGCAAGCAGACGTGAAGAAGCTTCCAGAATACGCTCATCTGTTCCCTCTGTAAAGACGATTGTACGAGGGTTGTCTTTTAATTTTTGTATTAATGTTTTGAACATTGGTCTCGTTTACCTCCATTAATAATTTAATATACTCGTCATTTCCATTGTAAACGTTTTGCCTTAAAATGCAAGGAAAATGCTTATTGTTTTGTAGAAAAAAACGATAAAATGCTTTCAGTTCCACTGTATTTTTGCAATAAAAAGAAAGGTATTTCAAAAAACGGGCAAAATTTTTCGAAATACCAGATTATGTCAGTCATATTTTTATTCATTTAAAGTTCAAAAAGAGAGGCGGTGATCGGTTCGCCCGGCGCAAGAGTCAGTATGTTTGAATCTTTTGTGCCGCAGATCAGATGCTCCAGTGTCGAGATATTTCCCGGAACGGTTTTGCGGTCAAATCCAAGGTAACCGGCAGCTTTGTCAGCATACTGTTCTACGGATTTTAAATCATAGCATCCGGTGTCGATGACGGACAGAGCGTGATAGCCATTATACATTGTCCGCAGAATCATATCGCGCATTTCCGGTTCATACTGGCGGGATAATATGTTGTACTGCTGTAAAATGGCTTCTTTATCCAGAGTCCAGCTGCGGGTCAGATAGATAGCATCTGTTTTGGTCTGTTTGCGTTCGGTTCGCGGCTTTTTGCAAAGCAGTTGATTGATGCAGTCGTCAAAACGCGGGAGACGCAGCAGCGTATGATCGCTGACAAGTCCGGCAGTTCCGTTGCCGCAAAGTCCAAATGTCAGTAAAATTTCATCCTGATTCTGCAATGCATCAATATAGTGCTGCAAGATCCGGTTCAGTTTTTCCGGAGTGCTGTGTAGGCCGCGTTCCACCCAAATGACGGGAAGATCAATGTTTGTCTGCTTTAAAATATGGTTGACCTCGTCTGCGAGCATGGCGCAGGAGATGAGGGTTCGCTTTTTGGGATTCATAAGAGTAAGTGCTCCTTTGCTTGGAGTTGTTGAGGATATCGTATCATAAATAATATAAAATGTACAAATAGCATAAATGACCAAAAGTGTAAAAAGTACATAAACTACAAAAAGTGTAAAAACTGTAAAAAGTGTAAAAACTGTAAAAAAGACTTGCATTTTAGTTTTATATCCGTTATAATAGCACTTGCGTTAAAGACGTATGCGCCTTTAGCTCAGTTGGTAGAGCAGTAGACTCTTAATCTATTTGTCCAGGGTTCGAATCCCTGAAGGCGCACTGTAAGTCATCCGATTGGATGACTTTTTTACTATATAAAATAGAAAATATGAAATAAGGCATCTCAGAGCGATTTCTGAGGTGCTTTTCTTAGTATACGGGGAGTTAGAATTGCGTATCTTTTGTAAGCAGTATGAAAGAATGGTAAGCAGACTGAAAAAAGGGAGTGTGAAAAATTATGACTGAGTTATTGGTGAAACTTTTTGTGAAAAACAGTAAGGACACGAAAGATGCAAAGGTTCGTCTGGCCTATGGCAATCTGGCAGGAATCGTAGGTATTTTGTGTAATGTATTGCTGTTTGCGGGAAAATATTTGATCGGAACGTTATTCGGATCCATTGCAATTGCAGCGGACGCGGTGAACAACTTGAGTGATGCGTCCAGCAATATTGTAAGTCTGTTAGGATTTAAACTGGGATCAAAGAAAGCAGATGAGGAGCATCCGTTTGGTCATGCGCGGTATGAGTATCTGGCAGGACTTGTGGTATGTGTCATCATTGTTGCCATCGGATTGTCTCTGGCAAAAGAAAGTATTTTGAAAGTGATTCATCCGTCAGAGGTGGATTGCAATGTGCTGATGATCGTGGTACTTCTGATTTCTATTGGTGTAAAACTTTGGATGAGTATTTTTAATAAGAAAATTGGTACGCGAATCGAATCTGATACACTGATCGCGACGGCGGCAGACAGCAGAAATGATGTGATTTCTACCTCTGCGGTTGTTGTTTCTACAATTTTATGTAAGGTGACAGGATTCAATATTATTGATGGAATCGCTGGTATCGGTGTGGCAGTATTTATTCTGTACAGTGGTATTGGACTGATCAAAGAAACCTTAAGTCCGCTGCTTGGAAAAGTGCCGGCAGCAGAATTTGTCAATCATATTACAGAAAAAATTCAGTCATATCCGGGCGTGATCGGAGTGCATGATCTGATGATCCATGATTACGGTCCGGGTAATCTGTTCGCCACGGTACATGTGGAATTTCCGGCGGAAACACCGGTCATTGAGGCGCATGAAGTCATGGATGAGATTGAGCGTTATTTTCAGGAACAGGAACATATGATTTTGACGATTCATTATGATCCGATCGTTGAGGAAAATGAGGAAGTGGCAGAAATCAGAACATTTGTCAGTCAGGCGGCAAAGGAGTTTGATGAGAGACTTTCTATTCACGAAGTGCGTCTGGTTCCGGGAAAAGAATCCAGTAACGTGATTTTTGACTGTGTAAAACCGGCTGGATTTAAGATCAGCGACAGTGAGATTTCATCTTATCTGCAAAAACGTGTGAAAGAATGGAATCCGCGCTATCGCTGTGTGATCAAAGTAGAGCAGAGTTATGTGTAAAAACAGGTTATAACATACAACTGATACCTGCTAGATAAAGTGAGAACAGCTGAAAGGGTAAGTCAACAAAAGAATGAGTTTTAAAGATTACTCAATGATTTTTACATCAATTTTGGTGACAAAATCTTCCATACGTTCAGCGGTAAAGCTGTCCACAACATAGTATTCAATATAAAGATCTTCGGTTTGAAGATGACGTTCTTTTTTATAGGCATACATTCGTTCGTAAGCCTCACCGATCGTATTCCAGTGACCGACATGATAGGCTGTCAGGTATTTTCCAGCGGGAAGTATCTGGCAGTTTTTGATTGCCGGTTTCTGTGTCATGAGCAATGCCACATTATCATAGGCATCGTAAATGCCATGTTCTACATTTTTTCCATACTGAAAATAAGCAATATCATAATCCAGATAAGGATTGGTCTTTTGCAGCTGTGCAATTAATTCGTTCACATTTTTTGCAAAAGACTGACTGGAAGTCTGATCTGTTTCTTTATAAATATAATAACAGTCAGAATAAGCATTGATCTCTATTTTTGAAAAATCAGTCTGACCGGCAATCTGAATTTTGTTTCTCTGCTGCTGCATCCATTTTTTCATGGACTGCAATTTTTTAATCTGCCGGGTGATCTGGGCTTCCCGTTCCAGAAATATCTGCTGAAAAAGTTCAGGGTTTCGCTGTGACATGTAAGTTTGGATTTCTTTTAAGGGCATGTCGAGATCACGCAGCATCAGGATCGTATTTAAAATATCAATCTGATCGATGGAATAAAAACGGTAGCCTTTTTCGTTAATATATTCCGGCTGAAACAGACCGATGTCATCATAATGAAAAAGTGTGTGCTTGGTAATGCCCATGAGCTGCGCCAGTTCGTCGGTGGTCAGATAATCTTTTCGTTCCATATAACTTAACTTCTCCTGTTTGGTATTTGCAATCCATAGATATCCTGTGATTCCTATGCATTATGTGATTTGTGTGGGTTATAATTTGATAATACTGTAAAAAATGTCTTGCAAACATGTTAAAAAAATCTGCTTGACTATAGGGTTACCCTATAGTATATGCTGTCAGAAGTCAAGAAAATAAAAGGTTAAAAATCGTATCTGATATATTTACCGTATGGGGAAATGTGCAGATAACAGATAGAAGTATGATAAAAAATATTATGAATTTCAGAAAGCAGGTGTTTTTATGAGTATGTCTTTGAATCAGGAGTTTACTCCTTTGAAATTACTGCGGTTTGCGGCCCCATCCATCATTATGATGATGTTTATGTCATTGTATACGATCATTGACGGAATGTTTGTATCCCGGTTTGTGGGAAGTAATGCATTGTCTGCAACCAATATCGTGTACCCGGTTGTAAATATTATGATAGCAATTGCAACGATGCTGGCAACTGGTGGAAACGCGATCATCAGTAAATATCTGGGAGAAGGAAAAAAGAAAGAAGCCAAAGAAAGGCTTACCATGTTTGTGGTCATTACTTTAATTGTAAGTGTGGTAATCATGCTGATTACGCTGATTTTTCTGAATCAGATCTGTTATCTGCTTGGTTCTACCGATGAATTACTGCCATATTGCAGAAACTATCTGATGATTCTTGCATTTTTTGCTCCGGCATGTATGCTTCAGTCATTGTTTCAGTGTTATCTGGTAACAGCAGAACGCCCGACACTGGGACTGATTCTGATCATTTTGGCAGGCGTTTTAAATGCTGCGCTGGATTATGTACTGATCGTGCATTGTCATCTGGGAATCAGCGGTGCAGCACTGGCAACAGGAATCGGTCAGTCAGTACCGGCAATTGCGGGATTGATATTCTTTTTTGCAAATAAAAAAGGACTTTGTTTTACGCGGTTTCGCATGCAGTTCAAAGATTTTGGTCGCGCATGTTATAACGGTTCTTCCGAAATGGTATCACAGCTGGCAGCAGCAATTATTACGTTCTTATTTAATGCGGTTATGATGCGTCTGACTGGTGCAAATGGCGTGGCAGCTATCACGATCATTTTGTACGGAGAATTTTTATTTAACTCTTTTCAGCTTGGATTTGCGGTTGGAATTGAGCCGATTGTCGGTTTTCAGTATGGTGCGCAAAATAAGGCTCAGCTGAGACGGATTTATAAGACGACATTTATTTTTGTAATCGCTTCATCTGTTGTGATCACTGTAGTTGCAGCAGTTCTGGCAAAACCGATCGTTACAATATTTACAAATGATCCGGGAACATGGAAGCTGGCATCGGTCGGATTCCAGATTTTTGCCATTAATTTCCTGTTTAGTGGATTCAATATTGCGTCCTCCGGATTTTTTACCGCGTTGTCCAACGGAAAAGTATCCGCGTTGATTTCTTTTTGCAGAACACTGTTTTTCACGGTTGTATTTTTGCTTGTTTTGCCGCGGGTATGGGGACTGAATGGAGCGTGGATCGCGATTCCGGCATCGGAATTTTGCACGCTGGTGCTGTCCGTCTGCATGCATGCGAAATATTTTATCCGAAAAGGAAAACATAATTATCTGCTGGAAGCATAAAAGATAAATTGAAAAATATAAGAAACATTGACGAAAAGCTTCAAATCTGGTTACATTAGAAGCATATGAAAAGCTACGATATAGAGTTAGTAGAACTGATCAGATATATTATAGATCTGTTTTGTTATACAGCTATTTTGTGGAAGAATGGAGAAGGAGGAAGCCGTAAAATGGCAATCCATGTAAAAAGCGAAATTGGAAAATTAAAAAAAGTTATGCTTCACAGACCCGGTCAGGAGCTGGAGCATCTGGTTCCGGAAGATCTGGAGCGGCTTTTATTTGATGATATTCCTTACCTGAAAACCGCAAAAATCGAACATGATATGTTTGCAGAAATCATGCGGGGACAGGGCGTGGAAGTCGTATATCTGGAAGATCTGACAGCAGAAGTTTTGAAAAATCCGGAGAAAAAGGAACAGTTTGTCCGGGAGTTTATCGCAGAGGGCGGGGCTTCGGCAGCAAAAGTCCGCGATCAGTTATACGACTATCTGATGAATATTGCAGATGAAAAGGAACTGGTGTTGAAGACCATGTCGGGAATCCGTGCTTCGGAATTGAATGTAAAAATGAGCTGTCCGCTGGTAAGTCTGGTAAAAAAAGAGAGCCAGTTTTTGCTGGATCCAATCCCGAATCTTTATTTTACCAGAGATCCCTTTGCCTGCATCGGAAATGGTGTCAGTCTGAACCGCATGTATTCCCGAACCAGAAGAAGAGAGACACTTTACGGAAAATATATTTTAAAATATCATCCGGATTTTGCCGGAAAAGTGCCGTTTTACTATGACAGAACCATGGATTTTGCCATCGAAGGCGGAGATATTCTGAACCTGAACAATAAGGTGATCGCTATCGGAATTTCACAGCGTACCACACCGGAAGCTATTGAACTTCTGGCACAGAATATTTTTGCGGATGAAACATCAGAAATTGATACGATTCTGGCGCTGGATATTCCGGCGGTCCGTGCTTTTATGCATCTGGATACGGTATGCACGCAGGTGGATTATGATAAATTTACGATTCATCCGGGCATCATGCAGACTCTGCGTATTTTTGAAATCAGACCGGGAGATCAGAAAGGTCAGCTGAAAGTAACGGAATCTGATGCGATGCTTTCGGATATTCTTGCAAAATATCTGAAACTGGATAAAGTGACGCTGATCAAATGCGGTGGAAAAGACAGGATCGCTTCCGAACGTGAGCAGTGGAACGATGGTTCCAATACTCTTTGTATCGAGCCGGGAAAAGTTGTCGTATATGATCGAAATTATGTGACAAATGAGATCCTGCGCCAGAACGGTATCGAGGTACTGGAAATGGCAAGCTCGGAGCTTTCCAGAGGCCGGGGAGGCCCACGGTGTATGAGTATGCCGCTGGAGAGGGAAGATCTATCAGAGGTGAAGTGATTTCCATCTTTACAGGCAGCGAACAGAAAAATTATAAATCGGAAAAGGCGTTGTACATGAGAATCCATGTGCAGCGCCTTTTTTGTGATTATGCTAATTTTGAATATCCAGTGTATCTTTGATAAAAGAAGTAATGGCCGGATTAAAGTTATTTTTTGACCAGTTCATCATGATCGTTGTATAAAACTGCGTGGAATCCAGTTCAAGAAGATGAAAGGTATTTGGAATCTTCTGACAGGATATTTTGTCTGTTACCGTAATTCCGTTTCCGAGTCCTACATTCAGAAGGCTGGTATCGTAGGGAACAGATTTTATTTTGTAATTATCGAGATGATAATATGCGGCAAATTTGTGGACCATGTGGGTGATGTCAGTAGAAGCAATTGTTTCTGACAGATAAAATTTCTGATTTTGGAAATCAGTAATGGATAAATCTTTTTTGTGAGCAAGTGGATGATTGTCGGAATATACACAATATAAAGGGGAAGTTCCAAGTTCATAAGAAAGAATATTGTTGGTGCTGTTTGAACTAAAATCGTGAGAAATAATTATGTCGGCTTCTCCGGATTCCAGTATATGTGCAAGTGGTTTTACCGGAAGAGAAATAAGTTCTACTTCAATGCGTGGATGTTTTTCCCGGAAATGGTTCAGGTAATCGGTGATGAAACTGTCCAGATCCATGTAATATAAAAATCCAAAAGTAAGTTTTCCCTGTTCTGTGTTGGAACCGTTTTTTGCAAGTGCCACGCGGGATGATATATATTTATTCATCTGGCTGAAGGCCTCATACATGATCAGTCCCTGTTCCGTCAGGATCACTTTGTTTTTCTGCCGTTCAAACAGTTTCATTCCAAGTTCTTCTTCCAGAGAAGAAATATTTCGACTCATATTTGACTGCGATAAAAATAATATTTCACTGGCGGTTGTAAAATTCAGCTTATCCGCCGCCACTAAAAAGCATTCAATCTGTCTGCTTGTCATAGTAATCAATCCTTTCGGGAGAATATTGTATATCATATACAAAAATTGTCTCAAATTTCCGCAATTTAAAATTAATATCATTATAGTAAGAACCTGATAAAAAATCAATAATAGGAAAAATAATGAAAAAGATGAAAAAAACACGATGCGATTTATGAATGGTGACTTCTGCTTTGCGCATTTTATTTTTGGGTAGAGTGCGTGATAAAATCTAATTAACAAAAACGAAGGGGGATACAAACGTGATCATTGAGATTCGTCATTACACTTATTATCCGAGCGAGTTCCGGCCGTTTTTAAAATATTACGAAGAGGAAGGATTTGCAATCACATCCAGACATCTCGGAGAGACGGTAGGAATCATGACGGGAATCAGCGGTATCGCAAATCGGACATTCCAGTTTTTTGCTTATAAAAATTACGAACACAGACTGGAGTGCAGAAAAGGATTTTTACAGGATCCGGTAAAACAGAAATTTACTTCTGCGGCAGACAAAGCAATTATTCAGCAGGAGAGCATTCTGATCGAGCCGACGGAATTTTCACCATTGTTCGGAAAAGAGCAGGATAAACCACTGATGGTAAAAGAGGATGGTTCACTCAGATATTTTGATCTGACAAGGATATTGATAAAAGTTACGAGTTGACTCGGCGCAATAATCTGGTGGCAGTTATCACAGATGGGACTGCAGTTCTCGGACTTGGAGATATTGGTCCGGAAGCAGGAATGCCTGTGATGGAAGGAAAATGCCTGCTTTTTAAAGAGCTTGGAAATGTGGATGCATTTCCGCTTTGTATCCAGTCCCGTGATGTGGATACTATTGTGGAGACCGTTGCGCAGATCGGGGGCAGTTTTGGTGGAATCAATCTGGAAGACATTTCCGCACCCCGTTGTTTTGAAATTGAAGAAAAACTGAAACAGAGACTGGATATTCCAGTATTTCACGATGATCAGCATGGAACCGCAGTGATCGTGCTGGCGGGAATTATCAATGCGTTAAAACTTACCGGAAAGAAAAAAGAACAGTGTAAAGTAGTGGTAAATGGAGCCGGCGCGGCGGGAATCGCGATCACAAAGTTACTCCTAAATTATGGATTTAAAAATGTGATCATGTGCGACATTCGTGGAATCCTTGCCCGGGACGATGAGACGTTAAACTGGGCGCAGGCTGAGATGGCGCAGCGGACCAATCATGAAGTACAGCACGGAACACTGGCAGATGCGCTGGTTGGCGCGGACATTTTTGTTGGAGTTTCAGCACCAAATATCATCACAGAAGATATGGTACGCACCATGAATCAGGATTCGATCTTCTTTGCAATGGCAAATCCAACACCGGAGATCATGCCGGATCTGGCGCGGAAAGCAGGTGCGGCGGTGGTCGGAACCGGAAGAAGTGATTTTCCGAATCAGATCAATAACGTAATGGCATTTCCCGGTATTTTCCGTGGTGCGCTGGATGTCCGGGCCAGTGAGATCAACGAAGAAATGAAGATGGCAGCAGCGCTGGCCATTGCAGGGACACTTCCGGAGGAAGAACTCTGTGCAGACAAAATCGTGCCGGATGCCTTAGATCCGAATATTTTTCATAATGTTTCCGAGGCTGTAAAAGAAGCTGCAATCCGAACAGGCGCGGCCCGCATCTAAGGGAGATTTATTAGCGTATTTTCTAAATGTTATACAAAAATAATAACCGGAAAACCATTCACATTTCTTTAGGTTTGAGCTATGATAAACATATCTATGGGAAAACATCAGAGAAGTGGATGGTTTTCTTTTTTACAGGATGAAAAAATTATGCAGATGAATCATGTAAGATGCATAAAAAAATAATTGATCCTGAGTGTAAATGACTCACAGAGAAGATGAGGAGTAAAAGATGATTAGAGAAATTAACGTAAAAGAATTAACCGACAACATCAGCGAGATGTGCATACAGGCGAACCATTACCTGTCACCGGATATGGATGCATGCATGAAGCAGGCCGTTGAGACAGAAAAATCAGAGCTTGGCAAAAAAATCCTGAACCAGCTTCAGGAAAATCTGGAAATAGCAGACAAAGAGATGATCCCGATCTGTCAGGATACCGGAATGGCAGTTATTTTTATGGAAATCGGACAGGACGTACATTTTGTGGGCGGCGATTTTGAAGAGGCTGTCAACGAAGGCGTCCGCCGCGGTTATGTGGACGGCTATCTGAGAAAATCTGTAGTAAAAGATCCGCTGATCCGTGAAAATACAAAAGACAACACACCGGCAATTCTGCATACAAAAATCGTTCCGGGTGATAAAGTAAAAATCACCATTGCACCGAAAGGATTCGGCAGTGAAAACATGAGCCGTATTTTTATGCTGAAACCGGCAGATGGTATCGAGGGCGTAAAAAATGCGATCCTGACAGCAGTCAGAGACGCAGGTCCAAATGCCTGTCCGCCAATGGTTGTGGGCGTTGGTATCGGTGGAACCTTTGAAAAATGTGCCCTGCTTGCAAAACAGGCATTGACCAGACCGGTAAATGAACATTCCGAGATTCCATATGTCAAAGAAATGGAAGAAGAGATGCTGACAAAGATCAATCATCTTGGCATCGGACCGGGTGGACTTGGCGGCACAACTACAGCGCTGGCAGTCAACATCAATACTTATCCGACACATATCGCAGGACTTCCTGTGGCAATCAATATCTGCTGTCATGTCAACAGACATGCGGTAAGAGAACTGTAGATTTAAGCTGAACACAGGTAATTTACAGGGATACAGATAATATTCATGACTTCCAGAAAAATGTAGGAACATGAATGATCAGAAAATTGATTGAATAACAGGAGGATTTATCATGGATAAACATATACATACACCGATTACAGAAGAAATTACTGCTGACTTAAAAGCCGGCGATTACGTTTATATCACAGGTACACTTTATGTGGCCAGAGATGCAGCACACAAACGCATGATGGAAGTATTGGATGAAGGAAAAGAACTTCCAATCGACATCAAAGACTGCACGATTTATTATATGGGACCGTCCCCGGCAAGAGAAGGCCGCCCAATCGGTTCTGCAGGTCCGACCACAGCAAGCCGTATGGACAAATATGCTCCGCGTCTGCTTGATCTGGGCGAAAAAGCCATGATCGGAAAAGGAAAACGTACCAAAGAAGTCATTGATGCAGTCATTCGAAACAAAGCAGTTTACTTCGCAGCCATCGGCGGCGCAGGCGCACTGCTTTCCAAATGTATCAAAAAATCAGAGATTGTCTGCTACGAAGATCTTGGAGCAGAGGCAATCCGCAAGATTGAAGTCGAGGATTTCCCGGTTATCGTGGTTGTAGACTCTGAGGGAAACAATCTGTATGAAACTGCAATCAAAGAATTTGCGGTTGCCGATTAAGTGCATTTAAATTTATGGAAAAATTTTCAATATGTAAATAGAGAAATCAGAGACTCCTTCTGCGACAAGCGATTTAGCGAGTGACTGAGTTTTGCGAGTTTGGCGCGAGCGGGAAACGACCAGCTTTTATCGGAGTTGGAAGTGAGCGCAATAAAACCGAAGCAAAACGATGGTAACGAACGACTAGCGGTTGCAGAAGGAGTCTCTGATTTCTTTTTATTATAAAAAAATTAAGAATTTCATACATTTTTTTTACGGTTTTATTTTTTAAAATATTAACATCTCAGATTAGAAAAATTTATAATGTATGTAATCTGATCTGACACCAAAAGCAAAACACAGGGAGGAATGAAGTGAAAAAGAAATTCAAACACAAAAAACTGGTGATTGTCCTGGTCATCATCGTAGTAGCAATTATTGTACTGGTTGGCGTAGCCAAACGAAAATTAACCAGCGTAGCAGAGGCCACCAACATTATACAGCTTGAAAAAGTAGACAAACGCGATCTTTCCGATTCGATATCTCTGACAGGAACCGTAAGCGGTGAGACGAAGATTAACTATGCATCTACCGCAGCGGCAGAAATCACATCTGTGAATGTACAGGTTGGTGATGTGGTAAAAGAGGGTGATGTGATCGCAACGCTTGATAAAGATTCTATCCAGAAGCAGATCGATGTACTGGAAAAATCATTATCCAATGCAGCGGCGTTAAAAGAGAACGAAAACAGTCAGAATCAGCGTGCATTAGAGCGGGCAAAAGAAGATCAGAAGAACCAGCTTGCACAGGCAGATGAAAACATCAACAGTGCGCAGACTGCATATAATACGGCACAGAATAACGTAAATGCGCTGAATGGTCAGATAAAATCTGTAGCAGATCAGATAAATGCTGCCTCTGATGAGGATACAAAGGCAAGTCTGCAGGAAAAACTTTCCGAACTTCAGGATCAGCTTGCCAGTGCAAAAAGTGAGGTAACTTCTGCGGAAAGTGCCCTGAAAGAAGCAAAAAACAATTACACAAGTGTAAAATCATCTACAGATGACGCTATTTATTCGGCTGAAAACAGTATTGAATCAGCAAAGTACAGCCAGACAGACAACAGTGATACACAGACACAGTTAGATCAGTTGAAAAAACAGCTGTCAGACTGTACGGTCACAAGTAAGAGCGAAGGTATCGTTACGGCAGTCAATATTTCCGTTGGTGATGTAAATACAGCAAACAGTACACTTGTTACTGTTGAGAACAATACAGATATGATCGTAAATGCCAGCGTCACAGAGAAAGATATCCTGAAACTGCAGGAAGGCATGAAAGCCATCGTTACTTCCGATGCTCTGGACGATCAGGAGATCAACGGTGAGATCATCAAAGTAGTAAAAGTATACAATGCTTCCAGTCCGGTTTCCGAGCAGACCGGACAGACAACATCTGCTTCTGCGAGTACCGGTGGTTTTTCCGTTCAGATCAAACTGGAGCAGTGCGATCTGATCAGTGGAATGAGTGCAAAAGCAAAAGTTGTCCTGAACGACCGCAAAAATGTACTGGCTGTTCCATATGATCTGGTGCAGCAGGATGATAGTGGAAAAAATTATGTTCTCTGTGCGGAAGAAAATAAAGACGGCACTTATACAGCGGTGAAGAAAACGATTACAGTTGGTGATGAAATCAATTATTATACAGAAGTGACAGGTGGTGATCTGAAAGCAGGTGACTATGTCATCATGGATTTTGCCATTTCTGAGGGAGATACATTTACCGGTGAAATAGGTACGGATGAGAGTGGAAACACAGATGACGCTTCATCCGATGTAAGTTCTGAAGTAACTGCGGATTAATCATGGAGGTTTTGATACATGTCAAATGAAATTATGATCCGCATGGAAAAAATTATAAAAACATATTATATCGGTGAACCGAACGAACTGGAGATTCTTCACGGTATTGATCTGGACGTAAAACGCGGCGAATTTGTTTCTATTGTAGGAGAATCCGGCTCCGGAAAAAGTACGCTGATGAATATTATGGGCATTCTGGACCGACAGACTTCCGGAAATTATTTTCTGGAAGGGGAGGATGTCAACAGCATGGATGATACTGTGCGGAGTATCATGCGGAATGAAAAAATCGGCTTTGTGTTTCAGAATTTTAATCTGATTCCGAGAGCCAATGCTTTAAAAAATGTAACTTTGCCTTTGATGTACAGTGAGCACAGACCGAAAAATGCGAAAGAAATCGGTATGCAGATGCTGGAACTGGTGGGAATGGCAGACCGTGCCACACACCGCCCGAACGAGCTGTCCGGCGGACAGAAACAGAGAATTGCCATTGCCCGTGCGATGATCAATGATCCATCCATTATTCTGGCAGATGAGCCGACAGGTGCGTTAGATTCCCAGACCGGTCACATGATCATGGATATTTTTCATAAGCTTCATGAAGAACAGGGGAAAACCGTGGTTCTGATCACCCATTCCAAAGAACTGGCAGCGGAGACAGAACGTATCGTCACCATCAATGACGGCATGATCGTGTCCGACAGAAAAAAAACAGAAAAAGGGTATGAGTTATCAGATGAACGAAAAATAAATGATGGATTTAGTATGCAAAATAACAATAAAATGAGTGATGGATCGGATAAGTCAGGCCGCAGGAAAGGAGGCATTCTATGCTGATAGAAAATATCAAAGAAGCCTTTCAGAACCTTCTTTCCAATAAAATGCGTTCCCTGCTGACCATGCTTGGAATCATTATTGGTATTTCTGCAGTGATCACGATCACTACGATTGGAACATCCATCAAGTCAACGCTGAATGCCACGTTAAATTCCATTGGTGGAAACAGTATCAGTGTGATGGTGGATGCTGTTTATCCGGATAACAGTGAAGATCTGGAAAACTGGGAATATCCGGAGATGACAGAGGATGATTATATTACCCAGAATATGCTGGATGAACTTCAGGAAACTTATCCGGATGAGATAGCCGGATTTGGTATCTCTGTATCTCTTGGAAGCGGACAGATTTACAAAAACAGTGATAAGTATGCCAATGTGGGAATTACAGGGACAACAAAAGAAGAACTGGAATATACGAAGCTGAATATTTATCGTGGGCGTAATCTGACGAAACAGGATCAGAAAAAGGAAAAACGCGTCTGCCTTGTATCAGATACGATGGCTTCTAATTATTTTGGTGATGAAGACCCGATTGGTCAGCAGATTACCTACAATGGAAGCGATGGCTATTCTTACGAGTTTACTGTGGTGGGGGTATATGAATACAGCGCTGCAATTTTCGGGCAGCAGGATACGACAGTTCCGGAAAAAGACCGCAGTACGACAATGTATATTCCGGTGACCACAGCTAATAAGCTGAGTACGGAAGAAACAACGAGCGGTTACGATTACGTCAGTATTCTGTTGCAGACAGGTGCAGATAAAGATCAGGCTGACAGTGACATTCAGAACTTTTTTGCAGATAAATATGCCAATAATGAAAAGTGGCAGGTGTCTACTTATAATATGTCATCCGATATGGGAATCATCAATACCGTTATTAATGTGGTAACAGTGGCTATTTCTTTTATCGCGGCGATTTCTTTGATAGTTGGTGGTGTCGGCGTTATGAATATCATGCTGGTATCTATCACGGAACGAACGAAAGAGATCGGTATCCGAAAAGCATTAGGTGCAAAAAATAAAGCCATTCAGCAGCAATTTCTGATCGAGTCCGTGGTACTTTGTTTCATTGGTGGAATTATCGGGATTCTGTTTGGAGTATTGTTTGGATTTATTCTTGGAAAAGTGGCAATGTTGCTGATCAACAGTTATTACCGCGATTATGCAGGTTACATTGTTATGAATGTACATCCGTCAGTATTGGCAATCGTACTTTCAGTGTGCTTCTCTATGCTGATCGGAGTGTTCTTCGGATCTTATCCGGCGAAAAAAGCAGCAAAGATGGAAGTTATTGATGCGCTGAGATATGAGTAAATTTTTTGATTTTTAAAATATTATAAGACATACGAAATCGGGTCATCTTGTCCCGGCGGCTAATAATCGCCTGCCAGGAAAAGATGACCCGATTTCTGATTTTTTATAGAGTGAAAGATGTTTCTGATACCTACAGGTGGTTTCAAGAAGAGATGTTTCTATTTCTGGTATCTAAAATTTTTTCCTATAATGTCATTTTTTCGTTTAAAATCGTACTTATAGAGTGAAAGGGCACATCACAGATAAGAAAGTGATGATGATCCTTTGAAGTAAAGTTTTAATGAGGGCGCGTTCGTGAAACACAGAGAAGTACAAAAGAAGGAAATGCAGAAAGAACTTCTGGAGCAACAAATGATAGAAAAGCTGTTTGCACGGTCAGAGGATGTCTTTAAAGATATGGAAACAACTTACGGAAAGTTATGCAGCAGGCTCATCAGCCGGATTTTAAATCAGAATGAGGAAGACACCAGAGAGTGTATGAATGATGTATATTTGGGTGTGTGGAATACAATTCCACCGCAGCGGCCACAGTCGTTACAGGCATATATCTGCAAAATTGCGAGAAATGTGGCACTGAAAAAGCTGGAATATCACACCTCGCAGAAGCGGCATGGAACGACCGTGTCGATACAGGAAGAACTGGATGTGTGTCTGCCAACAGCAAAAAATGAGTATGATGAGCTGGAACTGGCAGAGATCATGAATCAGTTTCTGGAAACATTGGACAAAGAAAGCAGGATTTTATTTGTGCGGCGATACTGGTATGCGGATTCGGTGGAAGAACTGGCGAAAAATTTTGGATACAGTAACAATCATATTTCCGTGAAACTGGGACGGATCCGTAAGAAGCTGAAGAAATATCTGGAAAAAGAAGACATTTATGTGTAGGACAGCTGGAGAGGAAGAAAGGAGACGGACATGGACGAAAATGGAAAATTGTTTCGGGCAATGACATGGATCGACGATAAATATGTGTTGGAAGCAGAAACTGAAAAAAAGCATGTAAATAAAAAGAAAATAAAGTATGTGGCAATGGCAGCAATGATAGCCTGTGCAATTCTGATCATGGGAACAAATTCTGATGTACAGGCAACTTTGAAAGGGGGATTTTCACAGACGGAAACGATTTCCTTTACGGCTTCATCGGAAGCGAAACTGAGAGATCTGAATTTTTCCAGATTACCGGAAAATATTCAGATGAAGAAAGTAGAAATGGAATCCGAAGACTTCCGATTGTACTGCCTGAACAATGAAAACGGCGATATCATATGGCTGTTTCAGCTGAGCAATTATACAAATGATGGCAGTGATCAGGAACTGACGGTGCATGCAGAAGGCACCATAACCAGAAGGGGAAGTGAATATGGAACTTACTGGGAAATCGAAGAAGGAAGTTCTTTTAGCATCATGTGGGAACAGAATGGAGAAACGCTGGAGATCAGCAGTGCAGCCAGCATAGAAGAAGCACGGAGTATTTATATGTCACTTGTCAGTGCAACGGAGTAATTGAAAATGAAAAAGAGAAGGAAAAAAAGAGCTATTTTACTGCTTGTTATAGTAGTTGTCATAATTGGTATAATTATGATTTTGTTAAAAAGACAAGGTGATGGCAGTATGAGCGAAGTGAATTCTTCCATAGAGACAAATGAGATTGTAAGAGGATCAAATGACAGTGGGGCATATTATCTGGATGTAAATAAAACAGGTATTTTCTATTTGGATAATGGAAGAATGAAGTACCTGGATTATGGAACGAAAAAAAGTTATTACATCTGCGATAAGGCCAATTGTAAACATAAAGATCAAAGTTGCGGCTCATATGCGGATCATTTCAGTGGATTTGGTGCTTATAATGGCTATTTGTATGCTTTGCGGTATGACGAAGAAACGAATAGTGCAGATTTTATTCAAATGGCAATGAACGGAACAAATCGGAAAGTTCTGGCGACGATAGACTGTAAAGCATTTGATAAAGATGAGTGGTATATGGAGACATTAGAACTGGAAGATGTCTATTATGCATACGGAAAAGCATATTTTCGAGTGCAGTACAGCGAAACAGAAAATTTTGAAGAAAGTTCTGATGCGACAGTATTTATTTCTAATCCGGAAACGGTAAAGCAGATTATTTCCATAGATTTGAAAACAGGTGAAAAAAATGTGCTGGCAGAAGTGAAAGGAACGGATACCGATACAGATCTGGAACTGAATTTGATCAGTAGTGCAGAGGTAATTGTAACCAAACAGGAGACCGAGGGCGCTTTATCTGGATTGGAGTTACAGAAAAAATTAACGGATGATACGTTTGTTTCTGAATTACAGGAGCTTTTGGATTCGTTACCGGAAGAAAATGTACAGGATACATGGAAAGAATCATTGGCTGATTTTTATATGCAGTATGCAAGATACTATTTAGAAGACAGTAGTTATTCTATTTTGGAGATAGATTGTGATACGAATGAAATAAAAGAGATTGCAAAAATGCCATATGAAAAATTATATGATTCAAATGGAATGATATACAGCTACAGTAAACCATATACAATTCTGGGCTGGTATGAAGGTGATATGATTTTATCCTCGGATACAGAAACTGTGAGTGCAGATAGTCAGGATATACAAAAAACGAATTTGACACTTTGGCGTTGGAATCTGGAGAAAGATGCGCCGGATAAATTATTGGAAATTGATAATGGCGCATTGCCAATGATGAGTTTTGGAACGGTAGGAAATTATGTCCATGATGGAAATAAAATAATTTATCTGACTTATTGCGAGGATGGTGAGAATGCGGATATCAAAGCGTATGATCTGGAAACCGGAGAAAACCAGGAGCTGTATCAAGATACAAAATATGTTACATTCCGTTTTCTTGGAGAGACGGAAGATCGTTTTGTAGGAGATATGGTAAATGGGGATGATCATGGCGTCTATATTTTGTCAAAAGATGATTACTATGCAGGAAATTTGAAGGAAGCAGAACGTTTATTGGCAGAAGGAGGTGTCAATTGATAGCCAATATAAAATATATTATGAAAAAGTATGGAGGTATGAACAAAAATGTTAAATAAGTTAAAAAGAACAATGATTATGGGGATGATGACAGGTCTGATGGTTTTAACACCATTATCAGCACAAGCAACTACAAAAAGTGTTGATAATAATGCAAGAGACGGATCAGCTTCGGTGGTAGCTGTAGATTCAAGCGGAAATAAATATACGGTTTCTGCTTCTTGTAGTGCATCTGGAAAAAGCGGACAAGCTTCTACGTCATTTAAAATTAGTTTGTATAAAGATGGAACATATAGTGCTAATTCTTTATCCAAGACAATAAGCGCACAAGGATCAATTGGTTTTAGTAATTCAGCAGTCTATTCAGGAAGTAAGAAGTCAAAAACAGTAACAGGAGCTAGCGGAAGTATTACAGCTAGCTATAGTGGACTGGCATATAATGCGACAAGTATAGCAGCACAGCATTCATTTTCCTGTAATGGAGCATCCAAGTTATTATATACTAATAGATAGATAAGAGATGTATGATGGAATTAAAAATATATAATCTTTCTAAAGCATATGGAGAGAAACTGGCTCTGGATCATATTTCGTTATCTTTGACGCCCGGAGTTTACGGACTGCTTGGACCGAACGGAGCCGGGAAAAGTACATTTATGAATATTCTGGTTGGAAATCTGCCACAGACGAGTGGGGACATTTTGCTGAATGACAGAAGTGTGTCAGATTTTGGACAGGAATATCGCAAGCTGTTGGGGTATATGCCCCAGCAGCAAATTTTTTATCCTTTTTTTACGGCGCGGCGTTTTTTGGAATACATGGCTGTGCTGAAAGGAATGGACGTAAAGCAGACAGAGGAAGAAATCGAATGGCTGTTGGAAAGAGTAGAACTGACAGAGCATGCGGAGCAGAAAATCAGAACTTTTTCCGGAGGAATGAAACAGAGGCTGCTTTTGGCACAGGCTCTGATGGGAGATCCGAAGATATTGGTTTTGGATGAACCGTCTGCCGGATTGGATCCGAAACAGCGAATTCTGGTAAGAAAATTAATCTCAGAAGTGGCTTCAGACAAAATCATATTAATTGCGACACATGTAATTTCCGATGTGGAATCTATCGCAAAAGAGCTAATCCTGTTAAAAAGTGGACATATTATTCGCAAAGATACAGGAGAAACGTTGATTCAGGAATTGCAAACGCAAAATTTAGAGAGAAAGATAACTTTGGAAGATGTGTACATGCATTATTTTGGAGAAAAGGCAGGTCAGGAGGATGCTTAGGCTTTTTCAATTTGAATGGAAAAAACTGTTTTACCGGAAATGGTTCTGGATCATCCTTTTGATTCTCTTTAGCTGTTATGTGATTTTTTTGCCGAAGCCGGAGATTGAGGAAAATAATATTTCATACGAAACCTGGCTGGAATATGTAGAGGAACAGTCACAGGAATTATCATCAAATGTACTGTTTCAAAATGAAAATTCTTATTCTCAGCGCAATCTGGAAAAAATAAGTCAGGTTTACAGCCGCATGCAGGGAATTGAACTTAGTCAGGAACCGTCGGACGGTGTTCGTATGGCCACTGATTATAATTGGACAGAATTTTTTCTGGCAGCAGCGATTGTGTTATTTGTCTGTTATCTGTTTTTGCAGGAGCAGGAAGATGGGATTTTTAAGCTGCTGCGGCCAACGAAATATGGTACCGGAAAATTAATTGTGGCAAAGCAGCTGACAATGTTTTGCGGAACGGCCGGGATAACGGTTTGTTTTTTCGCAGGCGCGGTGATTCGGAGTTTGTTTTATTCCGGCTTTGGATCGTTGGGACGTTCTTTGCAAAGTGTAGCCGGGTATATTTCAAGCCCTTACAGAATCAGCGTATGGCAATTTTTCATTATGGTGCTGGTATGGAAGATTTTCGCAGTATTTGCATTTGCGTGTGTGGTAATGTTGATCGGAGTATTGTTTCGAAAAATGATTCCAACCATTGGTCTGGCAGCAGGGATTGCGTTGCTGGAAGCAGTTTGTTATCGCATGATTGGAGCAGAATCTGTTTTTTGGCCGGTCAGGGAAATGAATCTGGCGGCAATCTGGGATACATGCAGTATTTTTTCTGATTACAGCAATTTGAATGTTGCGGGCTGGTCGGTGAATCGTGTATGGATATTGCTGGCAGTTGGGCTGATCGTTATTGGTCTGTGTCTGTATGCAGGAACCAGTCTGATGCAGACTGCCCGGGTTTGCGAAGGTTCAAAATCTGCGGGGAAGGTAAAACTATCTTCTCGGCGTCAGAAAAGGAAAAAAACAAAAAATGTATTGTGGCAGCATGAATGTTATAAGTTTCTGATCGGAAGCAAAGGAATTGTTTTTCTGCTTCTTTTTATCATATTAGAGTCGGCGTTGTTTTCGTTCCAGACAGTTACGCTGACTCCGGTGGAGCGAAGCTATCGGAAAATTTCTGAGAAACTGGTGGGAGAACTGTCGGAGGAAAAGGAAGACTATTTCAGAAATCAAAAGAAGCGTTTGTCGGATAATGCAAAAGAGCTGGAACAATATCAGGAGCGGTATATAAATGGTGAGATCAGTCAGGAATTACTGGTTGCTGCGCAGGAAAGACTGACCGTAAATGATACATTTTTGGAAGCGCTGGCACAGGCAGAAGAACAATATTATGATTTAAATAATTTGAGCTATGAAGACGAGGAAATGCAGATTGAATATGTAGACCAGTGTACCTGGAATCACTGGTTTGGCTCGGAAGGAAAAATCTGGCGCATTGCGGGTGTTGCAATTCTGATTTTTATTTTATCGCTTGTGAGTGCGGATTTTTTTACCGTGGAATATACGACTGGAATGGACACAATGCAGAAAATTTCAAAAAAAGGTTCTGCGGAAGTATCGCATTGTAAGCTTATGGTGACGGTATGCTATGCATTGCTTTTGATGTCTGTGATGTTTGTGATCGCATATATAAGAATCCGGTCGGTAGGAGCATTTGGAAGAACGCGGCTGTCAATCTATTGCATTACCTATCTGTCACAGTTTCCTGTAAATATACCTGTGTGGCTGTGGTGGATTGGATATGTTGGAATATATTTTGTGGCTGCAATTGGAATCTGTCTGCTGATTAGTTTGATAACACGTCTGACAAAAAGAAAACTGCCTGCCATTTTTATTTCATTGATACTATGTGGAATTGCGATTTTTCTTGTGATAGCAAGGATGAACTACTGATGATTGTACTTTAAAAATGGATATGGTAAGATACGAAAAAAGGTTTTCGACATAAATTTGAAATGCATTGATCTTAGATTAAGTTATTGAAAAAGTTTTATTTATGCTGACAAATATATGCTGAACCAGAAAGCAGTGATACCATGTCCGTGCAGAAAGGCACTCTGATCAACAAATACACACCAGACTATATCATCTTTGACCTTGAGACAACTGGAATTTCTCCGAACTACGATGAAGTCATTGAAATTTCAGCGCTGAAGGTCAAAGGTGGCAAAGTGGTGGATGAATTTAATACGCTGGTGAATCCGGGCCGGAAGATTCCATTTGGGGCGACGAAAGTCAATGGAATCACAACTGCAATGGTTGCGGAGGCACCGGCGTTTTCTCAGGTTCTGGCAGAGTTTCTGGACTTTGCAGAAGGACTTGTTTTAGTTGGACACAACATTGCGCGGTTTGACATGAAGTTCATCTGGCGGGATGCCGAGCAGTATTTTGGCGAAATCCCGCAGAATAATTACGTGGACACATTGCAGGTGGCGAGAAAGCATTTACCGAACATGGAACATCATCGTCTGGTAGATCTGGCAGAGCATTACGGGATTTCATCAGAAGGCGCGCATCGTGCGCTGAATGACTGTTACATGAACCAGAAAGTATATGAGTGCATGGTGGCAGAAATGCGTGAGGCTCATCAGAAACGTTTAGCGGAAGCCAGAAAAAAGGCAGAAGTAGCGCATCAAAGTGTTGGTCAGATGTCCGCAGATTCGGTAAATAATTCAGAAAAAAGTGGTCAGGTGAAAAACGCACAGTCGGAAGGTGTAGAAGTCCAGCAGCGTCCACAACATTTTACGGTAAAAATCCGTGGAGTGGTGGAGCGCATTACCTATCAAAATCCGGAAAATGGCTACACGGTCCTCAAATGTGCCGTGAAAAGTTACAAAGAACTGGTGACGGTTATCGGAAGTCTGCTGGATGTCAACGTTGGTTCGGTGCTGTTGATTTACGGCAACTGGAAAGTGGACAGCCGTTACGGCAGACAGTTTGTGGCAGAAAGCTGGGAAGAAACACTTCCGGCCACGGTGTTTGGCATTGAAAAATATCTTGGTTCCGGTCTGATCAAAGGGGTTGGACCGAAATATGCGAAAAAGATCGTGGCGCAGTTTGGCACGGAGACACTGGAAGTCATTGAGACAGATATTTCGCGTCTGCAGGAAGTGGACGGCATTGGTAAGAAACGAATCAAAATGATCCGGGACAGCTGGGAGCGGCAGAAAGAGATCAAAAACGTTATGTTATTTTTACAGGATCACGGTGTCAGCACGTCCTTTGCAGCAAAAATTTATCGCCAGTATGGAAACGAAAGTCTGGAAAAAATGAAGGAAAATCCGTTTCAGATGGCAGATGATATCTGGGGCATTGGTTTTAAGACTGCGGATGGAATTGCGCAAAAGCTTGGATTTGCGAAGGAGGCTTACGTTCGGTTGCGCAGTGGTATTATGTATACACTAAGCAATCTGGCAGACGAGGGACATGTATTTGCAAATAAGGAGCAGTTGATCGCGAAGGCAGCAGAATTACTGGAAGCGGAAGAATCCAGTATCGTAATGACGCTGGACCAGATGATTGCAGATAAAGATCTGATTTGTGAAAAGGTAGATTATAAAACAGATCAGGAAGAAATGAAAGCCATTTATCTGCCGGCCTTTTATTATGCGGAAGTGGGCGTGGCAGGCAAATTAAAACGTCTGGCACAGGCGCCGGCGGCAGACCGGCTCTGGCATGCGCTGATGGATGCGCGACAGAAGACAGGAAACGAAAGTCTGTCCATTGATGTCGGAAAAATTCAGGAAAAAGTACATATGGAATATGATGAGATTCAGGCAGATGCCATCCGCAAGGCAGCAGTTTCCAAAGTGATGGTGCTGACCGGTGGCCCTGGAACCGGTAAAACGACGACAACGCAGGGAATTATTACCGCATACCGTGCGTTTGGATTGAAAATATTGCTGGCGGCTCCTACCGGGCGTGCGGCCAAACGTATGACAGAAGCCACCGGATTGGAGGCAAAGACAATTCACCGTCTGCTTGAGTGCAAACCGCCGGAAGGATATCAGAAAAATGAGGACAATCCATTGGAGGGAGATGTTCTGATTATCGATGAGTGTTCTATGATCGATATGGTTTTGATGAATGCGCTGCTGAAAGCGATACCGGAAGGCATGCGTTTGATTCTGGTGGGAGATATCGATCAGCTGCCATCCGTAGGCGCAGGCAATGTGCTGCGGGATATTATTGATTCCGGCGTGTTTCCTGTAGTTCGTCTGACCAGAATTTTCCGACAGGCCCAGAGCAGCAGGATCATTATGAACGCACATGCCATCAATGAAGGCAAATTTCCCGATATTTCCAATGGCAAAAATACGGATTTCTTCTATATAGAAAAAGAAGATCCGGAGGAAGCAGTTCAGGAAATCGTCCGACTGGTAAAAAATAACCTTCCGCGCTATTACAAAACACCATGGAATCATATTCAGGTGCTGACACCGATGCAGAAAGGAATTGTCGGAGCGGCAAATCTGAATCTGGCATTGCAGGAAGCATTAAATCCTCAGGGAGACGGTCTGCGCCGGGGCGGATATCTGTTCCGAGCTGGGGATAAGGTCATGCAGATCCGCAATAATTATGAAAAAGAGATTTTTAACGGGGATATTGGAACCGTGGAGTCGGTGGATCTGCAGGAGCGGACATTGAAAGTAAATTTTGACCAACATATCATAGAATATGAAGCATCGGAGCTGGATGAACTGGTGCATGCCTATGCCACAACGATTCATAAAGCGCAGGGATCGGAATATCCGATCGTGGTAATGCCTGTTCTGATGAACCATTATGTGATGCTGCAGAGAAATCTGATCTATACCGGCATCACCCGTGCAAAAAAGGTCTTAGTAATAGTAGGAACCAGAAAGGCATTGTCCTATGCGATCAGAAATGTGACTGTCACGAAGAGGAACACCTTTTTGAAGGAGCGTTTATGTGAAAAATAAGGTTTTCAATATGATTAAAAGTTGGTCGCAAAATTCGTAGTAAAAGTATGTAATAAAAGAAGTTGCAGGATTCTTAAAAAAGTTAAAAAAAGCTATTGACAAAAAGTAAAAGGTCTTGTATAGTAGATAAAGCGTTACGGCGCATCAATTTTATAAAAAAATATGGAGAAATACTCAAGAGGCTGAAGAGGCGCCCCTGCTAAGGGTGTAGGTCGTTCGCGCGGCGCGAGGGTTCAAATCCCTCTTTCTCCGTTATTTTTTTGCCTTAAAAACAGGGCTGAGAAATAAAATTGAAAATAATGGAAAAAGTTGTTGACAAGCACAGGCGCTTATGATAATATATACAAGCTGTCGCGTGAGTGGCACAACAAAAACAAATAACTTTTAAATAAAGTTAAAAAAGTTGTTGACAAAGACAAATGCTTTTGATAAAATATAAAAGCTGTCGCAAAGACAACAACAAAGAACTTTGATAACTGAACAGTGAAATAACCTTGAAAGATTCATTGAGAACAGCG
>CAVKTR010000024.1:0-39343 GCA_963659325.1 Dysosmobacter segnis
AGGAAAAATATCAGTCTCTCTTTCAATGTGCAAAAAGAAGCAATGATTTTGAGTCGTTTTTAAACTTAGTGGCATAGTTTTGTGCAATTTTTCAAATTTGCTCATTTATAGTTTATAAAAGTAGGGATGCCAGAAATACGTATTTGTATTTGATGGCACCCCCATTGGATTATCGGAAAATCATAAGATTTTCATTTTAAAAGCCTGTTCGATTTAGAAATCTGTAAAGTTTTTCTCTTTACGTTTCTCAAGGAAAGCTGTCATTCCTTCTGTTTTATCATGTGTAGAGCATGTCATACCGAAGAGGTTTGCTTCATACTCAACAGCATTCTTGATGTCCATATCGTAACCGTTGTTGATAGCAGCTTTTGCGATTGCAACAGCGTAGCTTGCGTTACGAGCAATCTTACCAGCTAATTTCTTAGCGGTAGCCATCAGCTCTTCCTGCGGAACAACTTTGTTTACAAGACCGATTCTGTAAGCCTCAGCAGCATCGATATTCTGGCATGCAAAGATCATTTCTTTTGCACGTCCCATACCAACCAGGCGGGCAAGTCTCTGTGTACCACCGAATCCCGGGATGATTCCAAGACCACACTCCGGCTGTCCGAATAATGCATTTTCAGAAGCGATACGGATATCACAAGCCATGGAAATCTCACATCCACCGCCTAATGCAAAACCGTTTACAGCTGCGATTGTAACCTGACGCATATTCTGTAATTTAAAGAACGGCTCTGAAGCTCTCATACCGAAAGCACGTCCTTCTGCTGCAGAGAAGTTAACCATCTCAGAGATGTCTGCACCTGCAACGAATGATTTCTCACCAGCACCTGTAAGGATAACAACTTTGATGTCGTCTCTTCCTTCGATCTCTGTCAGAACTTCGTTTAACTCTGTCAGAGTCTCGCTGTTCAGTGCGTTTAATGCCTTTGGTCTGTTAATGGTAAGTACGGCGATTGGGCCTTCTACTTCTAAAAGTAAATTATTCATTTCAAATACCTCCTGTTTTGGTAGTTCATGTATTATGTAATACCATTACTTAACAATCTGATTATACACCATATTTGTTAAAAAGAAAACAATAAAACTAAGATTTGCCAGTAGAAAAAGTATAAAAAATCTGTTAAAGTGCTAAAAGATATAAATTAGTAGATTGTTTCTGTTTTGCAGGACTGTCAAGCAGCACAGAAAATATGTCGTGTGCTGCATGGGGCGTGTCTCGCAGCAAGTAGATTGAAGTTATTCCTAAAATTGGAAAAAAGAACAAAATGGAAATAGAAGAGCAGGAGTGTAAAATATTCTGCATGAACATAACAGAAGAGCAGGAGTGTAAAATATTCTGCATGAACATAACAGGAGAGAAAAAATGCTGGAAAATTTTGACTTAGAACAGATCGTGGAGCCGTTGCTGGCCTGGTTTGAAAAAAATGCCCGGACTCTGCCATGGCGGTCCATTGCCACGCCGTATCGTGTCTGGGTGTCTGAAATTATGTTGCAGCAGACCAGGGTGGAAGCGGTCAAGCCATATTTTGAACGTTTTATGACGGTACTGCCGGATGTAAAAGACCTGGCAGAATGTGAGGAAGAGAAACTTCTGAAATTGTGGGAAGGTCTTGGATATTATAACAGAGTACGAAATATGCAGATCGCGGCGCAGACCGTGATGGAAAAGTACGGTGGAACGCTGCCGGCAGATTATGAAAAACTGCTTTTGCTGAAAGGAATCGGCAGCTATACGGCGGGGGCGATTGCTTCTATTGCATATGGAATTCCGGTCCCGGCGGTGGATGGAAACGTATTGCGAATCTTAATGCGTGTGTCCGCGGATGATTCGGATATTATGAAGCAGTCTGTAAAAACAAAGGTGGAAAAAGCACTTCTGGATGTGATTCCGAAAGACCGGGCAGGCAGTTTTAATCAGGCACTTATGGAACTTGGAGCCATTGTCTGTGTGCCAAATGGAGAACCATTGTGTGAAAAATGTCCATGGTATGATTTTTGTGAAACGCGAAAAAGAGGACTCTGGCAGGAATTTCCGGTGAAAAAGAAGGCGAAAGCCAGAAGAATCGAAGACCGCACCGTACTTGTGATCCGCGACGGAGAGCGTGTGGTTTTGAAAAAACGACCGAAAAAGGGACTGCTGGCCGGATTGTATGAATTTCCGAATGAACTGGGAAATCTTTCCGAGGATGAAGCACTGCATGTGGTGCAGGAAATGCATTTACATCCGATGAGGATCCAGAAACTGGAAGATGCGAAACATATTTTTTCCCATGTGGAATGGCATATGCAGGGCTATATGGTGGAAGTGGATTCACTGACCAGAGAAGAAGCAGGGCTTTTGTTTGTGGAGGCGGCACATTCCGAGGAGGCGTATCCGATACCGGCGGCTTTTGCGGCATATACAAAATATATGAACATTCGGCTTGGAAATGAAAGGTTTGAGGAGAAGTAGTGAGCAGTTCACCCGCGCCATTCGCAAAACGCCCCTTACAGGGCTTCTCCGCTGCGATGCATCTATTTTTGCTCATAAGACGGCGCTCCCTTCATACAGGTAAAAAGCTTTCCAACCATGCGAGCATGCTTGTTAAGCTTTTTGCGCTGTATGAGTGAACTGGAAAAATAAAAAGAGGAGCCGATGCGTAGGCACCGGCTATACATGAAAAAGATTTATGAAAAGAAATTGAAAATTTCTAAGTTGTTTTGTGTAAGATCTTTATTTATCTTACAGTTAGAAGTATAGAGATAAATTGTGTCTTTCGTATGTGGAGAGTATGTTTTTTTTGCAAATAAAATGTGAACAAATTATGAAGAACCTGTTTGCCGGATTTTTACAAAATTATATAGGTAAAACGTAAGAAAAAATTTAGAAAAAACAAGTTAATTTTTTCAGATTCGTGATGTATACTAAGAGGAAAGATGTATCAGAAATAAAAAGAAAAATCAAATGCAAAAAGATGTTGCCGGCATATAGAGGTCGGAAGGGTACGCCCGGCGTTCGATGGATTTGATTTGACCTGCATATAAATAGGAAAAGGGGAAAATTCTTGTATGAAGTTATTAACATTTACCGTGCCCTGTTATAATTCACAGGACTATATGCGCCGCTGCGTAGACTCTTTGCTGGTGGGCGGAGAAGACGTGGAAATTATCATCGTGGATGATGGTTCTAGCGATAACACAGGCGCGATTGCAGACGAGTATGCGAAGGAATATCCGTCCATTGTCCGGGTGATCCATCAGGAAAACGGAGGACACGGAGCTGGCCTGAACGCAGGACTGAATCATGCCACCGGTTTGTATTTTAAAGTTGTGGACAGTGATGACTGGGTCGATGCGGAGAGTTATCGTCAGATCCTGGATACGTTACATAATCTGTGCGCTGCCGGATGCATGCTGGATATGATGATCAGCAATTTTGTATACGAAAAAGAAGGGGCAAAGCATAAATCTGTGACCCGTTATCATAACATACTTCCACAGGGACAGCTTTTTGGCTGGGAAGAAACGAAAAATTTTAAGATCGGAAAATACATACTGATGCATTCAGTGATTTATCGGACGCAGTTGTTGCGGGATTGCCATCTAGTGCTGCCGAAGCATACTTTTTATGTGGATAATCTGTTTGTGTATGTGCCGTTGCCATATGTGAAGACAATGTATTATCTGGATGTGGATTTTTACCGTTATTATATCGGCAGAGACGATCAGTCCGTCAACGAGAAAAATATGATCAAAAACATTGACCAGCAGATCAAGGTCAATAAGATCATGGTGGATTCCTATGATTTGTGGAAAATAACAGACCGCCATTTGCGCCATTATATGTTGAATTATCTGGAGATCATTACCGTGATCTCAACCGTAATGCTTTTAAAATCCGGTACGAAAGAAAATCTTGAGAAAAAACGGGAACTTTGGACATATATCAAAGATACAGATATTCGATTGTTCCATAGACTCAGAAAACGTATTATGGGACGGACATTAAACCTTCCGGGAAAAGGTGGCAGAAAATTGTCATTGGCTATTTATAAAATTTCCCAAAAGGTCATTGGTTTTAATTAGTTCTTGTTTCGGGGAATTGTGTGGTTTTATATATTAGCCATGAAAAGGGACTCTGCGATTTTGTCTCCGCGGCTAACAATCGCTCGCTGAGAAAAAATAGCCAGAGTCCCTTATTTTTACGTTGTGTTTAAAACAACACAATTCCCCTTACGTCATGGCACATGTTCAAAAAGTTTGTTAAAATATTGCAGTAGGAGAAAGAAAAATGGACCATGTATTGTATGAAACAGAAAGTATTCTGACTTGGGAAGAATATAAGAAATTTTCTAAAGTCGTACAGAAAAATGCGCAGAATAAAAAGTTAAGATATATTTGTTCGATTATAATAGTTGCGGGATCAGTATTTTTACTTTATGTGCATATGTATCTGCCGGTAATTCTGGCAGTGCTTATTTTGGTGGTAGGTTTTTCCAGTGCATTTATTTTACAGAAGCGGGCGGTAAAACGCTCATGGGATTCAAATAAAATAATGCAAAACAGCCAAAATCACTATTTGTTTTATGAAGATTGCTTAGAAGAAAAAAGCGATGCAGGATCTGTAAAAATACTGTATAGCAAAATACATAAAATTGTCATTACAGATACGAATATATATATTTTGACTGGAATGAATCAAGGAGTGATACTTATAAAAGAAAAATGTAATGTAGAACTTGTCGGATTTATTGGTTCAGTCAAAGAAAAGTATCACGTATAGCATTATATGAAAAAGTAAATTAAGCGCCAGTCAGGCAATCTTTCCTCGGCAAGCGATTGTTAGCGCAGAGGTAAGATTGCTGACTGGCGCTTTCACAGACTAAATTTTATACCATTCTACACATGATATTTCACCGCACTCAATTCATTGAACACCTTCTGTTTCATATTGTACAGCTTATCTGAAAGATCCACATACACCTTAGACGGATTTACAAAACGCATATTCTCATCCCAAAGTGTGACCTTTTCCTGTGTACAGATATTCTGAATCTCCATAACACTCGGAGAAGTATAAACGCATTTTCCTTCTTCGAAGATTGGAACCAGCAGTTTTCTCATGGTGTAAGTGCCACCAGCCAGACGAGTACGTTTCCATGTCTCATTTGGATCAAAGAGCACCATATCTTCCTTCTCATCAAAGGTCTCATCTTCCAGACAGATCAGATCTGCACGGATTTTTCCTGTTTCTTTATCATAAATACGATAAATTTCTTTATTTCCCGGGTTGGTAACTTTCTCTGTATTTTCGGAAAGTTTGATCTTCGGAATGAAGTTGCCGTCCGCATTGCGGATCGCAGCAAGTTTGTATACACCGCCGAAAGCCGGGCAGTCTCTGGAAGTGATCAGGCTTGTGCCGACACCCCAGGAAGTGATCTTTGCACCTTGGATTTTCAGAGTTTCGATCAGGTATTCGTCAAGGTCGTTGGAAGCGGAGATGATCGCATCCGGGAATCCGGCCTCATCCAGCATTTTACGAACTTTTTTGGACAGGTAAGCAAGGTCACCGCTGTCCATACGGATACCGTAATTATGAAGTTCCACACCGGCATCTTTCATTTCCTGGAACACGCGGATGGCGTTTGGAATACCGGATTTTAAGGTATCATAAGTGTCTACCAGCAAAATGCAGGCATCCGGATATAATTCTGCGTATGTTTTAAATGCAGTGTACTCATCCGGGAAACTCATGATCCAGCTGTGTGCGTGGGTCCCTTTTACCGGAATGTTGAAAATCTGTCCGGCAAGTACGTTGGATGTTCCGCAACATCCACCGATGACAGCAGCGCGGGCACCGTAAATACCGGAGTCGGGTCCCTGTGCACGGCGAAGTCCGAATTCCATGACACCGTCATTCTGTGCTGCATAGCAGACGCGGGCTGCTTTTGTGGCAATCAGACTCTGGTGGTTCATAATATTTAAAATTGCTGTCTCCACCAGCTGTGCTTCCATAATCGGGGCAATCACTTTGATAAATGGCTCACGCGGGAAGATCACAGTTCCTTCCGGGATTGCGTAAATGCTTCCTGAGAAGCGGAATGTGCTGAGGTATTTTAAGAAATCCTCGTCAAACATGTTCAGACTCTGGAGATAACGGATATCGTCAGCAGAGAACTGAAGGTTTTTGATGTAGTCGATGACCTGTTCCAGTCCGCAGGCGATGGCATAACCGCCTCCGCATGGATTTTCACGGTAAAAAGCGTCGAAGACAACCACGTCCTGGTTCTGCGCTTTGAAATAACCCTGCATCATGGTTATCTCATATAAATCAGTGAGTAATGTCAGATTTAATGATCTCATAGTATCAGTATTGACCGGCGGCCGGTCATTTCCTCCCTATCCTTATAAAAATATACAAATACTGATGTTACTGTTTTTATCAGCAAATTTCGGCAAATGCCTTTTTACCAGTATACACTTTTTTCAGAAAACTTCCAGTTTTTTTTAGAAAAACAAAAAATACAAGAATATAATTGCCTACCATAGTTATATTCTGTTAAAATAAGAACAGTATGTATAAATATAGGAAAACAGAGACATAGAATGAAACTGGAAGTAATAACAGGAAATAAAAGAAAAGTATACAACGGAAACTGGCAGAACGAAACGCTGCTGAAGGTTTTCCAGGAGCTTGGCATCACGCAGGTACAGGCCCCCTGTGGAGGAAACGGCACCTGCGGAAAATGTCAGGTGTCCGTGGAAGGCAGAGGAATGGTGCTGGCCTGCCAGACGTTATGCGAAGACGGAATGTGTGTAGTGCTGGATGAGGCGCAGCATTCCGTGATTGCGGAGCGTGGAGATTGTGAGATTTATCCACCGGATGGAACCTTTCGAATGGTGGCCGCCTGCGATATCGGAACGACGACGGTGGTATGCCATCTGCTGGATGGAATGACAGGAAAACGGCTCGGAACGGTCAGCGCACCGAATGCGCAGCGCAGTTTTGGCGCAGATGTGATCTCGCGTATTCAGGCGGCAAAAGGTGCAGGGCTTCGCAGAATGCAGTTCGCGATCGTCAGCCAGATCAATCAGATGATCGGTGAACTGATGCGGGAGGCGAAGCAGACAGGAACCGTCGATCTGCTGGCAGTGGCTGGAAATACCGTGATGGATCATCTGCTTTGCGGATTGTCCCCGGAGAGTATTGGAAGGGCACCGTTTACGCCGCTGTCAAAGTTTGGAACGATGATGCAGGGCAGCAGGATCGGTATCAGCCGGTGCAGATATGTGTATCCGATTCCGGCGGTGGCTGGTTTTGTGGGCGGTGATATTGTTTCCGATGTGATCGCGGCAGGAATGAACACCACGGAGCAGGAGACACTGCTTCTGGATATTGGTACAAACGGTGAGATGGTGCTTGGAAAAGCCGGAGATTATGTATGTTGTGCCACCGCGGCAGGACCGGCCTTTGAAGGTGCGGAGATCACCATGGGAATGCCGGCGTCAGCCGGTGCAATCTCAAAAGTCTGGATAGAGGAAGATGAGATTTATCATACATGTATTGGTGATAAAACACCTGTTGGTATCTGCGGTTCCGGCTTGATCGACACGCTGGCGGTGTGTCTGAAGCTTGGGCTGATGGATGAAACCGGCCTTTTGTGTACGGTGGAGGAAGCAGCAAAGCCTTGGAAAAAATATATCGGTGAAGCGGAAGGACTTCCATGCATCTGCCTGACGGAGCAGGTGCGGGTGACACAGGCGGATATCCGAAAAATTCAGCTTGCGAAAGCACCCATCGCTGCGGGAATTCAGATTCTTCTGGAAGAACGGGGAATTTCAAAGGCAGATGTAAAAGAAGTGATCCTGGCCGGCGGTTTTGGAAGCTTTTTAAATAAGGAAAGTGCGGCAGCGATCGGTCTGATTCCGAAGGAACTGACCAGGTGCACACGTTCCGTCGGAAATGCGGCCGGAGAGGGTGCGGTGTCTGCGGCCTTGTCGGCAGATGCGAGAGCAAAGATGGAGCAGGCGCAGAAGGAGATGCGCTATGTGGAACTGTCCACACATGCGGCATTTGGAGATATTTTTATCAAAGAAATGTCATTTTAATCCAATCAAGTAATATAGTAGTCATTTGGTTATGAGTAAGCAGAGTGAGCAGATGGCGAATCATTGCTTGAATTGGTAATAATTTTAATAGTTTAGAATGAAAAGGAGCAATTCATATATGAGAGGAATTTTATACGGAGTAGGTGTAGGACCGGGAGATCCGGAACTGATGACCTTAAAGGCGGTCAGAATGATTCGGGAGACAGAGGTCATCGCGGTGCCTGGAGCAGACGCGAAAGAGACGGTAGCTTATAAGATCGCAGTGCAGGCGGTGCCGGAGCTGGCAGAAAAAGAACTGCTTTCTATTTATATGCCGATGACACACGATGCGAAAGAATTGGAAGAAAATCACAAAAAAGGCGCAAAAGCGCTGGAGAATGTGCTGGATCAGGGACAAGATATCGTATTTCTGACACTTGGCGATCCGACGATTTATTCCACATTTTCCTATCTGCAGAAGCGGGTGGAAGCGGATGGTTATCAGACGGCGCTGGTGAGCGGCATCACTTCTTTTTGCGCGGCTGCGGCCAGAACCAATCAGCCGCTGGTGGAATGGAATCAGACACTGCATATTGTGCCGGCAGTTCATCGTCTCGGTGATACCCCGGATGCGGATGGCAACTATGTGTTCATGAAATCCGGCAAAAAGATGAAACAGGTGAAAGACATTCTGCGCGAGACCAGAAAACAGGTGTCCATGGTGGAAAACTGTGGCATGGAGACCGAACATGTATACCGCAGCGTAGAGGAAATCCCGGATGATGCGGGTTATTATTCCCTGATCATTGCGAAAGATGCGGAGACTGGAAAATGATAGAACTGATCAATGTGACAAAGAAGTTTGATACGTTCACTGCTGTGGATGATCTGAATTTAAAAATTGAGACCGGAGAGTTTTTCGGACTGCTCGGACCAAACGGAGCGGGAAAGACTACGACCATTAGTCTGATGTCCACGCTGCTGCTTCCGACGGCTGGAGAAATCCGGATAGACGGAGAAGTCCTTTCACGTAAAAATCCGAAACTGAAGCGTAAGATCAGCGTGATCACCCAGGAGTACTCCATGCGCCAGGATATGACCATGGACGAGGTGATGGAATATCAGGGGCGGCTGTATTTTATGCCCCGCAAAAAGATTAAGGAAAAGACGGAAGAGCTGCTTGAATTTTGCGGATTGATCGATTTCAGACGCAGAACTGTGCGAAAACTTTCCGGTGGTATGAAGCGGAAGCTGATGGTCTGTCGGGCACTTCTGACAGAGCCGGAGATTTTGCTGCTGGATGAGCCGACCGCGGGAATGGATGCGATTTCCCGCCGCCAGATGTGGAATCTGCTGCGACAGTTAAATGACCATAACCTGACGATCCTTCTGACCACACATTATATGGAAGAGGCGGAAAGCCTGTGCCAGCGTGTGGCGTTTATGGACCGCGGGCATTTAGAAGAAGTGAATGAACCGAAGAAAATGGTGGAACAGCTGGGACATTTTGCGGTGGATGAGATGACCCAGGATGGCTTAAAGAGCCATTATTTCCAAAACAGAGAAGATGCGATTGCTCATTTAAGCAGGCTCACCGGTCAGACTGCTTTGCGCAATACCACACTGGAAGATGTATTTGTGGCACGGGCAGAGCGGAAAGAGAGGCGGCAGTAAAGATGGGAATTGTAACTGTATTATGGGAAAAATGGACAGAATTTCGCCGGGATTTTTATAAGATCACCCTGGCAGCCATGATCGCGCCGCTGATGTATCTCATCGTATTTGGAATGGGAATCCAGATGGTCTCCCACGGAGAGCCGTATCTGAATTTCCTGATTCCGGGTGTGGTGGCACTGACGACTATGACGGGAAGTTTTAACGCCATTGCGCAGAACCTGAATGTACAGAGATTGTACGAAAAAGCCTTTGATCAGGTGATGATCTCTCCGACGCCTCTGTGGCAGTTTATTGTGGGACAGGTCATTGCGGGAAGCCTGCGTGGATTGTATGCGGGAGGCGTGATCATGCTGCTGATCCTGCCAATCCGAACAGGACTGATATTTAACGGCTTTTCCTTCCTGATCATGTTTTTGAATGGAGCAGTATTTTCTACGATCGGTGTTGTGGTTTCCTTTATTGCGAAAAACCATACGGATGTGCCGCGGTTTTCCAATTATGTGATTATGCCGATGTCCTATCTGTGTAATACATTTTTTGCCATGGACAACATGCCGGAGGGCATTCGTCAGGTGATCGGTGCGCTGCCGTTATCCCAGACCAGTGCCATGATCCGAAGCATTGCGAAGGGGGAAGCCATCAATCCGATCGGGATTCTGATCCTGGTGATCTATCTGGTCGTATTTTTGTTCCTTTCCTTCTGGTTTATTTATAAAAGGAAAAATTTGTAAGTTAGAGAAAAGGAAGAAACATCGGAATGAGTAGAATAGATATGTTTAAGAAAAAGCTGCTTCGTCCGTTATTTGGCTTATGCTGCGGACTGCTGTTTGGTGTCCTGCTGTGTGGAAACGCGCAGGCGGAGCCTCTTTCCGTGGAAAAAGAGGACGGCGAATATGCCATTGACGTGACGCTGAAAGGTGGAAGCGGAAAAGCAACCGTGGTTTCACCAACGATATTTATCGTGAAAGATGGAAAAGCATATGCCAAACTGCAGTGGAGCAGTTCAAACTATGATTATATGATCGTGGACGGAGAAAAACTGCTGAATGAAAATACAAATGAGAGCGGTTATTCCACATTTACGATCCCGATCACGGCGTTTGATGAGGAAATGTCGGTGATCGCGGATACGACAGCCATGGGAACGCCCCATGAAATTGCTTATACACTGACGTTTTATGCGGATTCCATCGAGAGCAAAGGCGCGCTGCCGCAGGAGGCAGCCAAACGTGTGCTAGTGGTGGCGGCCATCATTATCGTGGGTGGCGGGATCCTGAATTATTTTGTGACAAAACGCAGAAACCGGGATTTTACTCCGCAGAAAAAGCGGCATTAAGAAATAAAAATACTACCAGAGATTGTGAGGAATATGATATGGAATTAAATGCAATGAAAGAACGTGAGGAAATTTGTGATGTCTGCCATAAAATGTGGCAGCGCGGAATTGTGGCAGCAAATGACGGAAATGTGTCTGTGAAACTGGAGGATGGCACGTTTTTATGTACTCCGTCAGGCGTGAGCAAGGCAGCAATGACACCGGAGATCTTAGTACACATGAAAGAGGACGGAACCGTGATCTCCGCTGCGGAAGGATACAAACCTTCTTCTGAGATGAAAATGCACTTCCGTTGTTATAAAGAGCGTGAGGACGTGAAGGCAGTGGTACATGCGCATCCGCCGATCGCCACAACATTTGCATCCATGGGACGTCCGCTGGATGGCTATCAGGTGATGGAATTTATCGTAAACCTCGGTGCGGTTCCGATTGCGCCATACGCAAAGCCGTCCACAGATGAAGTGCCAGATTCCATCGCACCTTACCTGCAGGAGCATGATGCGATTCTGCTGGCTCATCATGGAGCACTGACCGTAGGAGACAGCCTGACCCGGGCTTATTTCCGCATGGAGTCACTGGAGATGTACGCAAAGACTTCTCTGTATATTCACTTACTGGGTGGTGCACCGGATATGCCGCAGGATCAGATTGACGGATTGATGGATCTGCGTCAAAATGGATACAAGATCCCGGGCAGACATCCGGGCTATATCAAATACAACAAACCGGAAGGTGAGAAATAAACATGAACAGCAGACAACTGGAATATTTTCTGGCGGTGGCCCATGAACTGAATTTTACCAAAGCAGCGGAAACCATGTATGTTTCCCAGACCGCGGTAACCCAGCAGATCAAGGCGCTGGAGGAACAGCTTGGTGTGAGCCTGTTTGAGCGTACTAAGAAAAAAGTAGTGCTGACACCGGCGGGCAAAGTGTTTTTAAAAGAAGCTTCTTCGATTTTGAAACGAATTGATACGGCCATTGAGCGGACAAGGGAGGCTTCCAGCGGATTTATCGGTGCTCTGGAAATCGGTTTTTCCGTTGGTATCGGTAATACGGGACTGGCGGAAAAGATTCAGGCTTTCAATGAGAAATATCCGAATATCGCCATGAAGTTTACGAGCCAGAGTCCGTCTATGCTGTTAAAAATGCTGAAAAACGGGGATTTGGATGTAGTTCTGATGCCGATGTTCGAGGAACGTTATTATCAGGATGTGGAAGTGCGCAAAATTAGCACCGAACGGATGTCAGCAGTATTTCCGAGAACGCATATTCTGGCACAGAAACCGTATGTGACAAGGACGGATCTGAAGGATGAAAACCTGATCCTGGCCTGCACGCCGGAGAGTGAGATCGGTGAGGATAAGCGGATCATAGAGTCATTCTGGAAGCGGGGCTATCATCCGAATGTGGTGGCAAAGATTGAGGACGTAGAGACGATCCTGCTGATGCTGTCCGCAAATATGGGCGTGACGATTTTGCCGGCGTATCTGTCGATTCCGCTGCAGTCCAGGGGAAGACTTGTGTCGGTGCCTTTTGGCGGACCGGAGGAAACCATTGACATCATAGCGGCGTGGATGCCAGATGCGGAAAATCCTTCATTAGAGAAGATTCTTCCATTCCTGCAGACAAATCCGCAGGAGAGTGGGGAAGAAGCGTAACGACAGCCAGCTAGTTCTCAAAATAGAAGGAGTAGCAGAGAGATAGAAAACTGATTCGGAGCACAGATGAGATGAAAAACGGACTGGAAGATTATTTCATTATCAAAGACAATAAAAAAATGAGATTTGGTTATACGACGGGAAGCTGCGCGGCAGCGGCGGCCAAGGCGGCGGCAACGATGCTGTTTGACCGGGAAGAACTTCCGGTGGTGGAACTTCTGACCCCGAAGGGCATCCGCATCTGGCTGGAAGTGCTGGATGTGGTGCGGGAAGAGCATATGGTTTCCTGTGCGATCCGCAAAGACGGCGGAGATGATCCGGATGTGACCAGCGGCCTTCTGGTGTATGCCGATGTATGTCTGTGCGAAGTGGAAGAGGCAGAAAAACTGCAGCAGGTATTTGCGCATGAAGAGCAGGAAACTGCAGACAGCGTGGTCGTTGGAATCACAGCCGGAGAAGGTGTTGGAACGATCACCCTTCCGGGACTGGAACAGCCCATCGGAGCACCCGCCATCAATAAAGTGCCACGGAGCATGATCGAGAAGGAAGTGCAGGCAGTCTGCGAAAAATATGGATATTCCGGAGGGATAAGCGTGTGCATTCGTGTGCCGGAAGGAGCAGACACTGCAAAGAAAACCTTTAATCCGAGACTTGGCATTCAGGGCGGCATTTCTATTCTGGGGACAAGTGGAATTGTGGAGCCGATGAGTGAAAAAGCGCTGATCTCCAGTATTGAGGTGGAGATGAAGCAGAAGGCTTCCGGTGGAAAAGAGTATCTGCTGGTGGCTCCGGGAAACTATGGTCTGCAGTATTTGTCCGGGCATTTTCCTTTTGAGGCAGATGAGGCGGTAAAATGCAGTAATTACGTTGGACAGACTATTGATTTTGCGGTGAATCTGGGACTGAAAGGAATCCTGTTCGTGGCGCATATCGGTAAATTCATCAAGGTTGCCGGAGGTATTATGAACACCCATTCCAGGGATGCGGATGCCCGTATGGAGATTTTGGCGGCCTGTGCCCTGCGTGCGGGAGCGGATGTGAAGACTGCCAATGCGATACTGGATGGGGTTACGACGGATGAAGGACTTGTAATCCTGAAACAGACCCCATTCTGGGAAGGCACCATGCGTGTGATGACAGAAAAAGTAGAATATTATCTGAACCACAGGGCCAGAGGCCAGCTGAAAATGGGTGCGATTTTGTATTCGAATGCCATGGGAGAACTGGGACGGACGACACTGGTGGAAGAATTGTTGGAAAATCTGCTGGCAGAGCGTTAAGATAAGTGCATATAGAAGGAGGACATACAGATGGTTTACTTTGTTGGTGCGGGAAGCGGAGCGCCGGATCTGATCACGGTGCGTGGAATGAGACTGTTAGAGCAGGCAGACGTAATCATTTATGCCGGATCTCTGGTAAATCCGGAGTTATTATCATACAAAAAAGAAGATTGTGAAGTGTATAACAGTGCGACCATGACACTGGAAGAAGTACTGGAAGTGATGGAAAAAGCCCATGCGGAGCAGAAAATGACGGTGCGGCTGCATACAGGTGATCCATGTATTTATGGCGCGATCCGTGAACAGATGGATCGGCTGGATGCGATGCAGATTCCATATGAAAGCTGTCCGGGAGTCAGTTCTTTTTGCGGTGCGGCATCAGCGCTGAATCTGGAATATACCCTTCCGGATGTTTCCCAGAGTGTGATCATTACGCGCATGGCGGGCCGGACGCCGGTGCCTGACCGGGAGAGCATTGCGTCTTTTGCGGCGCATCAGGCGACCATGGTCGTATTTTTGAGTACCGGGCTTTTGAAGGAGCTGTCCGCAGAGCTGATCGCAGGTGGATATACCGCGGATACACCGGCGGCCATTGTGTATAAGGCAACCTGGCCGGAGGAGGAAAAATATATCTGCACCGTAGGTACGCTGGCACAGACCGCAGCGGAGCATCACATTACAAAAACAGCGCTGATGATCATCGGTGAGGCGGTGACCCATACCCGTTACGCCAGATCCGAATTGTATCATCCGGAGTTTACGACAGAATTCAGAAAAGCAAAACAGTAGCAGAAAGCGAAGAAGCGATGGAAAGAGTCAGAATCATATCCTTTACGGAGGCTGGTTATCAGCTGTCTGTGCGGATGCGGGAAGTGCTGATGCAGCAGAGACAGGCGGAAGTTACGTTATACAGTGGAAAAACGCAGATTGCAGAAACCTATGCCGGGGCAGGTCTGCAGCCGGTAAAGGGCGGGCTGCAATCCTGGTGCGGGGAAGTGTTTGCCACCTCAGAGGTGCTGATCTTTATCGGAGCCTGTGGCATCGCCGTGCGGGCTATTGCACCGTATGTCAACAATAAATACAGTGATCCGGCGGTGCTGGTGGCAGACGAGCGGGGGTGTCATGTGATCTCGCTGCTTTCCGGACATCTGGGCGGTGGCAATGCATGGACTGCGTGGCTTGCGGAGCGCATCGGGGCAGACCCGGTGATCACCACGGCTTCCGATGTCAATGGACGCCTTGCCATTGATGTATGGGCAAAGAAACAGGGGCTGTACATTGCGGATCGGGAACTTGCAAAATATGCGGCAGCAGCCATTGTTGCCGGAGAAAAACTGCCGTTTTATGTGGAACAGCAGCAGATAGAAAACGTTCCGGAAGAATTATGTGTGGCAGCGACAGAGGAGGCTTTTCGGGAAGCAGCCGGAAAACGGCTGGCAGAGCCGATCGGTGGAATCGTCGTTTCTGTGTATGATCACTGGCCGGAGCATGTGCTGCGGCTTGTACCGAAGTGCTTGATCCTTGGAATCGGCTGTCGGAAAGGCAAAGATCCGGCAGAAGTGGAAACACAGGTACAGCAGGTGTTGGAAAACTATCACGTTGCTGTGGAAAGTATAGCAAAAATCGTTTCCATTGATCTGAAAGCAGGGGAAGCAGGAATTTTACAGCTGGCTAAGAAGTGGAAAGTTCCGTTTGAAACGTTTTCCACAGAGTTACTGCAACAGGTTCCGGGAACTTTTGCAGAGTCTGAATTTGTGAAGAAAACGACAGGAGTCGGAAATGTGTGTGAGCGGGCAGCGGTTGCGGCGTTGCCGGAGGAAGCACAGGCGCATCCATGCTGGATCTGCCACAAACAGGCAGAAAATGGAGTGACCGTGGCAATGATCACATTTCCGTTTTTATCAGCAGAGCCATTGAGCAGGAAGCACCCACTTCAAAATCTATAATTTAAGTGGTGGGAGCATGTCAACATAACGTACATGTGCCTCCAATTTATTTTTTCTTGACGAGCGATTGTTAGCCGGAAAGACAAAATCAATGGAGGCGTTCACATTATTAGAGAGGAAATAACATTGAAGAAAATATATGTAGTAGGAATCGGACCGGGAGCATATGAACAGATGACGATCCGCGCTGCAAAGGCACTGGAATCCTGTGATGTCATCATCGGCTACACAGTGTATGTGGATCTGGTGCGGGAGCATTTTGCGGGAAAGGAATTCTTAACCACACCGATGAAACAGGAAGTGGAGCGCTGCCGAATGGCTTTTGAAAAAGCGGCAGAAGGAAAGACAACGGCCATGATCTGCAGCGGAGATGCCGGGGTTTATGGCATGAGCGGACTGATGCTGGAAATCGGACAGGAATTTCCTGAGGTAGAGGTGGAATGTGTTCCCGGTGTGACGGCAGCCATTGGCGGAGCCTCAGTTTTGGGCGCACCGCTGATCCATGATTTTGCAGTGATCAGTCTCAGCGACCTTCTGACACCATGGGAAAAGATCGAGAAACGTCTGCTGGCGGCAGCGGAGGCGGATTTTGTCATCTGTCTGTACAATCCTTCCAGCAAAAAACGTCATGATTATCTGCAGAAAGCATGTGATCTGGTGCTTCGATATCAGCCGGAAAGCCTGGTCTGCGCGACGGTAAGCCAGATCGGCCGGGAAGGGGAACATAAGGAGATTTACACGCTTGGAGAACTGCGAAATGCGAAAGTGGACATGTTTACCACTGTATTTATCGGAAATTCCCAGACGAAGGAGATCAACGGGTGCATGGTGACACCGAGAGGATATCGATTATGAAAAACATAAGTTATCTGGTGTTTGCCGGAACCAGTGAGGGACGGCAGCTGGCCGGATTTTTAAAGGAACATCATATCGGGGCGCAGATTTGCGTGGCTACGGCTTACGGGGAAGAACTGCTGGAGCCCTCCGATGAGATTCTGATCCATACCGGGAGGATGGATCAGAGTCAGATGGAGGCGTGCATTCGCGGGTTACAGCCGCAGGGATTAAAAAGCGTCATTGACGCGACACATCCCCATGCGGTGGAGGTAACCCGGAATGTGAAGCGCGCCTGTGCGGCTGTGGGACAGCCTTATGTCCGCCTGCTGCGGGAACAGCTGGATCTGTCAGCCTTTGAGCATATCGTGACATTTCCGGACTGCGAGACAGCGGCGGACTGGCTGGAAGCACAGGAAGGAAGGATTTTCCTGACGACGGGGCTGAAAGAACTGCCGACGGTGGCGGAGCGGATCTCGGATATGGAACGTGTGTATGCAAGGGTACTCCCGCAGGCGGAGGTCTTTCCGGTGGCGGAACAGATCGGGCTGTCCAAAAAGCAGCTGATCTGCATGCAGGGACCTTTTTCCAGGGAACTGAATGCAGCTATGCTCCGGGAGACGAAGGCCAGATTCCTGGTGACGAAGGAATCCGGAGCGGCCGGAGGCTTTGCGGATAAAGTGCAGGCGGCCCAGGATGTGGGCGCAACCTGCGTGGTGATCCTGCGCCCGGCGCAGGAGACCGGCTACTCCCTGCAGGAAGTGAAAGAAATGATCCTGCAGGAGGCCGGTGAACGGCCGCAGGAAGAGACGGCGCAGGTGCGAAACGTGCCGGGGGGCAAGCAGCGGATCACGCTGCTTGGCATCGGCATGGGTGCACCGGAGACGATGACGCTGGAAGGCATCCAGGCCTGTGCGCAGGCAGACTGCGTCATCGGCGCGAAGCGGATGCTTGCTGCCGTGCGGGAAGGGCTGGAGCACTGGAACGTTAAAAATTTGGGAGAAAAAGATGCAGGAAAGACTCTGGCAGATGAGAAAAAAGGTCAGACTTTCCCGGAAATGGTTTCTATGTATCTGAGCACGGAAATTGCGGAATATATCAGAACCCACAGTGAATATCAGCGGATCGTGATCGCATTATCCGGGGATGTTGGATTTTACAGCGGAGCGAAAAAATTGACGGATGCGTTGGCAGATTATCCACTGCGCCTGATCTGCGGTATTTCCAGCGGTGTGTATTTTGCGGCAAAACTGCAGACATCTTGGGATGACATGCAGCTGACGAGCATTCACGGACGACAGACGAATCTGATTGCGCAGTTAAAGGAGCATCAGAAGGTGTTTACACTGGCATCGGATGCAAAAAGTATCCGCAGTCTGGCGGAAGAACTTTTGAAATGGGATATGGATACACTTCGGATGTCCGTTGGAACGAATCTGAGTTATCCGGATGAGACGGTTACCACAGGAACGCCAGTTGAATTTTTAAACTATGATGTAGCCGGAGTCAGTGTGGTATTATTGCAACAGGAGAAAAAAACGGAGTGTGTGGTCACACACGGAATGCCGGATGAGGCATTTATCCGTGGCAAGGTGCCGATGACGAAGGAGGAAGTGCGCAGTATTTCTTTGTCGAAGCTGCAGCTTTGTGCAGATTCCGTGGTATACGACGTGGGAGCCGGAACCGGTTCGATTTCCATCGAGGCGGCCAATATGGCGGCCCGGGGCATGGTGTATGCCATTGAACAAAAGGAAGAAGCCGTAGACTTGATTATAGAAAATCAGAAAAAATTTCAAGTGCCGAATCTGCAGGTGATCCACGGAAAAGCACCGGAGGCTCTTACAGAACTTCCGGCACCGACCCATGCATTTTTGGGCGGCACCGGCGGAAATATGCAGCAGATCATAGAATTACTGTGGGAGAAAAATCCACAGGTTCGTATTGTGATCAACTGCATTGCACTGGAAACTCTGGCAGAGATCACCGGACTTTTGAAAGAATGGGAGATCTCAGATGCAGAGATTACCGCGGTTACGGTGGCAAAGGCAAAGCCACTGGGGCAGTATCATCTGATGATGGGACAAAATCCGGTGTATATCATTGCATTTGGCGGAAAAATGGAGTAAAAAAGAAAGTAAAAATATAAAAAACGGAAAGGAGGCGGTTTCAAATGCAGATACCGCGTATTATGCTGGCGGCTCCGGGGAGCGGTAGCGGAAAGACACTGCTTACCTGCGGTCTGCTGCAGGCTTTGAAAAACAGAGGACTGAAACCGGCATCTTTTAAATGCGGACCGGATTACATTGATCCGCTGTTTCACACCAGAGTGCTGGGGGTGCCTTCCCGGAATCTGGATACCTATTTTACCGGGCGGGAGCTCACTAGAAGTCTGTTTGGGACACGGGCCCAGGCGGCAGATCTGGCGGTGATGGAAGGTGTCATGGGATTTTATGACGGTGTAGCCGGCGTGACCACGGAGGCTTCCTCCTGGGATCTGGCGGATGTGACGGATACCCCGGTGATCCTTGTAGTGAACATGCGTGGCATGAGCCTGTCGGTGGCGGCGCTGATCCGTGGGTTTATACAGATGAAACCGGAATCCCATATCCGCGGGGTTATTTTAAACCAGACCTCGGAATTTATGTGCCGGCAGCTGCAACCGTTGATCGAAGAGCAGTGTGAGATACCGGTTCTGGGCTATGTGCCAAAGGTGACAGACTGTGTCATCGAGAGCAGGCATCTTGGTCTTGTGACACCGAATGAGCTGACGGATCTGCAGGAGCGGATTGAAAAACTGGCGCAGATTCTGGCAGAATCGCTGGATCTCGACGCAGTGATCCGTCTGGCGAAAGAAGCACCGGATCTGGCATGGAAACCGCTGGAAACGTTTTTACCGGAAAAATATAAGGATGCCGTGCAGAAACAGGCGAAAGAACAGGCGCAGGATTCATGGACGGATACGGCATTGCGCATTGGCGTAGCACGGGATGAAGCTTTCTGTTTTTATTATGAAGATAATCTGGATCTGCTGCGGAGCCTCGGAGCGGAGCTGGTACCATTTTCCCCATTGCATGAGGAAAAACTTCCGGAAAACCTGAATGGACTGTTGATCGGCGGCGGATATCCGGAATTGTATGCAGAGCAGCTGAGCAAAAATACCGGTATGCGAAAGGATATTCAGAAAAAAATTGCGGCTGGAATGCCGTATCTGGCGGAATGTGGCGGCTTCATGTATCTGCATGAGACCATGGAAGACATGGACGGAAACGTCTGGCCGATGGCCGGTGTGCTGGAAGGGCAGGCTTTTTATACCGGAAAACTGGGTCGGTTTGGGTACATAGAACTGACGGCAAAGGAGAAACAGATGCTTGGAGAACCAGGAACGAAGATCCGGGCCCATGAGTTTCACTATTTTGACAGTACGAAGAATGGAGCGGCCTTTCATGCGGCAAAGCCGAAGCGGAGCCGCGGCTGGGATTGTATACAGGCGGGCGCACAGTACGCAGCCGGATTCCCTCATTTATATTATTACTCGAATCCGGAGTTTGCGGTACATTTTGTGGAAACATGCAGGAGGTATGAGGGATGACACTGGAAGAAACGATACAGAACATCCGGCCGGTGGATCAGGCTGCCATGGAAGTGGCAAAAAAGCACTGGGGCAGTCTCAGCAAGCCCCTTGGAAGCCTTGGACGGCTGGAGGATGCTATCACACAGATCGCTGGCATACAGCGCACCGGAGCGATCCATATTGACCGGAAAGCGCTGGTGGTCATGTGCGCGGATAACGGCGTGGTGGAAGAAGGCGTGACCCAGTGCGGGCAGGAAGTGACGGCAACTGTGGCGGAAAACTTTCTGGATGAAAAATCCTGCGTGGCCATCATGTGTAGAAGAGCGCATACAAAGCTATGCCCGGTGGATGTCGGCATGGCGGTGGATACCCCACGGGTGGAAAAACGAAAAACGGCCTATGGCACTAAAAACATGGCAAAAGGCCCGGCGATGACGAAAGCGCAGGCAGTTGCGGCCATTGAGGCGGGAATCGCAAAAGCGGAAGAATTAAAGAACCTGGGTTATGAGATGCTGGCAACCGGCGAGATGGGAATCGGAAATACCACCACAAGCAGTGCCATGACCGCGGTTTATCTGGGCGTGGATGTGGAGACGGTGACCGGGCGCGGCGCCGGACTTTCGACAGAAGGTTTACAGCGCAAGATCCAGGTGATCAGACAGGCAATCGCATGCAATCAGCCGGATGCGGACCAGCCGTTGGACGTACTGTCAAAGGTCGGAGGATTTGACATTGCCGGAATGTGCGGCGTGTTCCTGGGCGGTGCGGCCCTTGGAATGCCGGTGGTTATGGATGGCTTTATTTCACAGGTGGCGGCACTGACGGCAGTCCGCATGGCACCTGCCTGTGCGGATTATATTCTGGCTTCCCATGTATCCGGAGAACCTGCGGCACAGTTAATTTTGAAAACATTGAAAAAAGAGGCATTTCTTAACTGCGAGATGAGACTCGGGGAGGGCAGCGGTGCGGTGGCACTGTTCCCGCTTCTGGATTTTGCCTCGGATATTTATCATAAAATGAGTACCTTTGCCCAGGCAGATGTGGAAGCGTACCAGCCGTTGAGCTGAGGCAGGAAAAAAGAAAGTACAGACAGAAACATGATCGTATTTGTGATTGGAGGCAGTGGCAGCGGCAAGTCCGAATTTGCGGAAAGCATCTGCATGAAACTGCCGGCGAAGGAAAAATATTATATCGCCACCATGCAGGCCTATGATGAGGAAAGCCGGGCCAGGGTGGAAAAACACCGGAAAGCCCGCAGCGGCAAAGGTTTTGTGACCATCGAGCAGGGAACCCATATGGAAAAGGTACGTCTGCCGGAGGAGAGCACAGCGCTGCTGGAATGCATGTCGAATCTGGTGGCAAATGAAGTGTTTGCGCCGGAAGGACGCGGGGTATCCTGCACAGAAGTGCTGAAAGAGGGACTGCATCATCTGACGAAACAGGCCGGAAATCTGGTGTTTGTCAGCAATGATATTTTTACGGATGGAGTGGAGTATGATCCCTCCACGGAAAATTATCTGCAGATCCTTGGTGAGATCAATCGGGAAGCCGCCGGGATGGCGGATCTGGTATACGAAGTTGTATGCGGTATCCCAATCTGTGTAAAGGGACAGGATATCGGGACAGGAGCAGAGCAGTTATGACAATTCTGGAAAATATCATTGTGGCATTTTCCATGTATTCTAAAATACCAATGCCACAGATTACGTGGACAAAAGAAAATATGAAAAATACACTCTGCTTTTTCCCCTGGATCGGCGCGGTGATCGGCGGACTGGTCTGGCTCTGGTTTCAGGTCAGCGGACTGCTCGGCATCGGCGTGATCTTAAAAGCGGCGGTGGCAGTGTTGATCCCTCTGCTTGTGACCGGGGGAATCCATCTGGACGGTCTTCTGGATACGGCGGATGCCTTAAGTTCCTGGCAGACTATGGAGCGGAGACTGGAAATTTTGAAGGATTCCCATGCGGGAGCCTTTGCTATCATTGTGTGCTGCGGCTATTTTCTGGCACTTTTTGGAATTTGGACGGAAGCAGGACCGGAAGATCTGGGCGTTCTGGCAATCGGATTTATCCTGAGCCGTGGGCTGAGCGGGTTTGGCGTCTGCGCTTTTCCATGTGCGAAAAACAGCGGACTGGCGGCGACTTTTGCTCAGGCGGCGGACCGGAAGCGGTGTAAAATCGTTCTGATCATTGAAATCGTGCTGTGTATGGCAGCCATGATCTGGCTGGATCCGGCAAGGGGAATCGCGGCATCTGTGGCAGCACTGGTTGTCTGCCTTTGCTGCAGACGGATGGCGATGAAAAAGTTTGGTGGGATCACGGGAGATATCCAGGGATTTTTCCTGCAGATCTGTGAACTTGTCATGGCGTATGCTGTGATCCTGCAGTAAAGGAGGCGCGTGTCTGATGATACTTGTTGTAGGCGGAGCCTATCAGGGAAAAAATGAATTTGCGAAGGTGCTGGCAGAACAGTCAGCGCAAAGTAACTTGGAGAGAAAGATATTTCCGCAGTTTCATGCATGGGTGAAAACCTGCATGGAGGCGGATCGTAATATAGAAGAGGAGCTGCGGGCGAGACTGGCACAGGATCCGGATCAGATCATTGTATGCAATGAGCTGGGCTGCGGGGTGGTTCCCATGGATGCCTTTGACCGGGCATGGAGGGAGCGCACCGGGCGTCTGACCTGTGAACTGGCAAAGCAGGCGGAGGCGGTTTACCGTGTGACCTGTGGGATCGGAACCCGCATAAAATAAAATGATGTATTTGAAAGTGACAATGGCGGCTCTGGGGGCAGGCTATCTGCTGGATCTGATCATCGGAGATCCGCACGGGATGTGGCATCCCATTTGTTTTATTGGAAATATGATCTCTTTTTTTGAAAAGAGACTGCGCAAAGGAAAAAGTGACCGAAAAGATCTCAGGGCAGGTGTACTGCTTGTGATCTTGGTGACAGGTATTTCCACGGCAATTCCGCTTGTGATCCTGCTTGTATGCTACCGGATCTGGTTCTGGCTTGGATTTGCACTGGAAACGTATATGTGTTATACCATTCTTGCGACAAAATCACTGAAAACAGAGAGCATGAAGGTGGCGAAAGCCCTTGAGACAGAAGGTCTTGAGGCAGGCCGGTATGCGGTTTCCATGATCGTTGGTAGGGATACGAAAAATCTGACGGAAACCGGCGTGGTCAAGGCGGCCGTTGAGACGGTGGCAGAGAATACTTCCGATGGCATTCTGGCGCCGATGTTTTATATGGTGATCGGCGGACCGGTGCTGGGCTACTTTTACAAGGCAGTGAATACCATGGATTCTATGGTTGGATATAAAAATGACAAATATCTGTATTTTGGCCGGGCAGCAGCAAAATTTGATGATGTGATGAATTTTCTACCATCCAGAATTTCTGCGATCCTGATGATCCTGGCGGCACCGCTTGTGAAACTGGATGGAAAAAACGCCTGGAAAATATTCCGGCGGGACCGGCTGTGCCATGCAAGTCCGAATTCCGCGCAGACAGAGTCTGTGATGGCGGGAGCGCTGCAGGTTCAGCTGGCAGGAGATGCCTGGTATTTTGGAAAAAAACATGAGAAACCGACCATCGGTGATCCGATCCGGCCGGTGGAGATTGCGGATATTGCCCGGGCAGACCGGCTGCTTTATGCGGCAAGTGTGCTTGGAATGGTCGTATTTAACGGGATAAAAATACTTTTGTTTTTATCTTAGTCGAGATGATTCCCACTTCTATAAGTGGTGAGTAATAACAAGTATATTTCAGTGGGAGTCCAATCTCTGACTGAGATAAAACGCTCCGCGGGGATGTGCAGTGATTCTAAGAGGAATATGTCAGCTTACGCTGACTAGAATCACGCACCAAGTCTCACGTGCGTTCGACTTGAATGATTTACTAAAATAAAAAGCAGAGAAGAGAGGTGAGAAGCGTGCACAGACATGGTGGTGATATTTATCGGAACAGAGGTCTGATCGACTATTCTGCAAACATCAATTTCCTCGGAATGCCGGAGGGTGTCAGACAGGCGGCAAAAGAGGCCGTTGATGCTTCCGTCAGCTATCCGGATTCACAGTGCGAGGAATTAACGTATGCCATTGCCAAAAAAGAAGGGGTTCCGCCGGAGTGGATCTTCTGTGGAAATGGTGCGGCGGATGTGATCTTTTCTTTTATGCTGGCACAGAAACCAGAGCGTGCACTGCTTCCGGTTCCTTCTTTTTATGAATATCGACAGGCGTTGGAAAGTGTAAACTGCCAGATCCGGGAAGTATTGCTCAAAGAGACAGAAGACTTCTGTCTGCAGGATTCTTTTCTGGATGAAATCAGTGGTGATACGGACGTAGTCGTGCTGTGCAATCCGAACAATCCGACGGGACAGCTGATTCCGCAGCAGCTATCGGAAGCGATTGCCAGACGCTGTGCCGAGCAGCAGGTGTATCTGCTGATGGATGAATGTTTTTCTGATTTTCTGGAGGATGGTGCGACGCATTCTTTACTGCCGCAGGTGGAAAAAAATGCAAACATTTTTGTGCTGAGAGCGTTCACCAAAATGTATGGAATGGCAGGCCTGCGGCTCGGGTATGGAATCTGCAGTGATGTGGAACTGATCCGGCGGATGGAGCAGGTGTCCCAGCCCTGGAATGTGTCGGTTCCGGCACAGGCAGCGGGGCTTGCGGCAACGACAGAGACAGAATTTGTGGAAAAAAGTCGGAAACTGATAGCAGAGCAGAAGACGGTATTGTTGAACGGACTGTCTGCGGCAGGGGTGAAGGTGTATGGATCTGCGGCAAATTATATATTTTTTCGAGCGGAACCGGGTTTGGAGGAACGGATGAGGCAGAAGGGTTTTCTCATCCGGAACTGCGGAAATTTTGACGGACTGCAGGAAGGATATTACCGTATTGCAGTGCGGGGGGAAGCAGATAATCAGACATTTTTGAAAGCATTGATGCAAGTGGAACATAGATGAAACGAAGTGCGCGAGTTTGAAGGGCATAAGCGGACAGAGCAGAAGAGAGGAAGAAACAGATGGCAAAATCGATCATGATACAGGGCACAATGTCCAATGCAGGGAAAAGCCTGCTGGCGGCTGGACTTTGCCGTATTTTTAAGCAGGATGGCTACCGTGTGGCTCCGTTTAAATCACAGAATATGGCATTGAATTCTTTTATCACAAGGGAAGGACTTGAGATGGGACGGGCCCAGGTAATGCAGGCGGAGGCAGCCGGTGTGGAACCGTCTGTATTGATGAATCCGATTCTGTTAAAACCGACGAATGACGTGGGTTCCCAGGTGATAGTAAACGGCGAAGTGATCGAGACCATGAGTGCCAGAGATTATTTTAAATACAAAAAGCAGCTGATCCCGGACATTATGAAGGCCTATCATGCTCTGGAGGAACAGGCAGATATCATCGTGATCGAGGGCGCCGGTTCTCCTGCGGAGATCAATCTGAAAAAAGATGACATCGTAAATATGGGAATGGCAAAAATGGCCAAAGCCCCGGTGCTTCTGGTGGGAGATATCGACCGCGGCGGTGTGTTTGCACAGCTGGCGGGCACGATGATGCTGCTGGAAGAAGAGGAAAAAGAGATGGTCAAAGGACTCATCATCAATAAATTCCGCGGGGACAAAACGATTCTGGATCCGGGAATTGAGATGTTAGAAGACCTCTGCAACCGGCCGGTGGTTGGGGTGGCTCCTTACATGGACATTGATGTGGAGGACGAGGACAGCTTAAGTGAGCGGATGAGCGGACACAAAGAAATCGGTCAGATTGATATTGTGGCGATCCGCCTGCCACGGATTTCCAATTTTACGGATTTTAATATATTTGAAAGTATTCCGGGGGTGTCGGTGCGGTATGTATCCAGAGCGGCACAGCTTGGACATCCGGATCTGATCCTGATCCCGGGCACAAAAAATACCATGCACGATCTGGCATGGATGCGTCAGTCCGGTCTGGAGGCTGCGGTGTTGAAAGCGCATGCGGCAGGCTGCCCGGTGTTTGGCATCTGCGGCGGCTATCAGATGCTGGGAGAATTTTTAGAAGATTCCGAGGGCGTGGAAGAAGGCGGCAGCATGCGCGGCATGGGACTGCTTCCGATGCGCACGGTTTTTACGGAGGAAAAGACGAGAACCCGGGTGGATGGCATGTTCGGGAAAGTAAATGGAATCCTGCAGGGACTTTCCGGCGTTGCTTTTTCCGGTTATGAGATTCATATGGGACAGAGTACCGGCGTGGAAGGGACAGAGCCGCTGACCAGTATCCATGACACAAATGTGGCAGGGGCAGAGACAAAAACAGAGGGCGCAGCCGGTGAGAATGTCTATGGAACCTATGTGCACGGAATTTTTGACAGCATGGATGTGGTAAATGCAGTAGTTCGTGCCCTGGCGGAGAAAAAGGGCATAGATATGGAGGAACTGGCCCAGGTGGATTACGCGGCTTACAAAGAGACGCAGTATGACAAAATGGCGGATATCCTGCGCCAGCATTTGGATATGGACGCTATTTACCGGATTTTGGAAGAGGGCGTAGAATAGAAATGGTAGTATATGAGGAGACGTAAGATGGAGTTTGAACATGTAAAACCAATGGATATAGAGAAGCGGAGTATGGAAATCATCAGTCAGGAACTGGAAGAAATGGGCATCCATCTCCCGGAGGACAAAGCGCATATCATCAAGCGTGCCATTCATACCAGTGCAGATTTTGATTATGCGAAAACACTGACATTTTCAGAAGATGCCCTTGTGCGTGCCAGAGAGGCCCTGCAGCAGGGAGCAAGTATTATTACGGATACAAAAATGGCATGGTCCGGCATCAACAAGCGTGCCCTGGCAAATCTGGGCGGCGAAGCCTATAACTTTATTGCAGATGAAGATGTGGCAGAGGCAGCAAAAGCCCGTGGATGTACGAGATCAGCCGCAAGTATTGATAAGGCGGCAAAACTGGAAGACCCGCTGATTTTTGCCATCGGCAATGCACCGACGGCATTGATCCGGCTGCATGAACTGATCACGGAGGGAAAAATCCATCCGGCACTGATCATCGGTGTCCCGGTGGGCTTTGTGAATGTGGTGCAGGCAAAGGAACTCATTATGGAGAGCGGTGTTCCTTATATCGTAGCCCGTGGACGAAAAGGTGGCAGTAATGTGGCGGCAGCCATCTGTAATGCCTTATTATATGATCTTGACAGCAGCAGAGGTGCAAAGAAATCATGATAAAGATTCAGATGACAGGAATTGATCACAGCAGAGCGACCGTTGCGGAGCGTGAGCTGTTTTCCATGACAAAGACAAAACAAAAAGAACTGATGGAGGCAGTCATCCGGCAGCAGGGCGTGGATGGCTGCGTATTGCTGTCCACCTGTAACCGGACAGAATTGTATGTATCCCTGGAAAAAGAAGAACCCGTGGATCTGTATCGGATCCTCTGTCACGTCAGAGGAATCCCGGAAGCGAAGCAGGAACATCTAAAGCATCTGTTTTGCAATAAAAGCGGCGAAGAAGCGGTAAGGCATTTGTTTTTGCTGACCGGAGGGTTAAAATCCAGGATCATCGGGGAAGATCAGATTCTGACACAGGTGCGGGAGGCACTGGAACAGGCGAGACTCTGCGACGCGGCAGATACCGTGATGAAAACGTTATTCCGCATGGCGGTCACCATTGGGAAAAAGATCAAGACCCAGGTGGCGATCCCGAAGGGCAATACATCTGCCATCGCGGCGGCTTTATGTCAGTTAGAAGAGCAGGGACACTGTTTTGAAGGACAGGAATGTCTCGTCATAGGAAATGGTGAAATGGGACGGCTGACCGCCCGGGCTTTTCAAGAGCGTGGAGCCAGCGTGACTGTGACCGTGCGCCAGTACCACAGCGGGGAAGTCCAGATTCCGGAAGGCTGTGAGCGTATTCATTATGGGGAACGTTATATCAAGATTCCCGAATGTCGTTATGTGGTTTCTGCCACGGCGAGTCCGAATCTGACCCTGGAAAAAGATGGTATTCAGGGATTGAAGCCCGGCCATAAACTGACCTTTATCGATCTGGCGGTGCCGAGAGATATTGATCCTGGGATCGGGGAGTTGGAGCAGGCAGAAGTATTTAATATCGATGATTTCCAGACCGGAGCCGGTGTATCGGAGGAACAGAAAGTACAGATCAAAGCAGCAGAAGAGCTGGTGGAAGAAGAAGTGGCGGAGTTCACTTCCTGGTATGAAGGCAAAGATATGGTTCCGGAGATCCGGGAGCTTGGAACACTGGCGGCGCAGGATGTGAGCTGGCGGATGGGAAAGACGTTCAAGGAAATGAAGCTTTCCCCGGAGGCCTGTCAGAGACTGGCAGAGGCAGTGGAACAGACGGCTGGAAAGGTATTTCAGAAGATGCTGTTTGGCGTGCGGGATCATGCGGATACGGACGTTATGCGGGAATGCCTGGATGCGTTAAAGCAGGTCTGGGAAAAGGAGTAAAACAAATGGAAAACAGATATTTTCCGTTTTTTGTAGATATCACAGGAAAACAGGTGCTTGTGGCAGGCGCGGGAACCATCTCGCTGCGCAGAGTATCCGCATTGTTGCGGTTTGGCGCGGAAGTGACGGTTGTGGCACCGGAGATGAGACCGGAATTTGCGGCATTGCAGGCGCAGTATGGAACCGGCATGTTACATCTGGAGCAGAAAAAATGTGATCCGGAATTTGTAAAAACATATGATCTGGTGCTGGCTGCTACAGACAGTCCAGGGACGGACCGGGCCATCTGGGAGAACTGTAAAAAATATCATGTCTGGGTCAATGTGGCCTCAGATCAGACGTTATGTGATTTTCGTTTTCCGGCGTTAGCAGAGACAAAAGAACTGGTGTTGGGAATCACTTCAAATAGTGGTGACCACAGAACCGTCCGAAAAGTCAGCGCACAGATCCGGGAAGTTCTTGGAACAGAGAATTATAACCTGGAATAAGATGGTGGCATAAAAGGACCTATTTCAGATTTTTGAAGGAACATTCTGAGTGGATGAAAAAATAGATATAGATGGAGAAATGGCAGTGAAAAAAATTCGAATCGGAAGCAGAGAGAGCCGTCTGGCCGTGATTCAAAGCGAGATGGTGATGGATTATATCAGAAAACAGTGTCCGGAATATGAACCGGAGCTTGTCACGATGAAAACTACTGGTGACAAAATCCTGGACCGGACGTTAGATAAAATTGGCGGAAAAGGGCTGTTTGTAAAGGAACTGGATGCGGCACTGATGGACGGACGCAGTGATCTGTCGGTACACAGTCTGAAAGATATGCCGGCGGAAATACCGGAAGAACTTCCGCTGATCGGATTTTCCGGGCGGGAGGATCCAAGGGATGTACTTGTACTGCCGGAGGGCGTGACAAAACTGGATCTTTCCAAGCCGGTGGGATGTTCCAGCCGGCGCAGAATGCTGCAGTTTCAGAAATTATATCCGCAGGCAGCCTTTGCACCGATCCGGGGCAATGTGCAGACCCGTCTGAAAAAAGTGGATTCCGGGGAATTTTCTGCAACGATTCTGGCAGCGGCGGGATTAAAACGACTGGGGTTGGAAAACAGGATCAGCCGCTATTTTTCCGTGGGAGAAATGATTCCGGCGGCAGGCCAGGGTGTGCTTGCACTGCAGGGCCGGGCAGATCAGAATTATGAATTTTTGCAGGAGTTCTGTTCAGAGAAGAGCCGGATCACTTCCGTGTGTGAGCGTGCCTTTATCCGGGAACTGGATGGCGGATGCTCTTCCCCGGTGGCAGCGCATGCTGTCGTTACAGAGGATGGAAAACTGTTGTTACGCGGACTTTATTATGAAGAGACAACCGGAAAAAGCATAGTCGGAACAGAATCTATTGATTTGGAACAGGAAAATCCGGCTTGGCAGAAACGTACAGATCATCAAACAGATATGTTGGCAGAAAATGTCGGAATCAAACTGGCACGCCGTTTGCGGGTAGAAGTCCAGGCACAGGAGGAACGTTAGATGGAACAGAAAAAAATCGGGAAAGTCTGGCTGGTGGGAGCCGGTCCGTCGGATGCGGAACTTCTGACGGTAAAAGCGAAACGAGTCCTGGAACAGGCGGAAGTCGTGGTGTATGACCGTCTGGTGGGAGACAGCATCTTACTGATGATGCCGGAAACAGCAGAAAAAATTGATGCAGGAAAACGCTCCGGCAATCATACCATGCCACAGGAGGAGATGAACCGCCTGCTGTTACAAAAAGCGCAGGAAGGAAAACGGGTGGTTCGTTTAAAGGGCGGAGATCCGTTTCTGTTTGGCCGCGGCGGTGAGGAACTGACGCTGTTGGCAGAGCACGGCATTCCTTTTGAAGTAGTGCCGGGTGTAACATCAGCCATTGCGGTGGCTGCTTATAATGGAATTCCGATCACCCATCGTGATTTTGCGTCCAGCGTGCATATCATCACGGGGCATAAGAAAAAGGATGAACCATTGGAGCTGGATTTTGATACACTGGCAAAGTTAGAGGGAACACTGGTCTTTCTGATGGGTGTTTCCGCACTGGAAGATATCTGCGGTGGCCTGATGAGAGCGGGAAAAGCGAAGGAGACATCGGCGGCATTGTTGAGCCGGGGAACCACATCCCGACAGGACAGGGTCGTGAGTACACTGGAAAAACTGGCAGATGATGTGAAAGCACATCCGCTGATGACACCGGCCATCATTGTGATCGGAGAAGTGTGTGCTTTGTCTAACGAATTTGCATGGTATGAGAAACTGCCACTTTTTGGCAGAAAAATCATTGTGACACGGCCAAAGGAACGGATGGCACCGATGGCAGCAAGACTGCGAAGCCTTGGCGCGGAAGTGCTGGAACTGCCGACGATCGCCATTGTGCCATGTGCAGTAGAGACACTGCCGGAGCAGGGAGCTGCATTGGAAAACCTGGATTCTTATCAGTATCTGGTGTTTACCTCCCCATCCGGTGTAGACTGCTTCTTTGATCTGCTGCGGGAAAAACATACGGATATCCGTCGTTTTTCCAATGGAAAAATAGCAGTGATCGGAGCCGGAACAGCCGCACAGCTGCAAAAATATGGTTTGATCGCGGATCTGATGCCGGAGACGTATGATGCGGCACATTTAGGACGCTGCATCGGAGCGGATTGTCAGGACGGAGAGCGGATTTTGATTCCGCGGGCAAGAGCCGGAAGCCGGGAACTTGTGGAAGAAATTACAAAACAGAAAAAAGTTACGATTGCAGATTTGCCGATTTATGATACCATAGAGAAGGAAAATCCGGTGCTGGAACTTCCGAATCTGATGAAAGAGGATGCAACGGTAGTATTTACCAGTGCTTCCACGGTGCGCGGATTCGCAAAAATGACAGCCGGAGTGGACTACAGCCATCTGCAGGCGGTCTGCATCGGAGTCCAGACGAAGGCAGCGGCAGAAAACGCCGGTTTTTCCAATGTGATCGTGGCGAAGGAAGCAACGGTGGAAGCCATTATTTCGGCTATTGAAGAACGGGAGTAAATATTTAGGAATAGAGGCAACGATTCAGAATAATTTTTTGGAAGAGACTTGAAAAAATGTTTCTCCATGTTAACAGGACATATACTTTTTTGTAAATCAGAATGCCCCGAAGCGTTGCATATATCAGGAGGAAATTAAAATGGAAATGATCAATCGTCCCCGCAGACTGCGGACAAGCCCAAATTTAAGAAAAATGGTTCGGGAGACCAGAATGGATAAATCTTCTCTGATCTACCCGATGTTTATCGTAGAAGGAACTAATATCAAAGAAGAAATCCCGTCCATGATGGGACAGTACCGCTACAGTGTGGACCGCATGGGAGAAAAATTAGAAGAGCTGACAAAAGCCGGAATCGGCGGTGTCATGCTGTTTGGTATCCCAAATCACAAGGATGAGCTGGGAAGCGGTGCTTATGCACAGGATGGTATCGTGCAGCAGGGATTCCGCAAGGCAAAAGAACTGTTCCCGGATCTGTATATGATCGGTGACGTGTGCATGTGTGAGTATACTTCCCATGGTCACTGCGGTGTGCTCTGCGGACATGATGTAGATAATGACAAAACATTAGAGCTGCTGCAGAAAACAGCACTGTCTCAGGTTCAGGCTGGCGCGGATATGGTAGCACCGTCAGATATGATGGACGGCAGAGTCGGCGCGATCCGCCAGATTTTAGACGCAAATGGATATATCAATACACCGATCATGGCGTATTCCGCAAAATTTGCTTCTGCATTTTATGGTCCGTTCCGCGATGCGGCAGAGTCCGCACCGGCCTTTGGTGACCGCAAAACTTATCAGATGGATTACCATAACCGCAGAGAAGCGTTAAAAGAAGTAGATCAGGACGTGATCGAGGGCGCAGACATTGTTATGGTAAAACCGGCCATGGCTTATGGCGATCTGATCCGTGAAGTAAAGGATATGACAGATATTCCGGTGGCAGCGTACAGCGTCAGCGGAGAGTATTCCATGGTAAAGACAACTGCAGCGGCAGGATTTATTGATGAAACATCTATCATGTGTGAGATGGCAGTATCCGCTTACCGTGCAGGAACGGATATTTATATTACTTATTTTGCAGAAGAACTTGCAAAATGCATGGATGAAGGGAGAATCGGATAATGGAGATCAAAAAATCAGAAGCTCTTTTTAAAGAGGCTGTTCAGTATATTCCGGGTGGCGTGAATTCACCGGTCCGTGCTTTCGGTTCCATCGGTTCTACCCCGCGTTTTATCAAAAAAGCAGATAAGGCGCTGATGTGGGACGAGGATGATAACGAGTACATTGACTATATCGGATCCTGGGGACCGATGATTTTAGGACATAATCATCCACTGGTTCTGGATGCAGTGCTGGAGTATGCAAAACGTGGTTTAAGCTACGGCGCAGCCACATCCATCGAAGTGGATATGGCAAAACTGGTGTGCAGCATGGTGCCGTCTATTGATATGGTGCGTATGGTAAACTCCGGTACGGAGGCCGTTATGAGTGCTATCCGTGTGGCCCGCGGTTTTACCCGCAGAGATAAGATCATTAAATTCAACGGCTGCTATCACGGACATTCCGATGCACTGCTTGTAAAAGCAGGTTCCGGTGTTATGACCGCAGGTGTTCCGGGGTCTCTGGGCGTTCCGGCAGGCTGCACCGCTGATACCGTAACCGCAGACTATAACTCTCTGGAGAGTGTGCAGGAGTGCTTTGATACCTATGGTGAGCAGATCGCTGCCATTATCGTGGAGCCGGTTGGTGCAAACATGGGTACCGTTCCGCCAAAGCCTGGATTTTTGCAGGGACTGCGTGACATCTGTGATAAATATGGTTCCCTGTTGATCTTTGATGAGGTCATCACAGGATTCCGTATGCAGGGAGATGGCGCACAGGGCTATTTTAGTGTGACACCGGATCTTACGACATTTGGAAAAATCATCGGCGCAGGTATGCCGGTGGGCGCATACGGCGGACGCAGAGAGATCATGGAAATGGTATCTCCAGTGGGCGCTGTTTACCAGGCAGGAACATTAAGCGGTAATCCGGTGGCTATGGCAGCCGGTATCGCACAGCTTTCTTACTTAAAAGAGCATCCGGAAGTTTATACACAGTTAAATGAAAAATCAGACAGCTTTTTTGCAGAGCTGCAGAAGATCGTGGATGAGAGCGGAAAAGGATATCATGTAAATCATATCTGTTCCCTTGGAAGTCTGTTCTGCACCACGCAGGAAGTGTATGATTATGAGACCGCGAAAACTTCCGATACAAAGGCATATGCTGCTTATTGTAATTACATGCAGAATCATGGCATTTATCTGGCTCCGGCACAGTTTGAGGCAATGTTCCTTTCTGCGGCACATACAGAGGAACAGCTGGCGCAGACACTGGAGATTGCCCGTGATTACTTTAAAAACAACTGATAAAACAGATGGTATTTTTAAAATGACGGCATGATGAAAGAACGTATTGGAATCGGCAGATTTTTATTTGATCATCTGATATGTGATCGCGCATTTTTTTGAAATTTGCAAGGCATAAAAGGAAGTCAGAAGACATGGCAGCACAGAAGAAGACGCAGAAAAGCACAACAAAGAGAAAAAAACGAAGAAATAAGCGGAAAAGATACGATATGTCAAGGCTCTGGATAGCGCTTGGCCTTCTGGCACTGGTGCTGCTGGTGATCTTTGGTGTGACACGGCATCAGAAAAAGGCTGCTGCCACAAGTTCGGACAGTACCGTGACACTGTCACAAATAGACAAAAACAAACCGGAGCTGGACGTGGAACTTCTGACGGTAAATCCATATTCGCGGCCGGGAACGGCACTGGAGAAAGTAAATGGCATTGTCATTCACTACACGGCAAATCCCGGAGCAACCGCCATCGCGAACCGCAATTATTTTGAAAATCTGAAGGATACACATACGACAAAGGCAAGTTCCCATTTTGTGGTGGGACTGGATGGCGAGATCGTACAGTGTATTCCGACTGCGGAGATCGCTTATGCTTCCAATGACCGAAACAGTGACACGATTTCCATTGAGTGCTGTTATAAGAACGAGGACGGCTCCTTTGAACAGGCAACCTACGATTCGGTGATAAAACTGACCGCATGGCTGTGCGCAAAGTTCGGACTGACTTCGGAAAATGTGATCCGGCATTATGATGTGACCGGCAAACTGTGCCCCCTCTATTATGTGGAGCATGAGGAAGCCTGGACACAGTTTAAAAAAGATGTAGATACTTATCTGCAAGTTTATGAGACGGGAGATGAAAACGGATGAGAGATCTTTATGAAAAAATAAAAAAAGGCACAGACCGCAGAGCAAGTCTGATCGCTTTGAAAAAAGAACTGAAAGATGATGCAAAGAAAAAGGTGTTTCTCACCATGACAGGAAACCGTCTGGATGAGATCATGAAATGCCTGGTGGACGAGGATCCGAAGGTTAGAAAAAATGCCGCAGCCATTCTCGGAGAACTGCATTGTCAGGATGCGCTGGATGTGCTGATGGATGCCTACGAGGAAGAGGAAAAATTGTTTGTCAAAGAAGCTTATGTACAGGCATTATTCATGATCGACTGCAGCGAGTATCTGCCACAGCTGGAGGAGCATCTTCAGGAACTGGTCGCTTATGAGGCTCCGGAAGAGGAGAAGAAGCATATTCAGGCAGAAATTCATGCATTGCAGGAATTGATCCTGCAAAAAAAAGGTGTGAAAAAACATACTTTTAACGGATGGAACCGTTCCGGCGAAGTGCTGCTTCTGACCTTACCTGCGTTTCGTGATGCTCTGGCAGAAGAAGTGATCGGAAAGAAAAAAGTGCTGAAATCCGGTGTGCGGACAATTGTATCAGATTTTGAAACAGTCATGAAAATACGAACAGTTCAGGAACTGTTATTTGTCATTCACACACAGACGGAGAAAAACGTGCTTTCCGCAGAGCCGGAAACACTGGCTGCGCAGCTGGCGAAATCGGATCTGATGCAGATCCTGACAGAGACACATAAGGGGGATGCACCGTTTTATTTCCGTATCGGTGTGTCTGGTGCCATGTCTCTGGAAGCGCGGAGCGCATTTTCAAAGCGTGTGGCAACAGCCATCGAGGGCGCTTTTGCGCGTCAGCTGATCAATTCCACTTCTCATTACGAGGTGGAGATTCGTCTGCTTCAGAACCGGGAAGGCGGATATGTACCGCTGTTGAAACTGTACACGCTGCCGGATCATCGTTTTGACTACCGCAGATATTATGTGGCAGCAAGCATGAAACCGACCATGGCAGCAGGGCTGATGGCACTGGCAAAACCATATCTGAAAGAACATGCACAGATCCTGGATCCGTTCTGTGGTGTTGGAACACTGCTGATAGAACGCAGATTCCTTGTCCCGGCGCGAAATGCTTACGGTATTGATACGTTCGGGGAAGCGATTGAAAAGGCAAGAGTAAACAGCAAGATCGCAGGAATGCAGACCAATTACATCAATCGTGATTATTTTGATTTCGTGCATGACTATAAATTTGATGAGATCGTGACGGACCTCCCGGCAGGAAACCTGACAAAACCGGAACTGGACGAATTGTATCGCAGATTTTTTGAAAAGTCAGATGAAGTGCTGGCGGATGACGGCCGCATGATCTTTTTCTCCCGGGAGATGGGACTGGTGAAAAAACAGCTTCGTCTGCATCCGCAGTTCCGTCTGGCGCAGGAATTCTGCATTCAGGAGAAAAACGGAAGTTATCTGTTTATCGTGGAGAAACGTCAGTAAGAAATATCAGAGGTGATTGTCTGTTTTTCAGATGATGAGTGGTAAAATAATATCAGCTTATGTTGAGCAGAAGTGCGTGTAAGCATCATATGCGTTTAAATTGAATTGCTATCGGCAGAAATTAGAGGATAAAAGGCAGAGGAAGGGTAGCATGAAGGAAAAATTTCGGGAACAACTGGAAGATTGCCCGGTCATTGCGGCGGCAAGAGATATGGAAGGACTGGCACACTGCTGTCAGTCCGAGAGTGGTATTGTCTTTATTTTATTTGGAGATGTCTGCACTATTTCAGAAATCGTAGATCAGGTAAAAGCAGCAGGAAAGCTGGCCTTTGTGCATATGGATCTGGTGAACGGTCTTTCCAGCCGGGAGATCAGTGTGGATTATATCCGGAAAGAAACGAGGGCGGATGGAATCATTTCTACCAAGCAGCCGCAGATCCGCCGGGCAAAAGAACTCGGCTTATATACGGTACATCGCTTTTTTGTCATTGATTCTGCAGCTTATGAAAATGTGGAAAAGTGCACAAAAGCGATTCAACCAGACTGCGTGGAACTGATGCCGGGCGTGATGCCGAAAGTCATCCGTCAGATGACAGAAAAACTGTCTGTTCCGGTGATCGCAGGCGGGCTGATTTCCGACAAAGAGGACATTATCGCAGCACTGGATGCAGGTGCGACGGCGATATCGACGACAAAAGAAGAACTGTGGTTTTTGTAAAAATAAATGAGAAAAATTGATAATGAAAATTGTAGGAGTAGTTTGACTATCGTGAAATCGTCAGGCTGCTTCTTATTTTTTTACAATTACACATTGGTAAAATTCACTAAAAAGATTGCAAAAAAGTTGACGATATTTTTAATTGCAAAATAAATATAGTTGTGTTATTTTAGAGCTACGCAGTTACAAGTCTATGTAACGGCACAAATTTTCTTATATTTAGCCAGGTGACAGGTTTCTGAATTTCGGAAGCTCATGATTTCGAGCAATTTCCAGAGGAAGAACGAACAGACAGAGAGATTTTAATTATGACAGTAAATCGTAGGAAGGGGATGGATTGAAAAAAGAAAACGCTATATTTTGCGAAAAAGTTATACTATAATAGAAGGAGAAAATATGTCAAATATTAAAATGCCAAAGCCAAATGAGGCACTCAGGGAGTTTTTTCAGAATGATGAAGTGTTTGCTTCGTTATTCAATGGGTATCTTTTTCAGGGAGAAAATGTTATTTCTTCCACTGCGTTAGAACCTGCAGATACAGCATATGCGGTTACGGTTCAAAATACAGATGGAAAGAAACAGAAAATTAATAAATATCGTGATATTGTCAGAAAAACAGAAATAGGAACTTTGGTGATACTTGGGATAGAGGACCAGAATAAAGTGCATTATGCAATGCCGATCCGAAAAATGTTATACGATGTGCTGGGGTATTCCACAGAAATAACAGAAAAAGCGAAACAACAGGATCCGGCAGAATGGACCATAGAGGAACGGCTGTCAAATGTTGGAAAAGGAACAACTGTAACACCTATTATTACGGTTGTGTTTTACACGGGGGAAACGCCATGGGATGGTCCAATATCACTTTATGATATGATGGATATAGACGATAGAGTTTGTACATGTGTGCCGGACTATCCTTTATATGTGATTGATATTGGACATGATAAGAATCTGACTTTTACGGATCAGAATTTACAGGATTTGCAATATGCATTGACACAGATATATGCCGAGCAGGAACCAGATGACAGGGAAATCAAAAATAGTATTTTGTCATTAACGGGGATTCTTGCAGGTGACCAGAAATTATATGAGACAATGGTCAATGAGGAACAAGGAGGTTCAACGAAAATGTGTAGAGCGTTAGAAAAAAGAGACGAAGAAATAATCAAAAGAATAACGGAAGAGAAAGATGCGGAAATGGCAACCGTGTTAAAGAAAAGAGATGAAGAAATGGCGACAGCACTGGAAGAAAAGGATGCACGAATTCGTGAACTGGAAAGACTATTAGCTGATAATGGAATAGGTGTAAATTAGAATAAATGAAACACAACAAACAAAGCAAAACAATCACAACAACATATCATATTCCCGTGCAAATTTCCGGCAGCATACACATTGCCCTGATTTCTGATGTCCATGACCGTTGCCCGGATGCCGCACTTTCCATCCTGCGTCAGCAACAGCCGGATTTGATCCTGATAGCAGGTGACCTGATGGAACGCCATGATCCGGCCGTCAGTCCATGGACAGTAGAGGAGATGGATGAATGGCAGGGAATCCCGCGCACCCGCACCTGGTTTTTCAATATTGTGCGGAAATTTGATGGTTCCGCATCATCCGGAGAACAAACGAAGCGCTGGGACAAGGCAAACGGTTACCGTTTTCTGGAAGAAGCGGTAAAAATTGCTCCGGTGGTACTTGGTGTCGGCAATCATGAATGGTATCACACGGAAGAAGATTTGCGTTTTTTTAAAGATCATGGGGTGATTTTTTTGGATAATCAGGACTGTGAACTGATGGTAAAGGGTCAGAAACTTTTGATCGGAGGAATGTCCACCCGATACGATCTTGAATGGCTGGATCAATTTTCGCAGAAAGATGGTGTAAAGACTCTGATCTGTCATCATCCGGATTATTATTCGAAATATATCAAAGACACAAATCGGAATACATTTGCACTGATTGTGGCAGGTCA
>CAVKTR010000025.1:0-38529 GCA_963659325.1 Dysosmobacter segnis
AAGAATGATGTATAGTATTTGCGAGAGGCACCTTCTTTCGTGAATGTTATAAATGTTTGTGTGGATACTTTCATTATACAACATACTCGAATAAAGATGTCTCTCTTTTTATGCAAAATCACGAACTTGCTCATTTATAGTTTTGTAAATAATTGATAGGATCATCTGGAATAAGAAATTCGGAGAAAATCTGGATGCTAGAAAAAACAGATTGAAAATAATATAGGATTACGGATGTATAATAAAACAGATTTAAAAAATAAATTAGAATCGATTCATCGAAAAAGTTATCCGGCATACAAGTCACTGAGGGGAAGTTATACCTTCGGTGACTTTGTGCTGTCTATTGATCATGTACAGGGCGATCCCTTTGCGGCACCGTCTTCCTTACATGTGGAACTCCCGCTGGCAAAAGCAGGATTTCCGGAGAAATATTTTGAAAAAAGACATACGAAAACCGCATTAGAAGATCTGATCTTGCGCAAGTTTTCCAGTGCTTTGGATCAGTATAGTTTCAAAGCAAAAGGTTCTGGAAAGAGCGGACTGATCTCCACCAGCAGACCGGGATCGGAAGTTATGCGCCGGACGGCAGTGGAACTTGATAGTAAATTACTGATTGTACGGTTTGAAGTTGGTTTTCCGGCAAATGGACGAACCATCAATGCGCAGGAACTGGAGAAAATTTTGCTGGATTTTCTGCCGCAGATCGTGAAAAAGTGTCTGTATTATCAGGCGTGGGATAAAAAACAAGTGCAGGAAGTTTATAAACTGGCGGAAAATCAGCAGAAGATTCGTGAAGTATTAGAAGAACGAAAACTGGTGGCTTTTTGTGCAAACGGAAGTATTCTGCCGCGAAAGAGTGGTGTGTCCAGTCAGCCGTTAAAGGATGCAGTTGCGTTTGAAGCTCCAAAGAGTATGGAACTTACCATTGATCTGCCTTTTGGTGACTGTATTTGCGGTATGGGAATCCCGGAAGGCGTGACACTGATCATTGGTGGCGGTTATCATGGGAAGTCCACATTGTTGCAGGCTTTGGAACAGGGTGTATACAATCATGTGAAAGGAGATGGCAGAGAGTATGTTATTACCAGAGCCAATGCGTTGAAACTGCGTGCGGAGGATGGACGGGCGGTATCAAGTCTGGATCTGTCCCTGTTTATCCATGATCTGCCGAATGGAAAAGATACGCACTGTTTTTCCACGGAGGATGCCAGTGGGAGTACGTCACAGGCGGCAGGTGTTATGGAAGGAATCGAAGCGGACACAAGCTGTTTTCTGATTGATGAGGACACTTCCGCAACGAACTTCCTTGTGCGGGACGCCTTTATGCAGCGTGTCGTCAGCGGAGAGCAGGAGCCGATCACGCCGTTTGTTGCTCGAGTGCGGGACCTGTATGAAAAAGCAGGCATTTCTACGATTCTGGTTGCGGGCAGCAGCGGGGCTTTTTTCCATGTGGCAGATACCATTATTCAGATGGATGCATATCGACCGAAGGATGTGAAAGTGAAGGTTCAGGAACTGCTGCCGGAATATCCTTCCGTGGACTTTAAGAGCAATACGGAAGCATTTGCACTTCCAACGAAAAAGCGTATGTTTGCGATGGAACGAAAGGCAAAACGACACGGCAGAGGTGACCGGGAAGAACGGATCAAGACAAAAGTAATGGGAACGGATGGTTTTTCTATTGATCATAACATGGTAGATCTGCGGTATGTGGAGCAGCTGATTGATACGGAGCAGACGGCAGCGTTGGCTGTGATACTGAAATATATCGTGAAAAAAGATGCAGTTTCTATGGAAATGCAGGCGTTGGTTGCGGAAATTTACAGTCTGCTGGTGAAAAAAGGAATGGCAGCTTTTGTGGACGGAACTCTTTCCTGTGGTTATGCGTATCCGCGAAAAGAAGAAATTTTTATGATGCTGGATCGTTTCCGCAGAGGATAAAATAAAAAAACTCTTGTCGAATGATAGGGTTATAGGGTAATATAATTCAAGAATGATTTCGGCATTCTTGCTGCGAGATGCACATCATGCAATGCATGATATATTCATCTGTGCATCTCTGCAATCCGCCGGAGGCTATATCAGATGGGAGATTTGGTTATCTCTCATCTGATAATCTATGCATTGATGAGTCCTGTCTCTACGAGATTTGAAATGAAAATCGTAGGATTTCAGGACTAATCGGCATGTTCGGAACTATGAGAATGTATAGCATTTTGTGAAAAATGTAGGAATTTACGTTGAACAGAATGAAGTATGCAATCTCATGTGTACTTAATATGAAATAATAAATGGAGGAATATGTACGATGAAATGGGATAAATATACGATTGAAACTACCACAGAAGCGGAAGATTACATCAGCAGTACGCTGGCAGATCTTGGCATCGAAGGCATTGAGATCGAGGATAATGTACCGTTATCCGAGTCTGATACTTCCAAAATGTTTATTGATATTCTGCCGGAACTTCCACCAGATCAGGGCATCGGTTATGTCAGCTTTTATCTGGAATCCGGTGAGAATCACAGTGAGAAGTTAAAAGAAGTGGCAGAAGCACTGGAAGAAATGCGCAGCTATGTAAATATCGGAAGCGGCAAGATCACAAGCAGTGAGACAGAGGACATTGACTGGATGAACAACTGGAAAGAGTTTTTCCACTCCTTTACCATTGATGACATTCTGATCAAACCGACCTGGGAAGAACTGGATCAGGCAGATCAGGACAAGATTCTGATCGAGATCGATCCTGGTATTTCTTTCGGAACCGGAAAACATGAGACCACACAGCTTTGCATCCACCAGCTTCGTAAATATATGAAAGCCGGGGATGAAGTGCTGGATGTGGGATGCGGAAGCGGAATCCTTTCTATCGTCAGCCTGAAACTGGGTGCAGGGCATCTGACCGGTACGGATATTGATGAGGATTGCATTACTTCTACGTATGAGAATTTCGAGGTAAATCATCTGAGCAGAGAACAGGGTGACTTTTACGTAGGAAACCTGATCGATGATACCGAACTTCAGGAAAAAGTCGGTACAGAGAAATATGACGTGGTTGTTGCAAATATTTTAGCAGACGTTATCATTCCGATGGCACCGGTGATTCCGGCGCGCCTGAAAAAAGACGGTGTATTCATTACTTCCGGAATCATTGATTTTAAAGAGAATGAAGTAAGAGAGGCCATTGAGAAAGCCGGCATGACCGTTCTGGAAGTGACACATCAGGGTGAATGGGTCAGCATCACAGCGAGGAAATAAGCATGTATCAGTTTTTTGTGGATGACAGCCAGATTGGCAAAGAATATGTGACCATCACCGGAAGTGATGTGAATCATATCAAAAACGTGCTGCGTATGCGTCCGGGTGAGAAAATCCGTGTCAGCAGCAGTTCCAGAGATATGTTCTGTGAGATCGCAGAATTGACGGACGAGTTTGTGCAGGCGGACATTCTGGATGAGGAAGCACCGGATACGGAACTCCCGTCACGGATTTATCTGTTTCAGGGACTGCCGAAGGGCGATCGCATGGAATATATCATTCAGAAATCGGTGGAACTTGGCGTGCATGAGATCATTCCGGTGGCAATGAAATATTGTGTCGTGAAACTGGATGCAAAAAAGGCTGGCAATAAGGTAAAACGCTGGCAGGCCATCAGCGAGAGTGCGGCAAAACAGTCCAAGCGCAGTAAAATCCCGGAAGTGCATACGGTAATGAGCTTTAAAGAAGCGGTAGAATATGCAAAACAGCAGGATATGATCCTGGTGCCTTACGAAAATGAGCGCGGTATGGAAGCAACCAGAGAAGCGTTAAAAAAGGTGAAACCGGGACAGTCTATCAGTGTGTTTATCGGTCCGGAAGGCGGATTTTCTGAGGAAGAGATCAAACTTTTGCGTCAGGATGCCGAGGTGCTTTCCCTTGGAAAACGAATTTTGCGCACGGACACGGCGGCGATCTGTACCATGTCCATGCTGATGCTGGAACTGGAAGAAAAAACGGAGGGAGAATGCTGACAATGGAAGCATATCTGGATAATTCAGCCACCACGAGATGTTCGGAGGCGGCAAAAAATAAAATGGTGGAAGCACTGACGGTGGACTTCGGAAATCCGTCCTCCATGCATATGAAAGGCGTGGAAGCGGAAAAATATGTCAAAGAAGCGACCACAGCCATCGCAAAAACCCTGCGTTGTCAGGACAAGGAAATTGTATTCACTTCCGGTGGAACAGAGTCTAACAATCTGGCAATTATCGGTACAGCGCTGGCGAATCAGCGTGCGGGCAAACATATCATTACCACCAGTGTAGAACACGCATCCGTGAAAAATACCATGCGTTTTCTGGAAGAAGAGGGATTTGAAATCACTTATCTGCCGGTGGACGCAAATGGTCAGATTTCACTGGAACGGTTGCAGCAGGAACTGCGGGAGGATACGATCCTTGTGTCTATGATGATGGTAAACAATGAAATCGGTGCCTTAGAACCGGTGGAAGCAGCAGGAAAAATCATCAAAGATCACAATCCGGCGACGGTGTTCCATGTGGATGCGATTCAGGCATACGGAAAGTTTCAGATCATTCCGAAACGGATGCATATCGATCTGCTTTCTGTCAGCGGACATAAAATTCACGGACCAAAAGGCATTGGATTTTTATATATCAAAGACAAAACGAAGATTCGCCCGATTTCCTTTGGTGGAGATCAGCAGAAAGGCATGCGTTCCGGAACCATTAATGTACCGGGAATTGCAGGACTTGGTGTGGCAGCGACAGAGGCTTATGACCATCTGGAGGAGAATGCGGAGCATTTGTATGAGCTGAAGGCATATTTTGCAGAGAAGCTGCAGCGGCTTGAGGATGTGACCATCAACGGAAAAACAGACCGTGACAGTGCGCCACAGATCGTCAGCGCAAGTTTTGTGGGCGTACGTTCCGAGGTATTGCTTCATTCACTGGAGGACCGCAATATTTATGTGTCTGCGGGAAGTGCATGCTCTTCTAATCATCCATCCCTGTCCAGTACATTACTGAACATCGGACTGGATCATGCGCATCAGGAATCTACACTGCGGTTCAGTTTCTGCCCGGAGACGACAAAAGAAGAATTGGATTATACTTACAGCGTTCTGGAAGAGTTGCTTCCAATGCTGCGTAGATATAGAAGACACTAGAATACAACAACGAGATTTTCTGCAAATGAGCAAAAGTGATACTTTGAGTCAGAAAATAATTGCAGAAGAAGTACGAGTTAAAATTAAGGAGAGAGGAGAAACAAATTTATGTTGTTTCAGTCATTTTTGATCAAATACGGTGAGATCGGCATCAAAGGAAAAAACCGTTACGTATTTGAAGAAGCGTTAATGAAACAGATCGGACATGCTCTGCAGCCGGTGGACGGAACTTTTTCCGTTTCGAGAGAGCAGGGAAGAATTTATGTAGATGCAGAAGGCGATTATGATTACGATGAGGCAGTTCTGGCTCTGACAAGAGTTTTCGGTATCGTAGGCATCTGCCCGTTAGTCAGAGTCGAGGAGAACGGTTTTGACCAGCTGGCAAAAGACGTATTAAAATATCTGGATGACGTATATCCGGACAAAAATAAAACGTTCAAAGTTGTTTCCAGAAGAGCACGGAAAAACTTCCCGAAAAACTCCCAGGAGATCAATGCAGATCTTGGTGAGATCATTCTGGACACTTATCCGGAAATGAAAGTTGACGTACATCACCCGGATATCATGCTGAACGTGGAAATCCGTTCTCAGGTAAATATTTATTCCATGATCATTCCGGGACCGGGCGGTATGCCGGTTGGAACAGCCGGAAAGGCAATGCTGCTTTTGTCCGGTGGTATCGACAGCCCGGTAGCAGGTTATATGATCGCAAAACGTGGTGTTACCATTGAGGCTACTTATTTCCATGCACCGCCTTATACAAGTGAGCGTGCAAAACAGAAAGTTATCGACCTGGCGAGAATCGTATCCCGTTACAGCGGCCCGATCAAATTAAATATCGTAAACTTTACCGATATTCAGCTTTATATTTACGACAAATGCCCGCATGATCAGCTGACCATCATTATGCGTCGTTATATGATGAAGATTGCAGAGCATTTTGCAAATGAGTCCGGATGCCTTGGACTGATCACCGGTGAGAGTATTGGTCAGGTAGCAAGTCAGACCATGCAGTCACTGGCCGCAACCAATGCAGTGTGCAACATGCCGGTATACCGCCCGCTGATCGGTTTTGATAAAAACGATATTATTGCGATTTCTGAAAAAATTGATACTTATGAGACATCCATTCAGCCGTTTGAGGACTGCTGCACGATCTTCGTTGCAAAACATCCGGTGACAAAACCGAATCTGAAGATCATTGAGCGTTCCGAGCAGCATCTGAATGAGAAGATTGATGAGCTGATGCAGACAGCCATCGAGACAACAGAGACAATCACTGTTTGCGAAGAGTAGAAAATTCAGACTATTGAGTAAGAATGGAGAAAGAACGATTCGTATATTGAGGTTTGGAAAAATAAAAAACCGGGAAAAAATCATCTTGATTTTTCCCGGTATCTGGTTTTGAAAATAAGTATTTTCATGGTTATCTGTATCAGATTATACAAGATAAGGTTTTAATGCTTCCATGATCTCAGCCATGTCAGTATCGCCTGCATGAATTGCAAGGTCGATCGGTTTGGACAGATCCAGACTGAAGATACCCATGATGGATTTTGCGTCGATGACGTATCTTCCGGAAATCAGATCAAAATCAAAATTGAACTGAGTAATTGCATTGACAAAGCTTTTTACCTTATCGATGGAATTTAAAGAAATCTGTACTGTTTTCATTTTACCAGCCCTCCTGAAAAATATATATTTTATCTTATTCAATAGTAACTTCAAATTATGAAAAAGTCAATAATGTACGCCCGAAATATTTGAAAGCAGAATAAGCAAAGCGACTGCGTTCATGAGCAAGTAGTGAAAGCGGATTGCGAATGTCCGCTTTACTTGACTTACCAAAATTGATTTCGGGCATACGCAACACGATATAGGAGTTGAAACAATGAAAAAAGCGGCATTACACAGCCTTGGATGTAAAGTAAATTCATATGAGACAGAGGCAATGCAGCAGATGTTGGAGCAGGCAGGATATGAGATCGTGCCGTTCCATGACAGAGCGGATGTGTATATTATCAATACCTGTTCTGTGACGAATATTGCGGATCGCAAATCCAGACAGATGATCCATAAAGCAAAAAAAATGAATCCGGATGCGATCGTTGTGGCAGCAGGCTGTTATGTGCAGACATCCACAGAGCAGGCGAAAGCAGATGCGGCCATTGATATTATTATCGGAAACAATAAAAAGCAGGATCTTCTTGCAATGCTGGCAGCCTATGAGGCAGATCACGGCGTAGAGCAGGAAGGCGTGCTGGATATTAATCATACAAAACAGGAATACGAAGAACTGACGGTCATTCATCCGTCAGAACATACCCGTGCATTTTTGAAGGTACAGGATGGCTGTAATCAGTTTTGCAGCTATTGCATCATTCCGTATGCCCGTGGCAGAGTCAGAAGCCGGAAACTGGAGGATGTCGCTGTGGAAGCCCGCAGACTGGCAGAAAACGGTTTTCAGGAGCTGGTGCTGACCGGTATTCATCTGAGTTCTTACGGCATTGACTGCGGCAGCAGCCTGCTGGAACTGATCCAGACACTGCATGAGATTGATGGTATTGAACGTATCCGACTTGGATCACTGGAGCCGGGCATTATCACTGAAAGTTTTGTGCAGGAACTGATAAAACTGCCGAAGGTATGTCCGCATTTCCATCTGTCCCTGCAGAGCGGAAGCGGTACTGTTTTAAAACGAATGAACCGCAGATACACCCCGGAAGAATATCTGGAAAAATGTGATCTGCTGCGTCAGTATTATGAGCATCCGGCCATCACCACAGATATTATCGTGGGATTCCCGGGAGAGACTCAGGAAGAGTTTGAGGAGACCTGCGCCTTTGTGAAAAAAGTAGATTTTTACGAGGTGCATGTGTTTAAATATTCCAAACGAAACGGAACGGTTGCTGCATCCATGCCGGATCAGATTCAGGAATCCGTCAAAGCAGAGCGCAGTGGAATCCTGATGGAGCTGGCAGAAAAGCAGAAAAAAGAATTTATTCAGTATTATGAAGGAAAAGAAGTGTCCGTATTATTTGAGGAACCGGTAGAAGTAGAAGGCGTGCACTATTTTGAAGGACTGACACCGGAATATGTCAAAGTATGGGTACCAACGGAGGAAAACCTGGCGAACCGGATAATGACGGTTGAATTTTTCCCTTATTTATATTAGAATAAATATTGATATATTTTAACGACAGAGGTACAAGTTATGCAGGACTTAAGCAGTACACAATATTTTAAAGTAGAAAAAGCACCGGAATTAAAAATCGGTGATGTTCTGGAAATCGTATACAAAGCGATGGCAGAGAAAGGATACAATCCGATCAATCAGATCGTGGGATACATTATGTCCGGAGATCCGACATATATTACAAGTTATAAGAATGCCCGCAGTCTGATCATGAAAGTGGAACGTGATGAGCTGGTAGAAGAAGTTCTGAAAGATTACGTTGCAAAACATGGATGGGATTAGGACAAACGTATGAGAATCATGGGACTTGATTTCGGTTCAAAAACGGTTGGGGTTGCAATCAGTGACCCCTTGTTTTTGACTGCCCAGGGAATTGAGATCGTGCGGCGGAAGGCACCGGGAAAGCTGCGTCAGACACTGGCACGGATCAATGAACTGAAAGAGGAATATGAAGTAGGAAAGATCGTACTTGGTTTTCCGAAAAATATGAACAACACAGAAGGTGAACGATGTGAGAAGACACTTGAGTTTAAGGAGATGCTGGAGAAGCGTACCGGGCTCGAGGTAGTGCTCTGGGATGAACGACTGACCACCGTAGAAGCAGACCGTACTATGATGCAGGTCGGAATCCGCAGAGAGAACAGAAAAGAATATGTGGATGAACTGGCTGCCATCTTTATCTTACAGGGATATCTGGATTATCAGAGCAGACAGCACACGGAAGGGTAGAAGTGCGATGGACAAAATTATTTTTACAGATCCGGAGAATCAGGGAAATCTTGAATTGTACCTTTTAGAACAGACATGTATCAACGGAACGACTTATCTGCTTGCGGCTGAGGAAGAAGAGGAGGATTCTGTTGCATATATTTTAAAGGAAGTACAGACAGAGGACGAAGATGTCATCTATGCAATGGTGGAGGACGATGTGGAGTTAAATGCCATCTCCAAAGTTTTTGCAGAGATGCTGGACGACGTGGACATTGAAATGTAACAAATTGAGAACGGAAATAAAACAGGAGGTGCGATTTTTTGGCAAATACAAAAAAATCTAAATTAAAGATCATTCCCCTTGGCGGACTGGAAGCCATCGGAATGAATATTACTGCCTTCGAATACGAAGACAGTATTATTGTGGTGGACTGCGGTCTGGCATTCCCGGAAGATGATATGTACGGTATTGATTTATGTATACCGGATATCACATATTTAAAAGACAACATTGATCGTGTAAAGGGATTTTTTATCACGCATGGTCATGAGGATCATATCGGAGCACTTCCTTATGTGCTGCGTGAGATCAATGTGCCGATCTATGCGACAAAGCTGACCATCGGCATTATCGACCACAAACTTGGCGAGCACAATATGCTCAATAAAGTAAAACGTAAAGTGGTAAAATACGGACAGCATATCAACCTTGGATGCTTCCGTGTGGAGTTTATCAAGACAAACCACAGTATTCAGGATGCGGCAGCACTGGCAATCTACTCTCCGGCAGGAACCGTGGTACACACCGGCGACTTTAAAGTAGATTATACACCGGTTTACGGAGATGCCATTGATCTGCAGCGTTTTGGTGAGATCGGTAAAAAAGGCGTACTTGCACTGATGTGTGACAGTACCAATGCAGAACGCCCTGGATTTACCATGACAGAGCGAAAGGTCGGAAAAACATTTGAGAGTATTTTCAGTGATCATACACATCAGAGAATCATTGTTGCAACTTTTGCATCCAATGTGGATCGTGTGCAGCAGATCATCAATACCGCATATAAATTTGGACGTAAGGTAGTGGTAGAAGGCCGAAGCATGGTCAATATCATTTCCATTGCATCCGAACTTGGTTATCTGAACATTCCGGACAATACACTGATCGAAGTGGATCAGCTGAAAAATTATCCGGATGAAAAAACGGTTCTGATCACCACCGGAAGTCAGGGCGAGCCGCTGGCCGCACTGTCCCGTATGGCAAATGGTATTCACCGTAAAGTGAAGATCCAGCCAAACGATCTGATCGTATTCAGCTCCAACCCGATCCCGGGAAATGAAAAAGCGGTTTCCAAGATCATCAATGATCTGTACCGTCAGAGCGCAGAGGTTATTTTCCAGGATACTCACGTATCCGGACATGCATGCCAGGAAGAAATCAAACTGATCTATTCCCTGCTTCATCCGAAATACGCGATTCCGGTACATGGTGAGTTCAAACACCGTAAGGCACAGGCTGGTGTGGCAGCAGAACTTGGCATGGATAAAGAGCACATTCTGATGATCTCTTCCGGAGATGTGCTGGAAATTGATGAAGACGGCGCAGAAGTAGTTGGCAAAGTACCGGCTGGTTCTGTATTTGTCGACGGACTTGGTGTCGGAGATGTCGGAAATATCGTTATGCGTGACCGTCAGCATCTGGCAGAAGATGGTATTATCATCGTTGTTCTGACGCTGCAGGGCGGCTCCGGACAGCTTCTGGCAGGACCGGATATCGTATCCCGTGGATTTGTTTACGTGCGTGGATCTGAGAGCCTGATGGATGAGGCACAGCATCTTTTGAATGAGCATGTGACGGATCTGACTGACCGCGGTATCACAGACTGGGGCAAGATCAAGACAGAGATCAAAGATTCACTGGGCGAATTTGTATGGAAAAAGACAAAACGTCGTCCGATGATCATTCCGATTATCATGGAAGTGTAAGAGAAAATGGATTTAAATACAAGCATCGAGGAACTGAAGCTTGCGCTGCAGAACAGTGACGCTTTCTGCCGGTATCAGAAGATCCGGGAGGAAGTGCATCACTATCCGGAAAAAGAGCACAGACTTCATGAATTTCGAAGAAAAAATTATTTTTTACAGAACAGCAAAGATCAGATCGATCTGTTTACAGAGGCAGACCGTCTGGAGCAGGAATACGCAGATGTATACAAAGATCCGCTTTTAGGAGAATATCTGGCAGCGGAAGTTGCAGTCTGCCGTATCATTCAGCAGATCAATAAGGAACTGCTTGGATGCCTGGATTTTGAAGCGATTCTGTATGAAGAATAAGATACTGGTACAGGTTAGACTATGATCGTTGATGAAAGATTTGTGACATATATCAATTCTCTGAATACGGGAAATACACCGTTTCTGGAAGAATTGGAAAAAAAAGCGAAAGCAGATTATGTACCGATTATCCGCCGGGAAATGCAGAGCCTGCTAAAATTACTGCTGGCGATGAAACGCCCGGTGCGGATACTGGAAGTAGGAACGGCAGTTGGATTTTCTGCATTACTGATGGCGGAATATAATCCGGTGGACTGTGAGATCACTACGATAGAAAATTATGAAAAGCGCATTCCGATCGCAAAAGAGAATTTTGCAAAAGCAGGACGGAATCAGATGATCACACTGCTGGAGGGGGATGCCGCAGAAGTGTTAAAGACATTGCAGGAACCATATGATTTTATTTTTATGGATGCCGCCAAGGGGCAGTACATCCATTTCTTTGACGATGTCTTGCGTTTACTGGCAGAGGGTGGTATTCTTGTGTCAGATAATGTACTGCAGGACGGAGACATCATAGAGTCCCATTATGCAGTGACCAGAAGAAACCGCACGATCCACAAGAGAATGCGGGAGTATCTGTATGAACTGACCCACAATGAAAACCTGACTACGGCAGTACTGCCGGTTGGGGACGGCGTGACCGTCAGTGTAAAGAAAGAACAACAGGAAAAAGAGTAAGGAGCATTACATGAAACATCCAGAATTATTAATTCCGGCAAGCAGTCTGGAAGTATTAAAAACAGCGGTTGTGTTTGGTGCGGATGCAGTATATATCGGTGGAGAAGCCTTTGGACTGAGAGCCAAAGCGAAAAACTTTTCCATGGAGGAGATTCGGGAAGGAATCGCGTTTGCACATGCTCATGATGTAAAAGTATATATTACAGCAAATATTCTGGCTCATAACGGCGATCTGAGCGGAGTGAGAGCTTATTTTGAAGAATTAAAAGAGATCAAACCGGATGCACTGATCATTTCAGACCCGGGTGTCTTTATGATCGCCAGAGAAGTATGTCCGGAGATTGATATTCATATCAGTACTCAGGCAAACAATACAAACTATGGAACTTATCAGTTCTGGCATCAGCTTGGCGCACGCCGTGTGGTAACCGCCAGAGAACTGTCTATGGCAGAGTTAAAGGAAATCAGGGAGAAAGCGCCTGCAGATCTGGAGATGGAGACATTTATCCATGGCGCTATGTGCATTTCCTATTCCGGACGCTGTCTGCTGTCCAATTATTTTACCGGCCGTGATGCAAATCGTGGAGCCTGTACCCACCCATGCCGATGGAAATATGCCATCGTGGAAGAGACCAGACCGGGAGAATATATGCCGGTTTATGAGAATGAACGCGGCACCTATATTTTCAACTCCAAGGATCTGTGCATGATCGAGCATATCCCGGAGCTGATCGACAGTGGAATTGACAGTTTCAAGATTGAAGGCCGTATGAAGACCGCATTGTATGTGGCTACCGTAGCCCGTACGTATCGTAAGGCAATTGATGATTATCTGGAGTCTCCGGAATTATACCGGAAAAACATGGACTGGTATCTGGATCAGATTTCCAATTGCACGTATCGTCAGTTTACAACCGGATTTTTCTTCGGAAAACCGGATGAAAGCGCTCAGATTTATGACAACAATACTTATGTAAAAGAGTATACCTATCTGGGCATTATAGGGGAATGCACTGCAGACGGATTATACCGTATCGAACAGCGCAATAAATTTTCTGTAGGGGAACAGATTGAAATCATGAAGCCGGATGGAAGAAACATTCCGGTAGTCGTTCGCAGAATCGTGGACGAAGAAGGGCAGGAGATGCAATCTGCGCCGCATCCGAAGCAGGTTTTATATATCGAACTTGCAGCGGCAGAAAATGGTGCTCTTTCCGGGGCAGAGGCTTCGGAGCAGGACAACCATGCAGCAGAACTTTATGACATATTGCGTAGGAAAGAGGAGGAATAGTCATGGCAAAAGATCGTTATGTGGCATATGTCGGCACTTACACACATGGAAGCAGTGTGGGAATCCATATTTTTGATGTGGATGCCGAGAAAGGAAAAATGACAGAACGCAAGGTGGTTCCGATTAACAATCCATCCGATTTAATTGTTTCTACCAGCGGAAAGTTTCTTTATTCTATCGCAGATGAAGGTGTACAGTCCTTCCGTATTCTGGAAGATGGAGATTTGGAACCGATCAATTCTGTGTGGACAGGTGGCATGAGAGGATGTTATCTGGAAGTGGACGAGCAGGATCGTTACCTGTTTGTGGCAGGCTACCATGACGGACGTATTACCATGATGAACCTGAATGAAGATGGTTCTATCGGTGAGATCGCAGATGGAATTTTCCATAAAGGCATTGGTGTCAATATCACTGACCGCAGCTCTATGCCGCATGTTACCTGCGTAAAGGTAACACCGGATCAGCAGTGTGTCTGCGCAGTAGACAGTGGTCTGGATCAGGTAAAAATTTACCGGATCGACAGAGAACATGACAAACTGGAACTGGAAGACATCCTTCGTTGTGAGTTGGACAGTGGCCCGAAAATGCTTCGTTACGACCGTCAGCATAAATTTGCTTATGTATTATGTGAGATTGACAATGTTGTGGAAGTATATGAGGTTGGTACACGGAAGGATGATGTGGATCCGTTTAAACTGATCCAGCGTATCAGTACCATTGAACCGGGCGAAAAACAGCGTGCAGCTGCATCCGGAATTGAGTTTTCACCGGATGGAAACCACCTGTTTGTAACCAATGCGGGTATCAACACCGTGATCATTTATGATGTAGATAAAGAAACCGGCGTACTTACACCATTTTTTCATTGTAAGACCAGCGGAGATTATCCAAAGGCACTGGCGGTTATGCCGGATAATAAGCATTTTATTATCCTCAGTCATGAGACAAATGAGATGTTTACTTACAACATGAATTATGAGGACCGCTATTTCCTGCAGGATTCCAAACCGATCAAGATCGAACAGCCGAACTGCATTTTTATCCATAAATTGCAGTAATGTAATTGAGATGGGCTGAATAATTACAAGTATAATAGTAAAAAAGACTGTCACCGGAACCGAAATGGTTTTGATGGCAGTCTTTTTATGTGCATAAAGATTCATGAACAAATCGATAAGATTTTTATTTGTATATTTTTTTCAGATTATCAAGTTTTGCTGTGGTATTGCGAAGCATCAGATCCAAAATCGTGATAGCAGCCATGGCTTCCACAACAACAACGGCTCTCGGTACAACCACCGGATCGTGACGTCCACGGATACTGATATCGACAGCTTCACCGTCAGCATTTGCCGTATGCTGTAACTGCGCAATGGATGGCGTCGGTTTTACAGCAGCACGGAAAACGATCGGGGAACCGTCGCTGATGCCGCCCAAGATACCGCCGGCATGATTGGTTGCTTTAGTCAACGGACCATTTTCCTGTGGTACAAAGGAATCATTATTTTCGGAGCCACGGGCAGTAGCGGCGGCAAAGCCATCTCCGATTTCAAAACCTTTGACCGCACCGATGGAAAAAATGGCTTTTGCCAGATTTGCATCCAGTTTGTCAAATACCGGATCGCCGATACCGGCAGGAACACCTTCAATCACACATTCGATAATGCCGCCGGAAGAATCCTGTGCTTCGATGCACTGATCCAGAAAGACCTGCGCTTCTTTTGCGGCCTGCGCATCCGGCATGGCAACCGGATTCTGACTGATCTGTGCAGCGTCAAAGCGGTTTGGATCAATGGAGACCGGACCGATGGCTTTTGTATAAGTAAGAATGGAAATTCCCATTTCTTTTAACAGTTTTGCGGCAATGGCACCTGCGGCAACACGTCCGATGGTTTCACGGGCAGAAGAACGTCCGCCGCCGCGGTAATCACGGAAACCGTATTTTGCATCAAAGCAGTAATCGGCGTGTCCCGGACGATAGCAGCGGGCAATGTCGCTGTAGTCTTTGGAGTGCTGATTTTCGTTTCGTACGATCATGGAGATCGGAGTGCCTGTGGTGCGTCCTTCAAAGACCCCGGACAGGATTTCTACCCGGTCTGCCTCGGTACGTGGGGTGGTGTATTTGGACTGTCCCGGTTTTCTGCGGTTAAGATAGATCTGAATATCTTCTTCGGACAGTGGAAGCCCGCTTGGGCAGCCGTCTACTACGACACCGACCTCTTTTCCATGGGATTCTCCCCATGTGGTAATCTGAAAAATAGTTCCTGTATTTGAACCAGCCATAATGTTTCCTCCTCTGGTATAAAAAATCAATGTTTATTATTTTTGACACATACCTTATTATATGATAAAGTTATAAACAGCGCAATGAAAAAGGAAAGGAACTTTTTATGTATAAATTATTGAAAAAAGATGGACGCGCGAAGCGTGCCGAAGTGACAACGGTGCATGGAACCATCCAGACACCGGTATTTATGAATGTCGGAACCGCAGCAGCGATCAAAGGTGCGGTGTCCACAGATGATCTGCAGCAGATCAAGACACAGGTGCAGTTATCCAATACATACCATCTGCATGTCCGCCCGGGCGATAAGCTGATCAAAGACCTTGGCGGTCTGCATAAATTTATGGTATGGGACAAACCGATCCTGACGGATTCCGGCGGATTTCAGGTGTTTTCTCTGTCCGGACTGCGAAAGATCAAAGAGGAAGGCGTACATTTCCATTCCCATGTAGACGGCCGCAAGATTTTTATGGGTCCGGAGGAGAGTATGCAGATCCAGTCCAATCTGGGATCTACCATTGCCATGGCCTTTGATGAGTGCCCACCGGCACTGGCAGACAGAAATTATGTACAGCCGTCAGTCGACCGTACCACACGCTGGCTGGAGCGTTGCAAGAAAGAGATGCAGCGTCTGAACAGCCTGGAAGATACCATTAATAAAAATCAGATGCTTTTTGGTATCAATCAGGGTGCTATTTTCGATGATATCCGTATCGATCATGCAAAGCGTATCAGTGAGATGGATCTGGATGGATATGCGGTTGGTGGACTTGCCGTTGGCGAGAGTCATGAGGAGATGTACCACATTCTGGATGTGACAGTTCCGCATCTTCCGGAAGATAAACCAACTTACCTGATGGGGGTTGGTACGCCGGCAAATATTCTGGAGGCTGTAGACCGTGGTGTGGATTTCTTTGACTGTGTATATCCAAGCCGAAATGGCCGTCATGGACATGTTTACACCAATTTTGGCAAACTGAACCTGTTTAATCAGAAGTTTGAGCGTGACATGCGCCCGATCGAAGAGGGGTGCCAGTGCCCGGCCTGCCGCACATACAGCAGAGCTTATATCCGTCATCTGCTGAAAGCAAAAGAAATGCTCGGTATGCGTCTGTGTGTACTGCATAACCTTTATTTCTATAACACAATGATGGAAGAAATCCGTGATGCCATTGATGCAGGTAATTATCAGAATTATAAAGCTGAGAAACTGTACCGCATGGAACATGGAGAGTAAGAAAGAACTAACATCAGAAATAGGGTCTTATAACTGTGTATACATACGATATACGCAGATTTGATAAGAAAAATATGCGAAATGGCTTGAAGAAAAGCTACATTTTGTGTAGAATGTTTAATAGTATCGAAAAATAGGAGGAAATCAAATGAACGTATTATCATCCAGTACAGGAATGGGTATGATGGGAACAATCATCTGGATTGTTGTTTTACTTGTATTCGTATTTATTTTTATGCTGAGACCGCAGAAAAAAGAGCAGGCAAGAAGAAATGAAATGATGTCTAAAATGGCAGTTGGCGATACAGTTCTTACAAGCAGCGGCTTTTATGGTACACTGATCGATATCACTGACGATACTGTTATCGTAGAGTTCGGCAACAACAAAAACTGCCGTATTCCGATGCAGCGCTCTGCAATCGCACAGATCGAAAAAGCTGAAGACGCAGTAGAAGAGTAAACTGAAAAAAGCAAAGATCAGACAAAGGAGGGCGGGGCATGGATATCAATTGATATCACTGCCCTTCTTTTGTATATTGTTTTTGAGAGGAGAAAGAGAATGAAATACCAGGTTGGAGTCATTGCCGGAGACGGCATTGGTCCTGAGGTTGTAGCCGAGGCGCAGAAAGTATTAAACTGTGTGGCTGACAAATTCGGACATGAGTTTGAGTACGAAGATATTTTAATGGGAGGATGTTCCATTGACGCGACCGGAGAGCCGCTGACTGACCATGCCATTGAGCAGGCCCTGCATTCTGATGCAGTTTTAATGGGATCCATTGGCGGAAATACAAGTACTTCCCCATGGTATAAACTTCCACCGGAGAAACGTCCGGAAGCCGGATTGCTGAAATTACGTAAGTCTCTGAACTTATTTGCAAACTTAAGACCGGCTTATCTTTATGAGGAATTAAAAGAGGCATGCCCGTTACGTGATGACATCATCGGCACAGGTTTCGATATGATGATCATGCGTGAGCTGACAGGAGGACTTTACTTTGGAGCCCGCAAGACCAGCGAGGTAGACGGTGTTGTGACAGCGGTGGATACCCTTACATATACCGAGAATGAGATTCGCAGAATCGCCATCAAAGGTTTTGATATTGCCATGAAACGCCGCAAAAAAGTAACGAGCGTAGACAAGGCAAACGTACTGGATTCTTCCAGACTCTGGAGAAAAATCGTAGAGGAAGTAGCAAAGGATTATCCGGAAGTAACTTATGAACATATGTTAGTAGACAACTGTGCAATGCAGCTGGTAAAAGACCCGAAACAGTTTGACGTTATCCTGACAGAGAACATGTTCGGTGACATTCTTTCCGATGAGGCAAGTATGGTAACCGGTTCCATCGGTATGCTTTCCAGCGCAAGCCTGAATGATACAAAATTCGGTCTGTATGAGCCAAGTGGCGGATCCGCACCGGATATCGCAGGACAGGGCATTGCAAACCCGATCGCTACTATTTTATCCGCAGCAATGATGCTTCGTTATTCCTTTGATCTGGACAAAGAAGCAGACGCAGTGGAAAATGCGGTAAAACAGGTATTAAAGGACGGATATCGTACCATTGATATTATGCCGCAGGAAGAGGATAAGAAATCTGCCGTAGAACAGGTTGGAACAAGCCGTATGGGCGACCTGATCTGCGAGAGAATATAAAAAAGGAGTATGTAAAAAATGAGAAGTGACAATGTTACAAAAGGGATGCAGCAGGCACCTCACAGATCTTTATTCAATGCTCTTGGTTATACCAAGGAAGAATTAGACAGACCGTTAGTAGGTATCGTAAGTTCCTATAATGAGATCGTACCAGGTCATATGAACCTGGATAAAATCGTAGAAGCTGTAAAAATGGGCGTTGCAATGGCAGGCGGTACACCGATCGTGTTCCCGGCAATCGCAGTTTGTGATGGTATTGCAATGGGACATACAGGAATGAAATACTCTCTGGTAACCCGTGATCTGATCGCAGATTCCACAGAGTGTATGGCAATGGCACATCAGTTCGATGCACTGGTTATGGTTCCGAACTGTGACAAAAACGTACCGGGACTTCTGATGGCAGCAGCAAGACTGAACATCCCGACTGTATTCGTAAGCGGCGGCCCGATGCTGGCTGGTCACATTCATGGCAAAAAGAGAAGTCTTTCTTCCATGTTTGAGGCAGTTGGTTCCTACGCAGCAGGTACTATGACAGAGGAAGAGGTTAGAGAGTACGAAGAAAAAGTATGCCCGACCTGTGGATCCTGTTCCGGTATGTATACAGCAAACTCCATGAACTGTCTGACAGAGGCCATCGGTATGGGGCTTCCTGGAAACGGAACGATCCCGGCTGTATATTCTGAGAGAATCAAACTTGCAAAACATGCAGGTATGGCAGTTATGGAACTGTTAAAGAAAGATATCCGTCCGCGTGATATCATGACAAAAGCAGCATTCATGAACGCTTTAACCATGGATATGGCACTTGGATGTTCCACAAACTCCATGCTTCACCTTCCGGCTATCGCACATGAGGCTGGTGTGGATATCGACCTTAATATCGCAAATGCATTAAGCGAGAAGACACCGAACCTTTGCCACCTTGCACCGGCAGGCCCGACATACATGGAGGACTTAAACGAGGCAGGCGGTGTGTCTGCAGTTATGACTGAGTTAAACAAAATCGGTCTGCTGGATACAAGCTGCATGACAGTTACAGGAAAGACAATCGCTGAAAATATTCAGGGTGTTGTAAATAAAAATCCGGAAGTTATCCGTCCGGTTGAGAATCCATACAGCAAGACAGGTGGAATCGCCGTACTGAAAGGTAACCTTGCACCGGATTCCGCAGTTGTAAAACGTTCCGCAGTTGTACCGGAAATGATGGTACATGAAGGACCGGCAAGAGTATTTGACTGTGAGGAAGATGCGATCGCAGCAATCAAAGGCGGCAAGATCGTAGAGGGTGACGTTGTTGTTATCCGCTACGAGGGACCGAAAGGCGGCCCGGGTATGCGTGAGATGCTGAACCCGACATCTGCCATCGCAGGTATGGGACTTGGTTCTTCCGTAGCTCTGATCACAGATGGACGTTTCTCCGGAGCTTCAAGAGGTGCTTCCATCGGACACGTATCACCGGAAGCAGCAGTCGGCGGCCCGATCGCATTCGTAGAGGAAGGCGATATCATCAAGATCAACATTCCGGAGAATACTCTGAATGTAGATATCTCTGATGAAGAGATGGCAGCAAGAAAAGCAAAATGGCAGCCGCGTGAGCCGAAGATCACAACAGGATATCTGGCTCGTTACGCTTCCATGGTTACATCTGGAAACACAGGTGCTATTCTGAAAACAAACTAATAAGATGAGATAGAAAAGAGGAACAAAAGCATATGCAGTTGACAGGATCACAGATTGTTATCGAATGTTTGAAGGAGCAGGGCGTGGATACTGTATTTGGTTATCCGGGCGGAGCGATTTTGAACGTTTACGATGAACTGTATAAACATAGCGATGAAATTCACCATGTGCTTACGTCCCATGAACAGGGAGCTTCCCATGCAGCGGATGGATATGCCCGCTCCACCGGAAAAGTCGGTGTGTGTCTGGCTACTTCCGGACCGGGTGCAACCAACCTGGTAACCGGTATCGCAACCGCTTACATGGATTCTGTTCCGGTAGTGGCAATTACCTGTAACGTAGGAGTACCGCTGCTTGGAAAAGACAGCTTTCAGGAGATTGATATCGCAGGTATCACGACACCGATCACAAAGCATAATTTTATTGTAAAAGATGTCAATAAACTGGCTGATGTGATCCGCCGTGCTTTCCGGATCGCCCAGACCGGGCGTCCGGGACCTGTGCTGGTAGATATTCCAAAAGATGTTACCGCAGCTACAACGGAATTTGAATTTCAGCAGATTCCGCCGGTGGCACGTAAAATCGACAAAATGACAGAAGCAGATCTGGAGCAGGCAGCAGCCATGATCCGTGAAGCGAAAAAACCGTATATCTTTGTGGGTGGCGGCGCAGTCATTTCCGGAGCCAGTGAAGAACTTGCAAAATTTGCAAATCTGGTAGATGCGCCGGTATGTGATTCCCTGATGGGAAAAGGTGCATTTGACGGAACCAATGACCGATACAGCGGAATGCTTGGTATGCATGGTACGAAAGCTTCCAACTACGGTGTAAGCGAATGTGATCTGCTGATCGCAGTTGGCGTTCGTTTCAGCGACCGTGTTATCGGTGATGCAAAACGTTTTGCAAGCAACTCAAGGATTCTGCAGTTTGATGTAGATCCGGCTGAGATCAATAAAAACATTCAGACGGATGCCAGCGTGATCGGAGATATCAAGGAAATCCTGAAACGTGTGAACCACCTGTTAGAACAGCAGGAGCACACAGAGTGGATGCAGCAGATTCAGGAATTTAAGGATAAATATCCGTTAACTTATAAAGAAGAAGGATTGTCCGGACCATTTGTCATGGAAGAGATTTACCGCCAGACAAAGGGCGATGCCATCATCGTTACAGAGGTCGGACAGCACCAGATGTGGGCGGCACAGTATTATAAATTCTCAAAACCGCGTACATTACTGACTTCCGGTGGTCTTGGCACCATGGGATATGGTCTCGGTGCAGCTATCGGCGCACAGGTAGCAAATCCGGAGAAACAGGTCATCAACATTGCAGGTGACGGCTGTTTCCGTATGAATATGAACGAGGTTGCCACAGCAGTCCGTCAGCAGCTTCCGCTGATCCAGATTGTTATCAACAATCAGGTACTTGGTATGGTACATCAGTGGCAGGGATTATTTTATGAGAAACGCTATTCCAACACGATCTTAAATGATGGTGTGGATTTCGTAAAACTTGCTGAGGCTATGGGAGCCACAGGCATGCGTGCAACGACACAGGAAGAATTTGCCGAAGAACTGGCAAAAGCACTGGAGATGAAAACACCGGTACTCATCGATTGTGTCATTGACAGTGATGATAATGTTTGGCCGATGGTAGCACCTGGTGCACCGATCAGCGAAGCATTTGATGAATCTGATCTGAAGAACAGATAAATGACGCATCCGGGTGGCACTGTACAGAGAGAGTAATCTTTTTGCCGCCTGGAAGGTGTTCATAATAAAAAAATCCTGCAAAGGCAGGAAAAATCCAGGAGGTTTCAAAATGAGCAGAGTTTACAATTTCTCAGCTGGACCGGCAGTATTACCGGTAGAAGTGCTGAAAGAGGCACAGGAGGAGATGCTTGATTACCGTGGATGCGGTATGTCCGTTATGGAGATGAGCCATCGTTCTTCCATGTTTCAGGAAATCATTGATGAGGCTGAAGCAGATTTAAGGGATTTATTACATATCCCGGACAATTACAAAGTATTATTTTTACAGGGTGGTGGAGCATTACAGTTCTCCGCAGTTCCGATGAACCTGATGAAAAACGGTGTAGCTGATTACATCGTAACAGGTCAGTGGGCAAAGAAAGCATATGAGGAAGGAAAGAAATACGGAAAAGCAGTAAAGATCGCTTCTTCTGAGGATGAGACATTTACTTACATTCCGGATTGTTCCGATCTTCCAATCGATGACGATGCAGACTATGTATACATTTGCCAGAACAACACCATTTACGGAACTGTATATCATGAACTGCCAAACACCAAAGGAAAAACTCTGGTAGCAGACGTATCTTCCTGCTTTCTGTCAGAGCCGATGGACGTAGAGAAATACGGCGTGATCTGGGGCGGCGTTCAGAAAAATATCGGACCGGCCGGCGTACAGATCGTTATCATCCGTGAGGATCTGATCCGCGATGATCTGCCGGATTATGTACCGACTCTGATGAAATACAAAACACAGGCTGACAAAGGTTCCATGTACAATACACCGCCATGCTACGGCATTTATATCTGCGGTAAAGTATTCAAATGGATCAAGAGCCTTGGCGGTCTGGAAGCAATGAAGAAACGTAACGAGGAGAAAGCAGCAATCCTGTATGATTTCCTTGACAACAGTAAACTGTTCAAAGGTACTGTCCGCAAAGAAGACCGTTCTCTGATGAACGTTCCGTTTGTAACAGGTGACAAAGATCTGGATGCAAAATTTGTTGCAGAAGCAAAAGCAGCAGGTCTGGAGAACTTAAAAGGACACAGAACCGTTGGCGGTATGCGTGCTTCTATCTACAATGCAATGCCAAAAGAAGGTGTTATTGCATTGGTTGAGTTCATGAAGAAATTCGAGGCTGAGAACACAAAGTAAATTTGTGATTCATATTTGAGTTTTATTGTGACGTGAGAATGACAATCGTTAAAGTTCATCATTTTCACAATGCAAAAAGTGTGTGCCGAAAGGCAAAACTGACTGAGAAGGTGAGATGTCCCAGTCAGAAAATTGAGTTGAAAAAAGTTGAAGAAAAGAGGAAACAAAAATGGTTCAGTTTCATTGTTTAAATCCGATCGCAGCGTGCGGTCTGGAATTATTCCCGGATACTTATGAGAAAACAGATGATTTTAATGCGGCAGAGGTTGCATTAGTGCGTAGTGCAGCAATGCATGACATGGATCTTCCGGAATCATTGCTGGCAGTTGCCCGTGCAGGCGCAGGTGTCAACAATATTCCGCTGGATAAATGCGCAGATCAGGGAATCGTCGTATTCAATACACCAGGTGCAAACGCAAACGGTGTAAAAGAGCTGGTGATCGCAGGCATGCTTCTTGCAAGCCGTGACATCACAGGCGGTATTGACTGGGTAAAAGAGAACAAAGAGGATGCAGGAATTGCAAAAGCAGCTGAGAAAGCAAAAAAAGCATTTGCAGGAACTGAAATCAAAGGGAAAAAACTTGGTGTCATCGGACTTGGAGCCATCGGTGTGCAGGTTGCCAATGCGGCGGTAGCACTGGGCATGGATGTGCTTGGTTATGATCCGTATCTGTCCGTCAACGCAGCATGGAATGTTTCTACAAAAGTAAAACATGTGCTGGCAGTAGAAGACATTTACAAAGAGTGTGATTTCATCACAATTCATGTACCGCTGATGGATTCCACAAAAGGAATGATCAGCAAAGAAGCCATCGCAATGATGAAAGAGAACGTCATCGTTCTGAATTTCGCACGCGATACTTTAGTAGATGAAGCAGCTATGGTTGAAGCATTAAAAGCAGGAAAAGTACGCAAATATGTCGTAGATTTCCCAAATCCGACCACAGCAGGCGTGGAGAACTGCATCGTGATCCCGCACCTTGGCGCATCTACCGCAGAATCTGAAGATAACTGCGCAGTAATGGCTGTACAGGAAGTGATTGATTATATCGAGAACGGAAATATTACACATTCTGTAAATTATCCGGATTGTAACATGGGTGTGTGCACAGGTGTTGCAAGAATCGCGATCCTGCACAAAAACATCAAGAACATGATCGGTCAGTATTCATCTGTATTAGGTGAAGCAGGTGTCAATATTGCCGACATGACAAACAAGAGCCGCAATGACTATGCTTATTCACTTCTGGATCTGGATGCTCCGGCAACCGCAGATGTTGTTCAAAAACTGGCTGCAATTGACGGTGTATTAAAAGTAAGAGTGATCAAATAAAAGATCATTGAGTCGGCGTGGGAACAGAGAGTACAGCTTTGTTTCCACGCCTTTTTTAACAAAAGGAGAAAACAAAATGGCAGAGATCAGACCATTTGCATGTGTGCGCCCATGCAGAGAGAAAGCAGCGAAAATTGCTGCATTACCATATGATGTATACAATCGAAAAGAAGCAAAAGAGGAAGTATTGCGCGAGCCGGAATCTTTTTTGAAAATCGACCGTGCCGAGACACAGTTTGATGATTCCGTAGATACTTATGCGCCGGAAGTTTACGAGAAAGCTCATGATACTCTGTGGGACATGATAGCAAAAGGGGATTTTATCCGGGACAAAGAGGCCTGCTATTACATTTATGAGCTGACCATGAACGGACGGACACAGACTGGTATTACCGCATGTGCATCCATTGATGATTATGAGAATAACGTGATCAAAAAGCATGAAAATACCCGTGCGGAAAAAGAACAGGATCGTATCCGCCACGTAGATATCTGTGATGCACAGACCGGACCGATTTTCCTGACGTACCGCGATAATGCAGCGATTACAGCTATCGTAAATAAAGTAAAAGCACAGGAGGCCGAATATGATTTCACTTCTCCGGATGGCATCCGCCACAGAGTGTGGGTGATCGGGGATACAGCGGATATCGCAGCCATCCGTGAGGCTTTTGCAGGTATTGATCAGATTTATATTGCGGATGGACATCATCGTGCAGCTTCTGCCGTAAAAGTTGGGGAAAAACGCAGAAGCGAGCATCCGGGGTACACCGGGGAAGAAGAGTTCAATTTCTTCCTGTCCGTACTGTTCCCGGAGAGCGAATTAAAAATTTTGGATTACAACCGTGTGGTAAAGGATTTAAACGGCATGACAGAGGATGCATTTTTACAGAAAATGCAGGAACTTTTTGAAGTATCGGAACTTACTGCCGAGGATAAACATCCGCAGGAGAAGGGAACTTTTTCCATGTATCTGAAGGAGCAGTGGCATACCTGTAAAGTACGTCCGGAAGATCGAAGCGATGATCCAGTGAAAGGACTGGATGTTTCTCTGTTACAGGATCTGATGCTGACACCGGTACTTGGCATTGAAGATCCGAAAACCGATCCGCGGATTGATTTTGTCGGTGGTATCCGTGGAACCAAAGAGCTGGAAAAACGCTGCCATGAGGATGCAAAAACTGCGTTTGCTATGTATCCGACTTCTATCGGGGAACTGTTTGCAGTGGCAGATGCAGGACTTCTGATGCCGCCAAAATCTACCTGGTTTGAGCCAAAGTTAAGAAGCGGACTGTTTATTCATCTTTTGAGTGAGTAAACTGATATCAACTGTATGTAATAAAGAAAAAGGAGTGTATTCTTGAAAGAAGCTTAAATTCAGAGTCATGCGCAGTTACGTTCTGACTCTGAATTTGGGTTATATAGTAGAAATAGAGAAGAAATGGAGCAAATATAATATATGCTTAAATTTGTATTGACACAAAATCTGGCCGATGAAGTCACAGAGGCAGTATCAGACAATGTGAATTTCTGGTCGTGGGATACAATCATTAAATATTTTGAGGACTCGTTCCCGTCTGTTCTGGATTTTCTGGTAAAACTGATCATAGCGGTGATCGTACTGCTTGTCGGTCGGAAAGTAATCAGGCTGATTCGAAAATTTATCCGCAGATTCCTTGACAGAACAAACTGGGATGAAGGAGTAAAGCAGTTTCTGGATAATATCTGCCGTGTTGGACTGCATTTTATGCTGATCGTGATGGTGTTGGGAAAATTTGGTATTACGGCAAGCTCTGTCATTGCTGTGATCGGTTCCATTGGTCTGTCTGTAGGTCTGGCTTTACAGGGAACTTTATCTAACTTTGCGGGTGGAGTGCTGATCCTGATTTTGAAACCATTTAAAGTAGGAGATTATATTTATGAAGACACACATGGAAATGAAGGTACCGTCACGGAGATTCAGCTTTGCTATACGAAATTACTGACTGTTGATAACAAAACAGTCGTTTTACCGAACGGCAATCTGGCGAATTCAAGTCTGACAAATATGACACAGCAGGATAAAAGACTGATCGATATTACCGTTGGAATTTCCTATGATGCAGATATCCGTCTGGCCAAGCAGGTGATTTCCGATGTGCTGGAGAAAGAGAAAAACTGTATGACAAGTGAGGAGCCGTATCATGTATTTGTAGACAGCCTGGGAGACAGTGCTGTGGTCATCGGTATTCGTGTCTGGGTAAAAACAGAGGATTACTGGGAAACCAGATGGCGGATCACGGAAAATGTGAAATATGCCCTGGATGAGCATCAGATTGAAATTCCATTCCCGCAGGTTTCTGTGTCGATGAAATCATAAAATGGTGATTTTTGCGTATATTTTCATGGAAACAGATTTAAAATGAATAAACTTCAACACAAAATTGCAAAATGGAAGTAAATTCTTGTAGAAAATACATGCAGAATATGGTATTGTTAATGACAGTGTGTTTATTAAGAGCGTATATCTGAAAGGAAAAAGTGAGAGATGAATAAACAAAAGAAAAAACTGCCATTGGCAATGCAGATTTTTATCGCATTGATCCTGGCGATTGTTGTAGGTCTGCTGATGCAGAGTCAGGCAGACTTTGCGGAAAATTATATCAAACCATTTGGTACGATTTTCCTGAACCTGTTGAAATTTATTGTTGTTCCGATTGTATTATTTTCCATTATGTGTGGAATCATTTCCATGAGGGATATCAAAAAAGTGGGAGCGATTGGGCTGAAAACAGTGGTATATTATCTGTGTACTACAGCATTTGCGATTACAATCGGTCTGATCGGTGGAAATATTTTTCAACGTTTTTTCCCTGTGATCGCAACTACAGACCTGACTTATGAAATGCAGGAGAAAACATCAGTGATGGATACGATCGTAAATATTTTTCCGTCTAACTTCATCAGTCCGATGGTGGAATCAAACATGCTGCAGGTCATTGTCATTGCCCTGTTACTTGGATTTTCCATTATCAAACTGGGAGAGAAAAATGTTGGAATCGTCAAAGCATGCAACAGCATCAATGAGATTTTCATGAAATGTATGGAGATGATCCTGAAATTATCTCCAATCGGTGTATTCTGCCTGCTCTGTCCGGTTGTGGCAAGCAATGGTGCGGCCATTATCGGATCACTGGCTATGGTATTGCTTGCGGCATATATCTGCTATATTATCCATGCCGTTGTTGTATATTCCATTGCGGTAAAAACCATGGGCGGTGTAAGCCCGGCAAAATTCTTTAAAGAAATGCTTCCGGCGATCATGTTTGCATTTTCCAGTGCATCTTCCGTAGGAACATTGCCAATTAACATGGAGTGTGTGGAAAAACTGGGTGCGAGTAAAGAAGTATCTTCCTTTGTACTTCCGCTAGGCGCAACCATCAATATGGATGGAACCGCGATTTATCAGGGGGTCTGTGCCATCTTTATCGCTTCCTGTTACGGAATCCATCTGACATTGCCGCAGATGATGACCATTATTTTAACTGCAACACTGGCTTCCATCGGTACTGCAGGTGTTCCGGGATCCGGAATGGTTATGCTGGCCATGGTGCTGACTTCCGTAGGACTTCCGGTGGACGGTATTGCGCTGGTAGCCGGAGTGGATCGTATTTTTGATATGGGACGTACCACCGTCAATATTACCGGAGACGCAAGCTGCTGCATTATTGTGTCCAATCTGGAGCGAAAGAAAGAACTGCGCAGAGCAAAAAAGGCACAGGAATAAGATAAAACAGAACAAAACAGGATCATTTTTCAGAACGGTAGTCAGAAATATGGAATTTGGCAGAAAAAACAGCGTATGATTCGTTCATTGTGAATAAACAAATGACAGATGTTTCGTATTTTCTTGACAAAAATGTTAAATTATGATACGGTTAGCTTGTCAATTTTGCACAGATTGTGCGCATGTTTTAGGAGGAAGTATTTTATGCAACAGGGAACTGTAAAATGGTTTAATGCAAAAAAGGGTTATGGATTTATTTCAGATGCAGAAGGAAATGATATTTTTGTTCATTTCTCCGCACTGAACATGGATGGATTCAAAGAGCTGAAAGATGGGGAGGCTGTTGAATTCGAAGTGATCGAAGGAGATAAGGGACCACAGGCTGCAAATGTAACACGTCTGGGTTAATCTCCGTTGGAGATTAATGCTCCGCGAGGATGCACACTGATTCTGTAAGGAAGATGCAAGCTTACACTGACCAGAATCAGGCACCAAGTCTCACGTGTGTTCGACTTGAATGGTTTGTATAAAATAAATTAGAATGACCCAAAGAGGCTGTCCACCTGGACAGCCTCTTTACTTTTTGAAGAAATTGTGTAAGAATAAAAGATACTGGAAAAACTACAGCAAAGTATATTTTATATAGAAAAGAGAGTCTGCCAAGGGGGCAGAAGAAATTGGAGGAAACGATATTTGAAACCAGAATTGAGTCAGTTAAACGCGTATGAGATCAGAGAGGAGAAACGACTGGATGATATTCACTCAGACGGTATGCTGCTTGTACACAAAAAAAGCGGCGCACGTATCTGTGTGATGTCAAACGAGGATGCCAATAAAGTATTTTACATCGCATTTCGCACACCGCCAAAGGACAGCACCGGTGTACCGCACATCATTGAGCATACAGTATTGTGCGGAAGTAAGAAATTCCCGGTGAAAGATCCATTTATCGAGCTGGCAAAAGGTTCTCTGAATACCTTCTTAAATGCAATGACTTATCCGGATAAGACTATTTACCCGGTGGCAAGCTGTAACGACAAAGACTTCCAGAACCTGATGGATGTCTATCTGGACAGCGTTTTTTCACCGAATATTTATAAAGAGCAGAATATTTTCCGTCAGGAAGGCTGGCATTATGAGCTGAAGAGCCCGGAAGACGAGCTGACCTTAAACGGTGTTGTATATAATGAGATGAAAGGGGCCTTTTCTTCTGCTGACGGCGTGCTGGATCGTGAGATTTTACGTTCCTTATTCCCGGATACTCCATACAGCAATGAGTCCGGCGGAGATCCGCAGGTGATCCCGGAGCTGACATATGAGGATTATCTGGATTTCCACCGCAAATATTATCACCCGTCCAATTCCTGGATCTATCTGTATGGTGATATGGATGTGGTAGAAAAATTAAACTGGCTGGATGAAGAATATTTAAGCCATTATGACAGAATCGATGTGGATTCCACCATTCCGGAGCAGGCACCGTTTGCAGCACCGGTGGAGCATGAGATCCCATATTCCATCTCCAGCACAGACAGCACGGAAAACAATACGTATCTGTCCTGCAACTGGGCGATTGGAAACAACTTAAACAGAGAGCAGTACATTGCTTTTGATATCCTGGATTATGCACTGCTCAGCACACAGGGCGCACCGATCAAACAGGCGTTACTGGATGCAGGCATCGGTACCGATATTTACGGCGGCTATGACAGCGGCACCTATCAGCCGTTTTTCTCCATTGTGGCAAAACATGCCAATGCTTCTGATCAGGAGCGCTTCGTGCAGATCATCCGTGAAGTACTGCAGGAGCAGGTGAAGAACGGAATCAACAAAAAGACATTGTTGGCAGCCATCAACGGTTCTGAATTTAAGTTCCGTGAGGCAGATTTTGGACGTTACCCGAAAGGACTGATGTTTGGTCTGCAGATCATGGACAGCTGGCTGTACGATGAGAATGCGCCGTTCCTTCACATCGAAGAACTGGGCGTTTATGATTTTCTGAGAAAACAGCTGGATACCGATTATTTCGAGCAGCTGATCCAGAAATATTTACTGGATAATACACATTGTTCCCTTGTACGTGTCGTTCCGGAAATCGGTCTGACCGGCAAGAGAGAGCAGGCGTTAAAAGAAAAATTACAGGCATATAAAGCATCCTTAAGCGAAGCAGAGATTGCAAAACTGGTAGAAGAGACAAAAGCACTGGAGAAATATGAGGAAGAGCCGTCTTCCAAAGAACAGCTTGAGACGATTCCGCTGCTGTCCCGTGAGGATATGAAACAGACCAGTGAGCCGTATAAAAATGCAGAGGAAACCATTGCAGGTGTTCCGTATCTGTGGCATGATTATCAGACCAACGGTGTCGTTTATCTGGATCTGCTGTTTGACGCGCATCATATTTCCGAGGATCTGATTCCGTATATGGGAATTCTGAAAGTACTGATGGGCAAACTGAACACTGCAGATTATTCCTATACCGATTTTACGGATGAAGTGAATCTGTGTACCGGAGGCATTTCCAATGAAGTAAATGTTACCGGAGATGTACAGCATACAAATAATTATCAGGTAAAATACGAAGTACGTCTGAAAGTGCTGGAAGCAAATCTTGCCCGTGGTGTGGAACTGATTAAGAGCATGATGCTGTCCACCCAGTTTACGGATGAGAAGCGTATTTATGAAATTCTGGCTCAGGTAAAATCCAGACTGCGCAATGAACTCAGCGACAGCGGAAATGTGATTTCTGCTACCAGAGCATTGTCCTATTATTCCAAGCGTGCGAAATATGCGGACAGCGTACAGGGTATCGGATTTTATGAAGTGTTAGATCATATTGTGACCAATTATGAGTCTGAAAAACAGAATCTGGTGGAAAAATTACAGGAAGTCTGCAAACTGATCTTCCAGCCGCAGAACCTTTTGGTAAGTGTGACCAGTGACGTGGCCGGTTACAATACGTTGAAAACACTGTCCGGACAGATCACAGAAGGTCTGCATGCAGATACTGCAAAAGAGATGGCAGAAATTTCTCTTCCGGAGCAGAAAAACGAGGGATTTTTGGATGCTTCCCAGATTCAGTATGTTTCCCTGGCAGGAAATTACGCGCAGGACGGCTATGCATATCATGGAGCAATGCGTGTGTTTAAAGTAATCATGAACTATGAATACCTGTGGCAGAATATCCGTGTCAAAGGCGGTGCCTATGGATGCGGTACAAACGTAGGCAGAAATGGCGATGTATGCTTCCTGTCTTATCGTGATCCGAACCTTGGACGCACACTGGATGTATACCGTGGCGTGCCGGAGTATCTGAAAAACTTTGATGCAGATGAGCGCGCCATGACACGTTTTGTCATCGGAGCCTTCAGTGAACTGGATGCACCTCTGACACCGTTAAGCCAGGGCAGAAGATCCCTGCTTTCCTATCTGACCGGTGTAACTTACGAGATGATTCAGGAGGAGCGTGAACAGGCGCTGCACACCGAACCGCAGGATATCCGAAGCCTTGCAGACACCATGCAGGCAGTGCTGGATCACAGCTATATCTGTGCTATCGGAAACGAAGGAAAATTAAAAGAAGAGTCAGATCTGTTTGATGTATTAGAGACATTATAAAAAATAAGTATGAGTCAGATTTTACCCTTAGTAATCCGTGTGGATAAAACGGGTAGAATCTGAGGCGATAAATTACGAGGAGATAACGCATGAACGCAAATTTTAAATCCGGATTTGTTACGCTGATCGGAAGACCGAACGTAGGAAAATCCACACTGATGAATCAGTTAATTGGTCAGAAGATCGCTATCACATCCAAGAAACCGCAGACCACAAGAAACCGGATTCAGACCGTGTATACAGATACCGACCGCGGACAGATCGTATTTTTGGACACACCGGGTATCCACAAGGCAAAAAATAAACTTGGCGAGTACATGGTGACCGTGGCAGAGCGTACCCTGCAGGACGTAGATGTCATTGTCTGGCTGGTGGAGCCGAGTACCTTTATCGGTGCCGGTGAGCAGCACATTGCCGAGCAGCTTCGTAAATCCAATCTGCCGGTAATCCTTGTTATCAACAAGACCGATACAGTAAAAAAAGAAGAAGTTCTGCTGTTTATCGATGCATACCGCAAACTTCTGGATTTTGCAGAGATCATTCCGGCTTCTGCATTGCATGGAGATAATACCGACACGATCATTGATATGATCTTCAAATATCTGCCATATGGACCAATGTTTTACGATGAGGATACCGTGACAGATCAGCCGGAGCGTCAGATCGTGGCAGAGATCATCCGTGAGAAATCCCTGCATGCATTGGATGAGGAGATTCCACACGGTATCGCCGTAACGATCGAGTCCATGAAGCAGCGAAAGAACGGTATCACAGATATCGAGGCAACCATTATCTGTGAGCGTGACTCCCACAAGGGAATCATCATCGGAAAAGGCGGCGCCATGCTGAAAAAAATCGGCAGCAATGCCCGTTTTGAAATTGAAAAATTACTGGAGTGCAAAGTCAATCTGCGTCTTTGGGTAAAAGTGCGCAAAGGCTGGCGCGACAGCGATGTCCAGATGAAAAATTTTGGATATAATATCAACGAATAATCGACTTGAGATTGCATACTCTAACAGTATCGGAAGAAGTAAAAATCGGAAGAGATGGAGGGGGAACATGCAATGGAAGATAAAAAATGGCTGAGTTTTGAGAAAAGCGGACGGGTGTCGGATTATCTGACCTACTGTCACAGCAGCATCGGAAAATATGCGGATTATGAGACGTACAGCCAGGGAAGAAGTGGAAACGTTTATGGGGCAGACTTGCATTCTGACAGGAATGATCCTGAACACGATGCCGGTGGGAGAATACGATAAAAGAATTACAATTTTAACCCGTGAACGCGGGAAGATCACTGCTTTTGCGCGGGGAGCCAGACGACCGAAAAGCTCCCTGCAGGCGGCTACGAATCTGTTCTGCTTCGGAACTTTCGAGGCATACGAGGGACGCAGTTCTTATACGGTGGTAAAGGCGGAAATCAGCAATTATTTCCGGGAGCTTGCCATGGATCTGGATAAGACATACTATGGCTGCTATTTTCTGGAACTGGCGGACTATTTCTGTCAGGAAAATAATGACTGTGTCAATCAGCTGAAACTGGTTTATCAGACGTTGCGGGCACTCAGCGTGCCGTCTCTGTCTCCGAAGCTTGTCCGGGTGATCTACGAACTGAAAACACTGGTTTATTTTGGCGTGTATCCGAATGTGTTTGCCTGCACCGCCTGTGGCAGCAGGGAACAGCTCTGGTGTTTTGATGAAAAAAGCAACGGCGTGATGTGCAGGGAATGCCAGCCGGGGCCGGTGAAATATCCGCTGGATGAGGCTGCGTTATATACCATGCAGTACATAGTGACAGCATCGGTGGAAAAACTGTATACATTTACGGTGACGGAGGAAGTGTTCGGGCAGGTTGCGAAGCTGATTGCGTATTATATGAGGCAGTATGTGGAAAAAGAATTAAAGACCCTTGCTTTTTTGACTTAGGAATACTTGCAATCAGAGGCATAAACCGTTATAATTTAGAAATTGATGCAGGCAGTATCACATTGGTATGAAATTTGCGGTGTGCTGGCTGCGGAAATTACAGGATATCAGATAAGAGATGATTTCCATCTTTATAGATGATGAGCAACAATGCCGAGAGCATTCTTGAATACAAAAATGTGATGTTCTGGATTTGGAGGATAAGATATGAAAAAAAGAATGGCGGCGCTTGGCTGCTGTATCGGAATGAGTATGCTGCTTGGTGCATGCGGCGCAAAGCTGGATGTACAGGAGAATACCATTGCATTACAGAGAAACGGTAAAATTCTGGAAGCGGCTGTAGAGTCCTTTGACCAGTCTTATTACGATCAGGAGGAACTGGATACATATGTGCAGAATGCAGTGGATGATTACACCGCAGAGCACGGGAAAAAATCAGTTTCTGTGACAGAATCAAAAGTGGAAGAGAAAAAAGCATATCTTACCCTGCAGTATGAAAATGCAGAGACGTTCAGTGATTTTACGGGCATTGAGTGTTTTTCCGGAAGTATTGTGGAAGCACAGTCAGCAGGCTATGATTTTGATCTGGATTTTTATCCGGTGACAGATGGCAAGGCAGAGACGAAAACCGTAAAAGGTTCCACACTGCTGGATGATGACGATCTGAAAGTGCTGATCGTAAAGGAAAACTCAGATCTGATCGTTCCGGGAAAAATCGCGTATGTTTCCACGGAAGGCACAGAAGTGACTTCGGAGAAGCAGGTGAACGTCACACAAAAAGAGCAGGATACAGACGAAGCGGTACTTGTATATGTATTATATAAGTAAAGTTTTGTCCCTAAAAATAAATGGAAGAAAGAGGACATATCATGGAAAAGACAATGGAAAAAATTGTAGCACTGGCAAAATCCAGAGGATTTGTTTATCCGGGATCTGAGATTTACGGTGGACTTGCAAATACATGGGATTACGGAAATCTTGGTGTTGAGTTAAAGAACAACGTAAAAAAAGCATGGTGGCAGAAATTTATCCAGGAGAGCCCGTACAACGTAGGTGTTGACTGTGCCATCCTGATGAACCCGCAGACATGGGTTGCATCCGGACATCTTGGCGGTTTCTCTGATCCGCTGATGGATTGTAAAGAATGTCATGAGCGTTTCCGTGCTGATAAGATCATCGAGGATTTCGCAGCAGACAACAATATCGAGTTAAAAGGTTCCGTAGACGGATGGACACAGGAAGAGATGAAAGATTTCATCGCAGACAACAACGTACCGTGCCCGACCTGCGGCAAACATAACTTCACTGATATCCGTCAGTTCAACCTGATGTTCAAGACATTCCAGGGTGTAACAGAGGATGCAAAAAATACCGTATATCTTCGTCCGGAGACCGCACAGGGTATTTTCGTAAACTTCAAAAATGTACAGCGTACATCCAGAAAGAAAATCCCGTTTGGTATCGGACAGATCGGTAAATCTTTCCGTAACGAGATCACACCGGGTAACTTCACCTTCCGTACCAGAGAGTTTGAGCAGATGGAGCTTGAGTTCTTCTGTGAGCCGGATACAGACCTTGAGTGGTTTGAGTACTGGAGAAACTTCTGTATCAACTGGCTGAAATCTCTTGGCATGAAAGAAGAAGAGATGCGTGTCCGCGACCATGATCAGGAAGAGTTATCCTTCTACAGTAAAGCAACCAGTGATATCGAGTTCTTATTCCCGTTTGGATGGGGCGAGCTCTGGGGTATCGCAGATCGTACTGATTATGACCTGACACAGCATCAGAATACATCCGGACAGGATCTGACCTACTTTGATGATCAGAAAAATACAAAATACATCCCATGCGTTATCGAGCCATCTCTTGGTGCAGACCGTGTGGTACTTGCATTCCTTTGCGGTGCATACGATGAGGAGAACATTGGAACAGAGGAGAAACCGGACGTAAGAACTGTCCTTCATTTCCATCCGGCCCTGGCTCCGGTTAAGATCGGTGTCCTTCCGTTGTCTAAGAAATTAAATGAGGGCGCAGAGAAAGTATTTGAGCAGCTTTGCAAAAAATACAACTGTGAATTCGATGATAGAGGAAACATCGGTAAACGTTATCGCCGTCAGGATGAGATCGGTACACCGTTCTGTGTCACATACGATTTTGATTCCGAGGAAGATTATGCAGTTACTGTTCGTGACCGTGATACCATGGAGCAGGTTCGTATTCCGATTGATGAGCTGGATGCTTACTTTGCAGATAAATTTACATTCTAAAAAATAAAAACGAATAGAAATCCCATTGTTTTTAATATTTACTTTTGGTATTTATTAAGAAGCAATGGGATTTTTTGTTGTGCAGGTATGATCTTTATGAAATACGTAGATGCATGTAATAGATAACTGTAGTGTAAAAATGTTTGTTTAGGATTTGTTTAAAACTTTCCTCTTTGTTTGTTATAGTCTCTACGTTATAATGAATTCAGAAACATGGAGCAGTCTACGTCTGTATCTTGGTGAGTGATTTTGGTTCGCGTAAGATGACACATTTTTTAGAATCATTGTAGAACAGAGAAACTGTGGAGAAAAAGATTGATTCCATAAGAACGGGGTGAATGGACATGGTGAAAAAAGATACGGTAAAGCGGAGGATTTTCCGTTCCAACGCATGGATGGTTCTGATCATATTAGTGCTGTTTTTTGCAATTAATATGCTGGTGATCAAAATCTATGCAGAGTCGGTGGAAACAGAATTCAAAGCGATGATGGAACCCATCGTAGAAGAAGAACAGCTAAAGGATTATCTGAAAGATTTTACATTGCGTAAGCATCAGTTTGTATTGCTGTTTGCAGCAGATGGCGGATTGTGTATCGTTGCCTTGATTTTAGTGAGCCAGTTTTTTACAAAACGACTGACCAGCCGGATCATGGAACCATTGGACGCACTGTCCGATGGAGCGAAACGGATTAAAAACAATGATTTGGGACAGGATATCATCTACGTTGGTGAGCAGGAATTTGAGGAAGTCTGTGAGACTTTTAACGAGATGCAGCAGCATATTTTGCAGGAACAGGAGAAAAACCGCAAATACGAAAAGGCGAGAACGGATATGATCGCCGGAATTTCCCACGATCTGCGCACTCCACTGACAGCGATTCGTGGAACCATTAAGGGACTGATGGATGGCGTTGCGGCGACGCCGGAATTGCAGAATAAATTTTTGCAGGCGGCCTACCGCAGATCCGGGGATATGGATGCGCTGTTGAACCAGCTTTTTTATCTGTCGAAAGTGGAAACAGGAAATATGCCGGTATCGATGCAGCGGATTGACCTGTGCAGTTTTTTGCATCAGTATGTGAAGGCAAAACGAGAACTGTCAGATCCGGCGCAGGAACGCATTGTATTTGATACAGAGGAACTGACAGCAGAAGTGGAAATTGATCCGGAGCAGTTCCAGCGGATTCTTGATAATTTGCTGGAAAACAGCAGAAAATATGCTGAGCGGAGTCCTTTGTGTATGGCATTATCTCTGCGGACAGAGGACGGAACTGTATATTTTGATATAAAGGACAATGGCGTGGGCGTGCTGGAGGATAAATTACCGTATATTTTTGATGAATTTTACCGGGTGGACGAATCTCGGAACAAAAAAGAGGGAAACGGACTTGGTTTATACATTGTAAAACATCTGATGGAGGCGATGAAGGGAACCGTATCTGCAGAAAATGCGGACGGTTTTGTGGTTCATTTAGCATTGCCGGAAGCAAAAGCATAGAAAGGTGGCAGAAAAAATGGCAGGTAAAAAAATTCTGATCGTGGAAGACGATGCGGATATCAGCATGATCGAGGAAGCCTATCTGGAATCCGCGGGCTATGAAACAAAAATTGTGACAGATGGAAATGCGGTGGCAGACGTGCTGGCACAGGAAAAATTTGACCTGATGCTGCTGGATCTGATGCTTCCCGGCAAGAGCGGCTATGATATTTGCAAAGAAGTCCGGGATCAGATCGATATCCCGATCCTGATGGTTACGGCCCGCACGGAATCCATTGACAAGATCCGGGGACTGGGACTTGGCGCGGATGATTATATTTCCAAGCCCTTTGATCCTGCGGAACTTGTGGCCCGGGTGAATGCAAATCTGCGTCAGTATGAGCGGATACAGAAAAAACAGCCAGTGCAGGAAGCGGAAGCGCCGGAGGAGATTCGGATTCATGATCTGCGGATTCTGGTAAACAGCTGGAAAGTGTATAAAAGCGACAAGGAGATCCGTTTTCCAAACCGGGAATTTGAACTTTTGAAATTCCTTGCCGTGCATCCGGATATCGTATTTTCCAAGGAGCAGTTATTTGAAAAAATTTGGGGCTATGATTATGTCGGTGACAGTGCTACGGTCATGGTGCATATTAACCGCATCCGGGAGAAGATTGAGGATGACTGTAAAAATCCGAAGATTCTGGAGACGGTCTGGGGCGCGGGCTATCGTCTGAACAGGTAACAAGGTCTTTTTTGATTGAATTGGTTTTTTTATTATTGTACCAAGTCGCTAGCGCGACGGCTAGCCCTAAGTACATGCAACCACTACTTTTTAATAAAAAAATAGCAGTTTTTAAATTTATGATGTATTGTTAAGTTACCACACCAAACAACTTCATAAACAAAAAAACTGCTATGATTACTTTAACATGGATTTTTAAACTCAACAACTACATATCTGAATTTTATGGATTTTTTTATCG
>CAVKTR010000026.1:0-38113 GCA_963659325.1 Dysosmobacter segnis
AGGAAAAATATCAGTCTCTCTTTCAATGTGCAAAAAGAAGCAATGATTTTGAGTCGTTTTTAAACTTAGTGGCATAGTTTTGTGCAATTTTTCAAATTTGCTCATTTATAGATTAAAAATTGTATCTGCCTTAATTATCGGAAAAACAGATACGCTTATTTCTGTTTTTTCTTATGCACGTTACGAATGGATTTTCTCTTTTTCGAACGTGCTGTTGCTGTGGCAGTTCCGTTTTCCTGTCTGGTTCCGGTCTGAGAACGGTTATTGCCTTTTGCGTTACTAGCTTTTTGGCTGTTATTCTGTCCTTTGTAAGAACCTTTTGCCCTGTTACCGCCGGATTTTCCAGCTGCTTGACCACGGTATCCGTTGTCACTGTCCGAATGTCCGTTATGTTTCGGCCGGATCAGACATTTCGGTCCAAATCCGATCAGATCTGTGCGGTGCGCCAGATGCAGTGCTTCGTAAACCAGATCATAGTTTTTCGGATCACGATACTGGATCAGGGCTCGCTGCATGGCTTTCTCATGCGGATTGTTGGTGACATACACTTTTTTCATTGTCCGCGGATCCAGTCCGGTGTAATACATGCAGGTAGAGATTGTGGATGGTGTCGGATAGAAATCCTGCACCTGTTCCGGCATATAGCCCAGATCACGCAGGTATTCTGCCAGTTCCACTGCTTCTTTTAACGTCGAACCCGGATGAGAGGACATCAGATACGGAACCAGATACTGCTTTTTGTCGATCCGTTCATTGATCTTTTTGTACTCTTCTTTGAATTTATTGTAAACAGCCACCGGTGGTTTTCCCATCAGGGAAAGTACCGAATCTGAAATATGCTCCGGAGCAACTTTTAACTGTCCGCTTACATGATATTCACATAATTCCCGGAAAAAGGTCTTGTCCTTATCGCAAATCAGGTAATCGAAGCGAATACCGGAACGGATAAACACTTTTTTCACCTTTGGCAGTTTCCGCAGTTTTCGCAGTAGACTCAGATAATCGGAGTGATCTACTTTCAGGTTCGGGCATGGAGTCGGGAACAGACACTGGCGGTTTTTACAGACACCTCTGGTGAGCTGTTTGTCGCAGGATGGTCCTCGGAAATTAGCAGTCGGGCCACCCACGTCATGGATATAACCTTTAAAATCCGGATCCTGAATGATCTGTTCTGCTTCTGTCAGGATCGATTCGTGGCTTCTGGTCTGAATGATCCGTCCCTGATGAAAGGTCAATGCGCAGAAACTGCATCCGCCGTAACAGCCACGGTTGCTGACCAGACTGAATTTTACTTCCTCAATGGCCGGAACACCGCCAGCTTTTTCATAAGACGGATGATACGTTCTCATATAAGGCAGTGCATAGACATCATCCATTTCGTCAGTTGTCAGCGGTTTGGATGGTGGATTCTGCACCACATAACATTTGTTCGGATATGGTTCGATCAGACGTTTTGCGGTAAACGGATCCGTATTGCAGTACTGTGTATAAAAACTGCGGGCGTAAGTCTCTTTGCTTGCGCAGATTTCTTCGAAAGACGGCAGCATAATTCCGTCATACACGCTGTCCGGATCTTTTGTCTTGTATACCGTACCATCAATATACGTCAGATCTTTGACATTGATACCGCTGCGCAGTCCTTCTGCCACAGCAACGATACTGCGCTCACCCATTCCGTACAGCAGTAGATCCGCACCGGAATCCATTAAAATGGAACGTTTGACTTTGTTTGACCAGTAATCATAATGTCCAAGACGGCGCAGACTGGCTTCCAGGCCACCGATGATCAAGGGGGTATGTTTGTATGTCCTCCGAATCAGGTTACAATATACAATGGTGGCATAATCCGGTCGTTTTCCCATGATGCCGCCCGGGGTGAATGCGTCCTTCTGCCGGCGTTTTTTTGATACGGAATAGTGGTTTACCATGGAATCCATATTTCCGCCGGTCACGATAAAGCCGAGCTTTGGCTCGCCAAGGATACTGATGCTTGCCGGATCTTTCCAGTCCGGCTGTGAGATGATTCCCACCGTAAAACCATTGGCCTGCAATATACGGCTGATGATCGCATGTCCAAAAGAAGGATGATCCACATAAGCATCCCCGATGACATATACAAAATCAAGCTGTTCAATTCCCTGCGCCTTCATGTCTGCACAGCTGATTGGTAAAAATTGCTTCATTTATTTAAATCCTCATAAGTGTGATCCAGAACCTGTCTGTAATCGGTAATATAATAATCTGCCAGTTTTCGTTTTTCTGCCCGCAATGGTGACGAATACTCGTCTTCCACTGCGCATACGCTCATACCGGCTCTTTTTCCTGCCAGAATTCCCATTGGGATATCTTCAAATACCAGACAGTATGCCGGATCTGTCTCTAGTTTTTCTGCAGTTTTCAGATATACATCCGGTTCCGGTTTCCCTTTGTTGACATCACAGCTTGTAGTGATAGCGTCAATAGCTTTTGTCAACTCTCTCGCTTCTAAGAACGCGTCCAGAAGCAGTCTGGAATTGCTGGTTGCAATACCGATTTTTATCTGTTTTTCCTGTAAATATTGCAAAAATGCAGGCAGACCAGGTTTTAATGTTGTCTCGTGTACATATTTATCCATGGCAAGCTGATTCCACAGCTCTTTTACCTCATCCACAGTTTTCGGGAGATGATAGGTCTCAATAAAATACTGTGCTGTTTCGGTAAAACTCATTCCCTCGATCTCTTCATGCAGATTTTCCGGCATGGGAATGCCCTGCTGTCGGAAAAAATCCTGATCGATCTCTTCCCAGATCCACATGGAATCCGTCATTGTGCCATCCAGATCAAAAATGACAGCCTGTATCTGTTCTGTTATCATGCTTTTTCATCCTCTAAGTTTGTAATTTCTTCTTTCGTCAGTTCCCGCCAGTTTCCTGGGGCAAGCGTTTCATCCAGTGTCAGGCTTCCCATGGATAGGCGTTTCAGATAAACGACTTTTTTACCCACTGCCTGAAACATCCGTTTTACCTGATGGAATTTTCCTTCGGTGATAGTCACTTTGATTTCGGAAGTTGAAGCAGCCTCATCGGTATGCAAAATTTCCAGTATCGCCGGTGCCGTCAGCTTTTTCTCACCGATATCCAGGCCGGTCTGAAAAGCCGCAATGTCTGCACTGGTAACGATGCCGTCAATGCGAGCATAGTAAGTTTTTGGCACATGCTTTCCCGGTGCCAGCAGCTGATGATTGAGTGCTCCGTCATCGGTGATCAGAAGCAGTCCTTCCGTGTCTTTGTCCAGTCGTCCTACCGGTGAGAGCCCACGGCGCAGTTTTTCCGGGAGAAAATCCATGACCGTCTTGTCGTAACGGTCTTCCGTTGCCGTAACACATCCTGCCGGTTTGTGCAGCATCATATAATGGTATTCCTGATAAGCAATGGGCGTACCATCCAGACAGATACAATCGTTGTCCGGATCACACTTTTCACCGCCATCGGTAACCGTTACACCATTTTTTGTGATGCGTTTATTTTTTATCAGTTTTTTACTCTCGGAGCGGGTGGCTACCTGCATCTGAGAGAGAAATTTATCAATTCTTTTCATATTTTTCTACTTTCTGAACTGGTTTCAAAAATATATGTGTATCTTTCACATATTTTGCAATCATTCCTATTATAGTGGTCTGAAAACAAATCTGCAAGCATCAGTTATCAGAGATAACTTTCGTATAAATAATAGAGATGCTTTTTTCACAATTAATTGAGATAATTTTCGGGAAATATAGTTAATTGGGATATCGTGCACGAATTTTGCTGTGTTCTATCTTTTTGAGGTAAGGATAAGGATTCACAGCCTCATCCCCATGCTCTCCGGGCACATAAATCCCGACATGCAAATGTACAGCAAACTGTCCGGTAGTTCCTTCCGTTCCATACCCGGAATCCCCGGCAAATCCCAGAAACTGTCCGGCTCTGACGGCCATTCCCTCGGTAAGATCCTCTGCATAAGATTCCAGATGCGCATAGTAATAATAAACGCCGGAGACACTTCGGATACCGATGCGCCAGCCGCCGAGTTTCAGCCAGCCAAGCTGCTCGATGGTGCCCTCGGTCATACTGACCACCGGATAAATGCCCCGTTCATTTGTAAGTGTCATCAGATCGGTACCTTCGTGTTTCCGATCCCCGCCAAAGGTTCGTGCATTCTGCCAGGAATCTTCATAGGCACAGACTTCCGTTCCCGACAGATCTGCTACAATAGGGAAATAGACCAGATCCGATAAAATATCCGGATTTAACACCAGCGTTACCTTCTGTTCAAAAAATAGTGATTTTCCATTTGAGATGTTTTTTATCATCAGACAGTCCAGCAAACTGACAGACAGGATCAGAATTACCAATAACCTTCGACATTTCTTCTTTTTCATTCTTTTTTCTCCGGGGATGAATTACTTTAAGATATGAAAAATAAGATATAGTATGAAAAAGAAAATTTTTGCCCTGTTATTCGCTTTCTGTATTTGTTATGGCATCGTATTTCCAAAACCATTTGCCACTGCGGCTGCAAATGGACTGTACCTGTGGTATCATTCCGTACTGCCGACGCTTCTGCCCTTCAGTATTTTGTCTGCCATTGTGATCCGCAGTGGTATTTATGACACGGTATTTGAACGGTTCAGCCCGGTATTGGGATGTATTTATCCACTGCGAGCGCCATTGTTTTTCCCACTGATCGCAGGATTTTTGTTCGGCTTTCCGCTTGGGAGCAAACTGTGTGCAGATCTGTATCATGTAGGTAAAATTTCAAAAAAAGAGGCCATCACCGTCAGCTGTATCAGTAATAATTTCGGACCAGCCTTCCTGTATAACTATGTGTTTGCTTCATTACCGGAAAACCAGATGCCCGGCTGGCTTTTTCTCCTGCTCTGCTATCTGCCGCCGCTTCTGCTCGGACGGATCCTTATCTTTACTGCGCACAGCACCGACTCTGAAAAATGCCCAGAAAAAATGCCGGCATCCAGATCTGAAATAACTCTAAAAATCATTGATGACGGCATTATGAACGGTTTTACGACAATGATAAAACTCGCCGGTTATATTATGTTTTTTTCAATTGCGGCAGATATGATGCAGCATATCCCATTTCAACATCTGATTGTTTCCAGTTGTTTTATCGGATTTCTGGAAATCACAAACGGAATCTATGCCATCACAGGTACGGATCTGTCCCCGACAGGACAATATCTGCTCGCTGCTGCCTTTGTATCCTTCGGCGGTCTCAGCGGTATCTGCCAGACGGCCTCCATGCTGTCTGAACTGAAAACCGGAATGAAAACCTATGTAAAATTCCGGATATGCAATACCTTTGTAACGGTTCTGCTTACAGCTGCTCTGGTTTGTTGTCTGTTCCACCGATAACATCAAACTGCTCCGGCTCGGATACAGCTTCTTCTGCTGTCTCAGCTGTTTCCTCTTCCTCCTCGGTCGGAGTAAGCTCGTTACGGTTTGCTTTTACGATATCATAGCAGTTCTGAAGAGAGGACATCAGACCATCGTATTTTGCTTTATTTGTATCAATGGCATGTACCACGATATTCTCCAGGTTGCCAAGCAGATTATCGGTATACTCAATGGCAGCTGTACGGATATTGTCTGCATCCTCAGTTGCTTTATCAAGGATCTCCTGTGCCTGGTTTGTGGCAATGGAAACAACCTCATTTGCCTGCGCATAAGCCTGCTGCATGATCTGATGCTCGCTGACAAGCTCATTTGTCTGAATTTGTGCCTGAGCCAGAATTTCCTCTGCTTTTGCCTGAGCATCTGCTAAAATAGCATCTTTGTTGCTGATGATCTTCTGGTAACGTTTGATCTCATCAGGAGTTTTCATACGCAGCTCTGTCAGTAACTCTTCGAGTTCCTCTTTATTTACAATGATTTTGGAATTTGACAGTGGCTGAAACTTGCAACCGTCAATATATTCCTCAATTTCAGAAATAATCTGTTCAATACGGCTTGTCATTTAAATCTCTCCTTTATCGTTTAATGTTGTATTTGCTATACACTCTTTCAATCAGTTCCTTTGGAACAAATTTTGATATATCACCGCCGTAGGACGCGACTTCCTTTGTGACCGTAGAGCTTAAATATGCATACTGAAGACTAGTGGTAAAGAAAATCGTATCAATCTTTGGATTGATAGCACGATTTGTCTGTGCAATCTGTGATTCATATTCAAAATCAGTCGCTCCGCGCAGACCACGCACAATAATATTTGCTCCAATCTGATCTGCATAATCAGCCAAAAGCCCATCATACGCAGTCACTGTAACATTCGGAAGATGTGATGTAAATTCTTTAATCATACTAACACGTTCATTCAAAGAAAACAACGGATTTTTCGCATTATTCTTTAAAACTGCCACATTCAGCTCATCTACGATCTTGGATGAACGTTCAATAATATCAAGATGTCCCAGCGTCATTGGATCAAAACTGCCAGGATAGATTGCTTTTTTCATTTTCGTATCCGCGATTTATTTATCGCAGGCCCCTTTACTGTATTCTTCTGAGGAACACGTGCTGATTTGTTTTATACTTTTTCACACGCGTAATTTTAAAACCATATTTCTCCATTTCATACGGATCTGTCTCCAGAGATTCTTCCACGATGATCAGTGTATCTTCGTTCAGAATGGAGGAATCCTTTAAATGAGCCAGGGCATCGTATTCCAGTCCCTGTCCATATGGCGGATCCATAAAAATGATATCAAACACATATCTGCGCTCCAGCATGCGGAGTGCGGATAATGCATCCATACATTTCAGATCACAGCTGGATGTAAATTTCGTGAAACGGATGTTTTCCTGAATGCATGCAGCTGCTTTCTTGCTGTTTTCCACAAATACGGCTTTTTTTGCGCCACGGCTGACTGCTTCCAGACCGATAGCACCGCTTCCGGCGAACAGATCCAGAAATACAGAGCCCGGTACATCCATCTGTATCATATTAAATAATGTTTCTTTGATTCGATCGGTTGTAGGCCGCGTATCTTTGCCTTCAATGGTTTTTAACGGCATACTGCGGGCTGTTCCGGCTATAATTCTCATAGCGGACCTCCTAAATAATAAATGTAATGTTTTCTAATCCTGCTCTTTTAAAACTGCTTTGTTTTTGCAGAGATAATCGATCAGGGACACAATGGTCAGAACCAGTGCCACATAAGTTGCGATCAGTGCCAGTACACGGATGATGCCAACACCTGCCACATATACGTCAAAGTTCATGTTCAGGATCAGTAAAATGATCATGGCCATCTGGAAAGTTGTCTTAAATTTGCCCCACATGCTTGCAGCGATAACGATCTGATGTTCTGCAGCAATGAGACGGAATCCGCTGATGATAAATTCACGGGCAATGATGATGATTACGATCCATGACGGCAGTAATCTTAAGTCTACCAGACAGATCATAGCGGAGCATACCAGCAGTTTGTCTGCCAGCGGGTCCATAAATTTTCCGAAGTTTGTAACCAGATTGTATTTTCTGGCAATTTTTCCATCCAGCATATCGGTCAGACTGGCTATGATAAAGATGACAAGTGCCAGATAGTCACCGCCTGCGCCAAGTACATCCGTTAACAGGAAAAATACAAAAAACGGAATTAAAATCACTCGAAAAATCGTAAGTTTATTAGGTAAATTCATAAGTTCCTCCTATCTCGTATCAGATCAGTTCACCAATCAGATCATACTCATATGCGCCTGTAATACGCACTTTCGCAAAATCGCCGCTTACCAGCTCCTCGTCCGTGTTTACAAAAACAAGTCCGTCGATATCCGGCGCATCACGATAGCTTCTTCCTACGTATGCATTCTCATCTGCTACTTTTCCTTCGATCATAACCAGAATTCCTTTTCCGATCATGGTCTCGTTTTTATTCAGAATGATCTCTTCCTGAAGTTCCATGACATCAGCCTGCCAGTCTTCTTTCACAGACTCTTCTACCTGATGTTCAAAAGTAGCAGCCGGTGTATTCTCCTCCGGGGAATAAGTAAATGCACCGAGACGGTCAAATTCTGTCTCATTTAAGAACTCCATCAGTTCTTCGTGCTGTTCTGGTGTCTCACCCGGGAAACCGCAGATCAGTGTGGTACGGATCGCAATATCCGGAATTGCGGCACGCAGTGCTGCAATCTTCTCTTCCAGCATTTCCCGATTGGTCTTTCTGCCCATACGTTTTAAAATGTCAGAATTGATGTGCTGGATCGGCATATCAATATAATGGCAGACTTTTTCGTTATCACGGATGGCTTCGATCAGCTCATCGTAAATCTCTTCCGGATAGCAGTACATCAGACGTATCCAGTAAATACCCGGAATTTTATTTAACTCATTCAGCAGAATGTGCAGAGATTTTTTGCCATACAGATCGATTCCGTAAAGGGTTGTCTCCTGCGCAACAAGGATCAGCTCCTTGACACCTGCTTCTGCCAGATCTCTGGCCTGACTTAAAATTTCTTCCATCGGAACAGAACGGAAATCACCGCGGATGGAAGGAATGATGCAATAAGTACAATGCTTGCTGCAGCCCTCTGCAATCTTCAGATGCGCATAATGTCCGCCGGTGGACACACTTCGTTTTGCCTCATGTGTCTCGATACCGGTCAGCGGCTCATATGCCTCGTATTTATCACCAAGCAGAACTTTTTCAATGGCCTCGCAAATCTGCTCTGTGGAGTTGGTTCCAAGGACAGCATCTACTTCCGGGATCTCTTTTAAAATCTCATCCCGGTAGCGCTCTGCTAAGCATCCACAGACGATCAGTGCCTTACAGGAACCGCTAGTGCGGTACTGTGCCATATCAAGAATGGACTGAATACTTTCTTCTTTTGCATCGTGAATGAAACAGCAGGTGTTTACTACAATTACATCTGCCTCTGTCTCATCGTCGGTTACCGTAAATTTGTGCTGTGTTAGTTTACCAAGCATAAATTCGGAATCAACAAGGTTTTTATCACAGCCAAGTGAAATAAATAATACTTTCATTTGGTTCCTCCATTAAAAATTATCATACAAACAACAATGCTGCCTTTTAGAAGGCAGCATGTGAATCAGGGGGTCTTTCCTAGCGGTCGCCCTCTTCTTTTACGTCATCATCTTCACCGAGGATTTTTACATTTCCTGTGTATAATTCCTCAACAGCAATGGATAACGGTTTCTTGCCTGCTGCGTTCGGAATTGTCGGCTCAGCGCCACCGATGATCTGGCGGGCACGTTTTGCAGATGCGATAACGATAGAATAACGGCTGTTTACAACCGGCTCCTCACCGTACTCTGCGTTATTATTTACGACTTTCATTAATTCATTATAAGATGGATGTATCATGATAAATCTCCTTTCACAAACTGTTTTAAATCATTTTTTATTGTCTCAATGGTATTCAGGTTATGCTGCATACGCTGATGCTCACTCCGAATGATCTGGTGTACATGCTCTACTGCCTCATCCAGTTCATCGTTGATGACCAGATAATCATATACTTCACAGCCGTCCGCTTCCTCAATGGCTCTGGCCAGTCTGGAATTGATGACTTCTTCCGTCTCTGTACCACGATCGGTCAGACGATCTTTTAAGATCTGTGCGGAAGGCGGTGTGACAAACAACAGCAATGTCTGTGGAAACTGCTCTTTGATCTTTAACGCCCCCTGAATTTCAATCTCAAGAATTACGTTTTTATTGGCCTGCAGCTGTTCTTCCACATAAGCTTTCGGCGTACCGTAGTAGTTTTCCACATACTGTGCATGCTCCAAAAGCTCACCATTCTCGATCATAGTGAGAAATTCTTCTTTTGTCTTGAAGAAATATTCTCTTCCATCCTGCTCTCCCTCACGCGGTCCGCGGGTAGTAGCTGAGATGGATAACGCGTATTCATCCGGATAACGCGCGATCAGTTCTTTCATGATCGTTCCCTTTCCGGAACCCGAAAATCCGGATATTACAATTAAAAATCCTGAATCTGCCATGACTCAATCAATCTCCTCTTTACAGCATTTCTCTATGCTCTTGTGTATTTTGAAATCTGCCAGCCAGTGTATCCGGCTGAAGTGCAGATAATATCACATGCTCACTGTCGGTCAGAATAATGCTTTTGGTTCTTCTGCCCTGTGTGGCGTCCACGATCCGCTCGGATTCTTTGGCTTTCTGAACGATTCGCTTGGCCGGTGCGGAGTCCGGATTAATGATAGTTACGATTTTATCTGTATTTACCACATTTCCAAAACCGATATTGATCAATCCTGCCATACCTGCTCCTTTTATTCAATGTTCTGAATCTGTTCCCGGACTTTCTCAATCTCTGTCTTTAACTCAATCGCAATGTCTGAGGTTTCCAGATCATTTGATTTGGACAGGATCGTGTTGGCTTCACGGTTCATTTCCTGCGCGATAAAATCAAGCTTACGTCCGATGCCCTCATTGCCATCCAGTGCATTTAACATGGATGTAATATGGCTTTTCAGACGGACCGTTTCCTCATCCGTGCAGATCTTATCCGCAAACAGAATGATCTCTGTGGACAGTCTCGCCTCATCGATCTGGGTATCACCAAGCAGTTCCTGTACTTTTTCTTCCAGTTTTGCGCGGTACTCCTTCACGATCTCCGGTGCACGCTCCTCCACTTTATCCACATTGGATTTCATGTGATGCAGCTTCTCCACCAGATCCTGTTTCAGATGTGCGCCTTCCACAGCACGGGTTTCGGCAAACTGTGTGCAGGCATTACGGATTGCCTGCTCTAACTGTGACCAGAGTTCTTCCTCATCCGGTGCCTGCTCTTCCATGGTCAGTACTTCCGGATATCTGGATAATGTGCTAACTCTGATATCATTTTCCAGGTTCAATTCATCTGCCATCTGCTGCAGATAACCAAGATACTCTCTGGCAATTGCGGCATTATACTTAACCGCCATCGTCTGCTCGGAGAAATCTTCATAGCTGATAAACACATCCACTTTTCCACGCTGCATATATTCTTTCAGCAGACTGCGGATGGCAGCCTCAAAGAAATTCAGCTTCTTCGGCATACGGATATTTATATCGAGGTATCTGTGGTTTACGGATTTTAACTCAACCGTGATCTTTCTCTTTTCATTGGAAAGTTCACAGCGGCCAAATCCTGTCATACTTTTTATCATGTGTCCTGCACCTGCTTTATCTCGAATTCTGTTTATACAGAAGCCTTCCGCCCTGCATAATCAATTTATTATAAAATGTTTTTCACAGGAAGTCAAATATTTCCGCACTGCAATTTAGGATAATGCAGCTTCTTTTTGCCGCATATCTTTAAATTGAAGATAAACGAACCATATTGTGATAACCGCAGCGGCCAGATCCGCGATCGGTCCCGCATACATGACACCATCGATGCCCATGAAAATCGGAAGGACCAGGATCAGCGGCAGTAAAAACATGATCTGACGGGTCAGAGACACGATCATACCAAGTTTTGCCTTTCCGATGGATGTAAAAAATCCAGAGGACATCGGCTGGATACCGTTGATAAATGTCATAAACATAAAAATCCGGAAATACCGTTCCGCAAACCGGAAATATGCTTCGCTTCCACCGCCAAACAGAGAAATGATCTGGCGTGGGAACAACTGAAAGCAGACAAAAAATACAATACCGACGATAACAGCTGCCGTAGCTGCTTTTTTATAAGTCTCCCGTACACGGCTGAATTTTTCAGCTCCGTAGTTAAATCCAAAAATTGGCTGACACCCCTGTGAAATACCGATTCCGATGGCCATAAAGATCATGTTTACCTTGGAAATAATTCCTGCACAGGCAATCGGAATATCTGCACCGTAATCAGAAACTGCTCCATACTTCCGCAGGATATTGTTCATAGTAATCTGAACGATTGCTATGGCAACCTGATTGATTCCGGATGCGAGTCCCAGTGCTGCGATCTCACCGAGATATTTTCCTTTTGGAATCAGTTGCTGACGGGTCAGTTTCATCTTTGAAAATTTCCAGAAATACACAAGGATCATAATACCGGAAACAACCTGTCCTAAAACAGTCGCCCAGGCAGCACCTTTAATGCCCCAGTGGCAGACAAAGATAAACACCGGATCCAGGATCGTATTGATGATCGCACCGGTCAGCATGCAGGCCATGGAAAAAGAAGGACTTCTGTCCGCGCGCACCAGATGGCATCCACCGGTAGTCAGTGTCAGGAACGGAACACCGATGGCTGTGATACCTGTATAATCAATGGCATACGGCAGCACATCCTCGGTTGCCCCGAAAATATGCATCAATGGAGTTAAAAACAATAATGTAACAGCAGTGATGATCACACCGCATAGCACAAGCATGGTCAGACCGTTACCGGCATAGTTTTTCGCTTCTTCCGTATGTCCGGCTCCGGACTTCAGATTAAAATTGGAAGCACTGCCGATTCCAAGCAGAAGTGCCACCGCGGTACAAATAATATTTACCGGAAATGCGATATTTGTCGCTGCATTACCGAGCATGCCGACACCCTGTCCGATAAAGATCTGATCTACGATATTATATAAGGAACTTACCATCATACTGATGATGGCCGGAATGGTAAATTTTAAAATCAGGGAACTTACCTTTTGGGTGGCAAGTGGATTCTTCTCTTCTGTTGGCATTGCAAAAACTCCTTTCTTTTCTCTATGTCTTATTTTATTTTTATCAATGACAAAGCATTGAACATTTCTACATTTTCGTTTCCTGTAGCCAAACGTCTAATATAATACCACAGCATTTATGGTTTTTCCAGTTTAAATTTGCTTTTTTATGAAAATCATGCTACCATTTTGTAATTAGCGAATTACATATTTTTCAAAGAATCTGCAGTATTACAAAGGTGTGTAAAAATCGTGCTGCAAGTCAAAAAATGTGGTTCAGATAGTTAAGTTAGGAGGAGTTTTATGGCTCTTGATGGTATCGTAGTTGCCAGTCTGGCAAAAGAATTACAGGAAAACTTCACAAACGCACGTTTGAGTAAAATCGCTCAGCCGGAAAAAGATGAATTGCTGCTTACCTTAAAAGGCACATCCGGTCAGAAACGTCTGCTTTTGTCCGCCAGCGCATCACTGCCACTGGTATATATTTCAGATAAAAACAAACCAAGCCCGATGACCGCACCGAATTTCTGTATGCTGCTACGCAAGCATGTGGCCAACGGACGGATCACATCCATCACCCAGCCGGGGATGGAGCGTATCATTGTATTTGAGATTGAACATCTGGATGATCTGGGAGATCTCAGACACAAAAAACTGATCATTGAGTTGATGGGAAAACACAGTAACATCATTTTCTGTGATGAAAATGACATGATCCTTGACAGTATCAAGCACATTTCCGCACAGGTAAGTTCTGTCCGTGAGGTACTTCCGGGACGCACCTATTTCATTCCGGCACAGCAGGATAAAATGAATCCGCTGGAAGAAACAAAAGAACATTTTGTGGCGCACGCATTACAGAAACCGTGCAGCGCTGCAAAAGCAATTTATACCTCTTATACCGGTATCAGCCCATTGGCTGCCAATGAATTCTGCTATCGGGCTGATGTAGACGGCGATGCCCCTTGCGTTTCTCTTAGCGAAGCCAAGCAGCAGAAACTTTCAGAAGTTTTTCTGGCTGCCATGTCAGACATCCGCGAGGGACGCTTTTACCCGAACATCATCATGCATCAGGACGAACCGGTAGAATATGCGGCAATCCCGCTGACATCTTACGCTTCCGATACGATCGTTCCTTACGATTCGATCTCTGAGGTACTGGAAAACTATTATGCACAGCGCAGCCTTTACACCCGTATGCGGCAGAAATCCGCGGACCTGCGTCATGTGATCAATACTTTATTAGAGCGTAACCGTAAAAAATATGATTTGCAGAAAAAGCAGTTAAAAGATACGGAAAAACGGGAAAAATACAAAGTATACGGCGAGCTGATCCATACGTATGGTTATCAGTTAGAAGAAGGATGCAAAGGATTTGATGCGTTAAATTATTATACCAATGAAACGATCCATATTCCGTTGGATGCCACAATCTCACCGCTGGACAATGCGAAAAAGTATTTTGACCGGTATGCAAAGCTGAAACGTACTTACGAGGCACTTACGGATCTGATCGAGGATACACAGCTTGAAATTGATCACTTAGATTCCATTGCCACGGCTCTTGATATTGCAGAAACCGAGGCCGATCTGCAGCAGATCAAGGAAGAAATGATGGAAAGTGGTTACATCAAGCACAAATATTCCAAAAAGAAGACACAGGGCAAGAGCAAACCGTATCACTACCGATCTACCGATGGATTTGATATTTATGTCGGCAAAAACAACTTCCAAAACGATGAGCTGACCTTCAAATTTGCGGAAGGCAACGACTGGTGGTTCCATGCAAAAGGAGTGCCGGGTTCTCATGTGCTTGTGAAAACAAAAACAGGAGAAATGCCGGACCGCACGTTTGAAGAAGCGGGACGTTTAGCTGCTTTTTATTCCAAAGGACGCGGCAATGAAAAAGTAGAAATTGATTATCTGCAGAAAAAGAATGTAAAGAAACCGAATAAGGCAAAACCGGGGTTTGTGGTTTATTATACAAACTACTCTCTCACTATTCAGCCGGATATTACAGGGTTGGAACTGGTTTCAGATTAATTTTTAATTTATTTTATCAACATACACAAAAAGAATCTGCCCGATGGGACAGATTCTTTTTTACGTTCATTTCTTTTGGAGGGGAAGTACTACTTAATGTGCGGATACACTGTGGATCAGTTTCTTTTTCTGGAAATAATGCTGCATCTTTCCACGGTTTGCGGAAATACCAAGTACTGCGATCATGAAGATACCAAGTACTGTATCCTGCATGGAGGATGGAAGTCCCACTGCCAGCAGACCGTTGAAGATCAGACTGATACATAACTCACCGATCAGGATATTCAATGCCAGATTGTCCATCAGAGCCAGAAGTTCCATTCCAACCATAACTCCCATCATCGGTTTGAATACCATGTTCAGACTTCCCATGCTGAGCTGTCCGGAAATGGAGTTTGTATAGCAGATCTGGAGAATACCTACCACACCCAGAAATGCGCCGCCGATCACGAAGCTGAGGAAATTGATTTTTGCTGCATTAATTCCCATGTTGCGGGCCAGTGGCTCATTGCCGCCGACAACACGCACATTGTAGCTGAATTTTGTACGATAATATAAGAGGTAGAAAATCACGCCTGCAATCGCACAGATCACGAAGTTCCATGGTGTTTTTCCTAAAAATGCAATGCTCTTGTCCACAGATACCATACTGGAAGAGCCGAGGAATGCATAGCAAAGAATTTCAAACAGCATTACCACACCAAGGGAAAGTACCAGGGATGGGATACGGAACAGATTGAATGCATATCCCATTGCTATACCCATCAGTACGCCGGATACGATACTTCCGATGATCAGTCCCGTAAGCCCCAGTCCCAGTGTGGTGGCCAGATAGCCACCTACACTTGCGGAAAGGATTACACGGACACCGGTACTTAAGTCAAACAGTCCGGCCGCCATACAGAACGCCATACCAAATCCCATTACTGTAGGAATCATTGCCTGTGAAAATACAACTTTTAAACTCTGCACACCGAAACTGTCTGAGATCAGTGTGAAAAACAGAAAGATCAAAACCGGAAACGCGAATACGCAGCAGGCTCTTTTTATCTTAACACTCATGAATTATCCACCTCCATATTAAATGATTGAAAACTATCTGGACTCGTGCAGTTCTTTTACGCTTAGCGCTGTCATGTTATTGCACAGATCCTCTAATCCTGTTACATCAAGACCAAGCAGATTTGCTTTTACTTCGTCTTTGTTGTAGATTGGCTCTTCTACTGCCATGTAATCATAGTAAGCCTGAAGCTCATCTGCATCTGTAATAATGCTGTATTTTAATGCAAGGTCTACCGGATCATCACTGATCGGTTTTCCTGTTACAGCGTCAGTCAGAACAGTTGCTGCTGCGATGGAATCCTGGATCAGAAGGTCACCAAGTGTAGCTGTGATAGTACCGTCTTTTACATAAGAAATACAGTTCTCATCTGTATCAAGTGTTACGAATTTGATATCTTTGTCGCTGTACTCTTCCAGTTTTGCTGCGATAGCGGACTGATCGCCGGTAGCCTGTGTACCAAGACGAACGATACCCTGCATATCAGAACCATATTTTGCGATCCAGCTTTCTACTGCGGATACTGCTTCAGAAGCATCTGCCGGGTTTCTGTATGTATCCAGGCATGTTAAACCAAACTCTTCTGCTGCGTCTGCAAGACCCTGCTCTCTTGTCTGACCTGTGGTGTTGTCAGATGCTGTTGTGATCAGACAGTAATCTTTTGCTCCGGAATCAGCCAGTGCTTTACCAAGCATGTAACCAGCCTGATACTCATCCTCATATACACATCCAAGATAGTATTTGGAGTTCTCTACGTATGCTTTTACTTCTTCATCTGTGATGGATCTCATGGAGATAACGAAGTATACACCAGCCTCATCACACATATCTGTTACGTTATATAATACATCATTACTTGTCGGTGTTACGAAGATACCTTTACATCCGTCTGTGATCAGTTTTTCTACTGCATCGATGGTTGTTGCATCATCAAACTCAAAAATCTCTGTCACCAGATCGCCGCCAGCTGCCTGTGCGATGGTCTGTCTGTTTAAGTGCATTGCATTCATAACGGCATTGTAAGATGCTGCTGTCGGATATCCGATCAGGAAATCACCGTCTGTGGATGCCTCTGCTCCTTCAGATGTTGCACTTCCCCCATTATCGGAACCTTTGTCTGTGGATGTGTTTCCACAAGCTGCCATAGATACCGCCATTGCTGCTACCAGCAATAATGAAATAACTTTCTTTTTCATAATTTTTCTCCTTCTTCTCTTTCCTTTTTCATTATATCTATTTTATACACTCTCGTGTAAAAAATCTGATTATTTGATAACAGTTGTGTTCTGTCTGTCAAATGTCATACTGATTGCAAACAGGAATACAAATCCCTGAACAACCTGCTGTGCCAGTGTACCAAGTCCCCAGAGGTTCATACCAAAGGAGAGTACGGCCATGATAATACTTCCGATGATGGCACTTCTGAATTTGGATGTTGCGCCACCTGTGATCGGCATACCACCGATAAGCAGTGCATTTAATGCATTTACGGTAAATCCTGCTCCAGTGGAGGAAGATGCAGTACCTGCTCTCAGCAGTGCAAAAATTGCAACAATGGCACACATTGCACCCATGATCATAAATCCACGGATCTTTACCCATGTAACTGAGATACCATTCTGTCTTGCAAACTCAGGATTTGCTCCGACAATCTTACATTCTTTGCCGACTTTTGATTTTTCAAAAAACAGATATCCGATGACCATAATGGCAGCCAGCGTGATCAATCGCAGCGGTACGCTGTCAATTTTTGTCATGTAATGCGGAATGCTGACACTTGCGTTATTCAGTACGATCGTTACAAGGCCGGTACAGATAAATGATACGGCCAAGGTTGCGATAAAGGATGTTACTTTTAATACCGCATGGATGAAACCATTGAGTAATCCAAGTCCGAGTCCTACCAGAATTGCAACCGGGAACATCAGCCACTCGTTGATTCCGGCGGAACGGGCTGCAATTGCTGCGGTCATTGCCACAACGGCTGTCAGGGAGAAATCCAGACATCCCTGGGATAATAAAAATGCAAGTCCGCAGGTACCGATCATAATGGTAAATACTTCATTTGTCAGGGTACTGATATATCTTGGGGAAAGTAATTTTCCGCCTGTCACAATTTCAAAAAATACGATTACGACTACCAGACCAATAAATGGCAGGTAATTATGTATAAATTCTTTTCCTTTCATTTCCTGCCTCCTAAATGATATATTCAATGAGTTTATCTTCTGTCAGTCCTTCGTCACGTTTAAACTCACCGGTGATGCAGCCGTTTTTCACGATCAGAGTTCTGTCTGCCATTCCGATGATCTCCATCATCTCTTCTGAGATCATGAGAATTGCTTTTCCTTCACTTTTCAGCTTCATCAGCAGTTTGTAGATATCTGCTTTGACACCGATATCAATACCTCGTGTCGGACAGTCAAAAATGTAAATATCTGCTCCAAATCCAACCCATTTTGCAACGGATACTTTCTGTTTGTTACCACCGGACAGATACATGACATACTGGTTGATGTCCTGCATTTTTGTCTTTAACTCATCCGCCCATTTCTGTGCATACTGTTTTTCCGTTTTAGAGGAAATAAACACTTTTTTTCCAAGTCTTGGCAGCACTGGTGCACAAATATTATCTTTGATGCTGGCTGCAGTGATCAGAGCTTCTTTATCTCTGTCCTTTGCCACATATGCCATATTTTTCTTAACGGCGGTCAGGGAACTGTCGATTCTGGTTCCATCTCCCAGCTCTACTTTTCCGATATCCGGTTTTATCAGTCCGAAAAAGATTTTTCCGATATCGTGCATACCGCTGTCTGTCAGTCCACCAAGTCCGACGATCTCACCTTTGTGGATCTCCATGTTGATATCCTTTAAAATACCGTGTGTGACATGTTCCATACGGATTGCGATTTCCTCTTCGCAGGTTGCATGCATGTCCTCCCGGTAAAAGTTTTCAGATACTTCACGTCCGACCATCAGTTTACGGATCGCGTCATCGCTGAACTCCTGTTTTTCCAGAGTTGCGATCAGATGTCCGTCTCGCAATACAGTCAGATAATCACAGACTGCTTTTACCTCGCCGATATCATGAGAAATGAAGATGACACATTTTCCATTTTCTTTCATTTTTTCCATAACCTGATACATCAGATCACGTCCGCTCTTACTCAATGCGGTACTTGTCTCATCCACAACAAGGATTTCCGGATCATTCTCCATCGCTCTCGCGATTTCTACCAGTTTGCGGTCCTCGAATGTCAGACGGCTTGTATTTTCTTTTTCATTAATATGAGAAGCTCCGATCCGATCCAGCGCGATGCGTGCCCGGCGGTATAACTCTCCCACATTCATCAGACCGTTCTTTACAAATTCTTCTTCTTTTCCAACAAAAATATTGGCTGCAACTGAGATGCCCTCAAATGTTCCCTGCTCCTGCATCAGATAACAGATTCCTTTTGCATTGGCTTCCAGGGCGTTTTTCGGGTCGTAATGCTCCCCTTTGTAAATCATCTCACCGCTGTCTGCTTTCTGAATTCCGGCAATGATCGTTGTGACTGTAGATTTACCGGAACCATTTTCACCGATCAGTCCGTGAACTTCCCCACGATACGCTGTAAAATCTACATTTACAAGAGCCTTTGTCGGTCCGAAAGATTTATTGATCTGATTTACTTTCAGTAACTCTTCTCTCATGGAACCTCTTGTCTCCTTCCTTTTCTCAACTTCTGGAATTATTATAAAAAATATGGACATCGGTTAAAACATAACAAAACTTATATTTTGTACAGAATTGATACGAATCCTGTTATGGATATTCTTTTTTTGTACAAAATATGGTAACTTTATAAACAGAGATATTACCATTACAGAAGATACTCACAAGGGGGATATGTAACATTATGAAGAAACTGATCAAAACGATGATCGTGGAGGATGAACGGATCATTCTGGATGATCTGCTGGCGATCATAGACTGGAAGGCAGAAGGATTTGATATCGTAGCCACTGCGCCAAACGGTAAAATCGGCCTGCGGCAATATGAACTGTATCAGCCGGAGCTGATTCTCAGCGATATCCGCATGCCGCTGGTAAACGGACTGACCATGATGAAATCCATTAAATTAAAGAATCCTTCCATTCATTTTCTGATTTTAAGTGCATTTGATGAATTTGATTATGCAAAGGAAGCCATTCGACTTGGCGCAGAGGATTACATTTTAAAAACAGAGATTTCACAGGAATACCTGCACGAAAAACTGCAGACCATTTACAATAAAATGAATCACGAAACAGACACCGTGATCACTGCGTTTGAAAAGAAACTGGTGGACTATATTTCCACACCGATGCTTCATTCCATGGATGATCTGAATGAAGTATTTGAAACCATTGCTTCCTTTCATACGCCGGCACTGTTTCAACAGATCTACGAGCTCAGCTGTGACAAGGTATTGAAACAGTTTACACATCTGGGGGTTCCGGACAAATTTGAAAAGCCGGAACTGTCCACTTATGACGATTTAAAAGAATGGCTGTATAAACGTCTGAAGGATCTGGAAGAAATTGACAACCTGGTATTTCAAAAACAGTATCCGCCGGTTATCATTAACGCCCACGAATATATCTACCATCATTATATGGAGCCGGATCTGAAACTGCAGACCATTGCAGAACATGTGGGATTAAGTTCCGGACGCCTGAGCGTGCTGTTTAAAAAGGAAACCGGAAGTACCGTAAACGATGTCATCACCGCCTCACGGATCCAGAAGGCCAAAGAACTGCTTGGCAGCGGCAAATACAAAGTGTACGAAGTGTCAGAACTTGTAGGATACAAAACCAGTCAGTATTTTTCTACTATTTTCTTTCATCAAACCGGTCAGTATCCGAACCAGTACCGGAAAGGACTTGACTAATGAAACAGTTTTTGAAATTATACCGGGAATCCCGGATCGTACACAAAATGATCAAACGGATCCTGCTTGTCGGCATGATCTGTCTTGGACTGGCAGTATTGCTCTACTATCAGTTTTACTGGAATAACCTGAAACGTACAGCGGTCAACGACGCCGTCAGTACAAACTCAGAAATTGCGAATCAGATCAATGCAAACATCGAAAATCTGACCGATACGTCTCAATATATTATTAATTCCACAGATCTGATGAACAAACTGTCCATGTATTACCGGGAACCCGGGGACTATTACAGCAATGATATCAATCTGATGCTTTCCGGTCTGATCTCCAGTATGCACAATATCCGTGCCGTTTACATTGACGGGCCGGTTGACATGCAGTTTCATTCTCTGGATACGCTCTGGCCGGAAGATGTTGCACAGTTGTCTTCGGACAGTTATCAGGAAGTGCATGACCTAAAACATAGAGAAGGCTATTCCTCCATATATTCGGTAACAACAAATGCAACAACCTATTATCTGCTGACTTACTACTATAATTTTGATATTGGAAGCCGGAACTTTACCATGACGATTTTCTTTAATGCGACAAGCATGGTGTCTTCCATCTGTAATCTGACAGCGACCTCCTTTGATGGTTGTGTGCTGACCAATTATCAGCAGGATGTATTTTTTCAGACCGGAGACGTCGGCAGCCAGGAAGAGATCACAAAGGAAAATTACACGTACAAAGACGTCAATTATCTGGAGTACAAAGATGGATATTATTTTTCCGGAAACATTGCAACACCGAAATGGAATATTGTTTCTTATATGGACCGCAGTACGTTGTTTGGTACCTTTCTGGAACAGTTTATCCTCTCCCTTATACTCTGTATCCTGATGACAGTCTTTCTGATCGTAGCGCTGATCCCGGTACTGTACCGCGTGATTCAGCCGGTCAATGATCTGAACCAGACCATGCAGGAGGTGGTAAAAGGAAACTTAAACTGCTACTCTTCCATTCAGACAGATGATGAGATCGGTGATCTCAGCAATGTTTATAACAAAATGATCGACAGCCTGAACCGCCATATTGAGACGATCCTCAGTTATCAGGAGAAAGAACAGAAAATGATCTACAATCTGCTGATTGCCCAGATTGATACACATTTTATTTACAATACCATGAGTATCATCAATTCCTTCGCCCGACAGGGAAAAACACAGGAAATCATCACTGCCAATTCTGCGCTGATCAAGATTATGCAGAACTGTCTCCGGGTAAAAACCATCGATGTCACAGACACCGTGGAGCAGGAAATGGATGTGGTAAAACAATACTGGATCATTGAAAATATGCGGTATGAAAACGAGGTGGAACTGATCTGGGATGTGCCGGAAACACTGTACAAAGAAAACATTCCAAAAAACCTGATCCAGCCGATCGTGGAAAACTGTCTGTTCCATGGACTGGTAGACGAAGAAACAGGTGTGATGATCGGTACGATCACCGTTCTGATACGAAAGACAGACAAATATCTGCAGCTGCGGATTTCAGATAACGGATGCGGATTTCCACCGGAGCTGCTGCTGTTTTTGAATAATCCCGGTGAATTTACCGAAAAATTAAATGAGCGTGGCAAACATATCGGTCTGGCCAATATCCGCCAGCGTCTGAACTATATTTACGGAAAAGAGCAGGATGTCATTTCCATTTACAATGATCACGGTGCGGTTGTGGAAATACATCTGCCGATCGCATAAATCCGCATTAATGATATACAAACGTACAATCAGTTTCATTTTGGCATAGCAAAAAATCAGGCGATACCTAATCGGTACTGCCTGATTTTTTAATGGGATAATCTTACACACGAAAATATGTAATAGTACGCTTTTTGCTTTCTATATCTGCAAGGTTTTTATCCCTGCTTCTTACGCAACCGTATATTCAAATACACCGTTACCCACTTTCTGACGTTCCTGTCCCGGAAGTTCAATATATGCGGTTGTATTTGCCGGAATTTTGATCCAGATCTTTTTCTGGTCATTCTCTGTCCGCCATTTTACTGCGATTGTTCCATAGACAGAATCATAACTTCCCTCTACACAGGATAATCCAAAGCCGAAGTCCGGTTTGATCAGGATTTCTTTATAACCCGGTGCCAGTTCCTGAATACCAAGCAGATTGCGGTACATCCAGTCTCCGATGCAGCCAAATGCATAATGATTATAAGAAGTTACGGTTCTTGTTCCATCTTCAAAAATTGCATTCCAACGTTCCCAGATGGTTGTGGCATTATGCTCAATCTCATATAACCAGGACGGATACTGATTCTGGAACAAAATTGTTTTTGCAGTATCATGCAATCCATTGTCTGTCAGTACATCCATTAGGAATTTAATGGACATAAATCCGGTATCCAGGCATCCATGATTATCCCGAATCAGACGATCCAGCTGTTTGGCCAGTAACGGACGTTTTTCTTCACTGACCATATGCATAGCCAGGGCCATAACATACAGTCCCTGTACATCGTTATCAATCTTACCGTTCTGATCCACATACTCTGCTTCGAACGCCTCACGGATATGCTGATTTAACTCTGCGTAATAATGCTGCATGTCCGTGTCACCGAGAAGTCCGGCTACCTGTGACATGATATCGGTAGAGTTTGCATAAATAGCTGTTGCCACATGCTCTTTTGTGGTTGTGGCGGATCCGATCATATCAGATTCACCGTTTTCTTTCCGGCAGCTTGGATATAACCAGTCACCAAAATGGAAATTCGTATTCCAGAGATATTTCTGACGGGCGATAGCTTTAGGATCATTCTTTTCGGATTCCTTCAGATTTACACCCTCAGATGCTTCTTTCTCAACATACTGCATCCATTTTTTCATCGCTTCATAGTTTTCTGCCAGAACACTCTTGTCTCCGTAAATCTGATACAGATACCACGGCATTGCGATCATAACATCGCCCCATCCGGCAGAAGTATGGGTGCCAAAGCTCTGCAGCTGGATATCTTTATATCCCGGAGAGTACGGAACAATGATCGGGATCAGTCCATCTTCAAACTGCTCTTCTCTCATGTTGCGCAGCCAGCGTTTCATAAAGTTCAGGCAATCCTGGTTAAAGCAGCAGGTTTCACCATATACCCAGGCATCACCGGTCCATCCGGCACGCTCACGCTGCGGGCAGTCTGTCGGAATGGAAAACAGGTTTCCTTTCTGACTCCAGAGAATATTGCTCTGCAGCTGATTTAATCTGGCATCAGAAGTTTGGAAGGTACCGGAAACTGCACAGTCACTGCCTAATACGCATGCGGTAAAGTTTTCTGCTTTTACCTCCCCCGGATAGCCGCTGACACGTACATAGCGGAACCCATGGAAAGTAAAGTTTGGCAGAAATACCTCTTCAAAAGCACCTTTTAATGTATAGAAATCTGTCTGGTCACGGTTAAATCCGTCAATATAATTTGCAAAATTACCATCTTTGTCCAGCTCTTCACTATGCTCTAATTTTACAGTATCGCCAGCTGATCCAGACACTTTCATCTCTACCACACCGACCATATTCTGGCCAAAATCCAGAATGGTGTCACCCTGTGGGGAAGTCAGAACCACCGGTTCCAAACGCTGTGTGATGACAACTGGTTCTGCACACACATCATGCAGTTTATCAAATCCAAGTTCCGATACATGGCATGGATGCAGCTCTTTTTTGGCATCTTCCAGTCTTGCGTCATAATTGGCACCAATCATAATGTCTGCATACACATAAGGACTGGTATAATACTGGAATGTTTTATCACTGGCAATGGTCTGTGTCTCACCGTTTTCATAAGTTACTTCCAATTGCAGTAAGGCAGCCAGTTCACTTCCATAATTTTCGCCAAAACCGAGCATACCAAACTTACCTTTGTACCATCCGTCTGCCAGTGTGATACTTACTTCATTTTCGCCACCGTGCAGATATTCTGTGATATCATAAGTCTGATACTCCAGATAAGTATCATAAGCGGTAAATTCCGGTGCGAAACGCTGCGCAGTCGGAACCACACCGTTAATTTTTAACTCATAGATACCATAAGCTGTCACATAAGCTCTGCCTTTTCGGATTGGAGTCTCCTCAGAAATTGTAAATGTTTTCACAAATGTGTTGCAGGCCTCCAGTTTACGGTCCGGCTTAAAATCAACATCTTTCCCCTGCATCATATCCAGAAGAATCTGTCCCTGATCCACCGGATCCCCTTTATCGGAATCTTCTGGTAACGGTTCCCGGCCAATCCACTGAGCAGTCCATTCTTTCTGATCTAAAATTCCGGTCTCAAAGGTATTTCCACGGCTGTAAAGAATGTCTCCACGATTGTTCTTTACGGATACCTCGTATGTATAAATGGTTTTACTCTCTAACGCTTTTCCATCATATGTAATATAGGTGTTTGTCTCGTCTGTTACCCACTGACTGTCCCATACATTCTGACCTTTTTCATCTGTGACACAGATGCGGTATGCAGTCTGGTAAACCTGATTCTGCTCTGTGTCGCTCTGCCAGGAAAAATATGGTTTCTGACTGTCAATCCCCATTGGATTTTTCAGGGAATTACATCTTACTTCTGAAAGTCTCATTGCTTGTCTCCTCCCAATTTTGATACATTTTTTCTATGTTAAATGTATTATACAAAAATGAGAGATATAAAATAATAACACAAACAAATTGTTTTGTACATTATCCTTATCTTTTATGTGAAAATTTGTACAGAAAAACTTTTTACAAATTACAACTCACCTTTTGTTTCTGGATTACGTGCATATTCCTGCCGCTGTTCATCGCCCCAGATTGCATGTTCGTTCTTCTCATTGGTACGGATCTTCGTTGCGGTGCGCAGTTCATAACTGAAAATTTTTCCATCACCGACATTTCCGGTGTAAGCGGTCTTCTGGATTGTATCAATTACCTTCTCCTCCCATTTTTCAGAGGAAACCACGATTTCCAGTTTAATCTTCGGCAGCAGGTTGATTTCTACTTCGGAACCACGGACATAACGCTTTAAACCTCGCTGGGTACCACAGCCCATGACCTGTGAAACTGTAATACCGTTGACATGAATGGCATTTAAGGCCTCTTTGACATCTTCAAATTTTTCTTCATTTATGATTGCTTCTACTTTGATTAACATTACTATCTCCTTCTGTTTGTCCTGACTTTGTCAAAATATCATCTAATTTTCAAATTTTAACTTATTTCAGGACATCGAATATTTTTCGCTTATATGCTTTAATCCCAGCCGTTGAAGGACGGATAAGCTTTTTCACCATGTTCGGACAAATCCAGACCGATGGTTTCAGAACGGTCATCCACACGGATTTTTGTAAAGATACGCACGATTCCGATACAAACCAGTGTTCCTACTACTGCGATGGCAATCGTGATACCGATACCTGCAAGCTGTGCCAGAAACAGATGTACATCACCAAATACCAGACCATCCCAGCGTGCAGCACTGTTGATGGATGATTTTCCAAATAATCCGGTTGCGATACCTCCCCAGATACCACCGATACCATGGCAACCGAACGCATCCAGCGCATCATCGATTTTCAGTTTCTGTTTAATCAGCTTTACACCGAAGAAGCAGATCGGGCTGACCAAGGCTCCAATAATAAAGGATGACCAGATTGGTACGAAACCTGCGCCCGGTGTGATTGCTACCAGACCAACAACCAGACCAGTGGATGCACCAACAAGTGTCGGTTTTTTATCTATGATCACATCCAGAAGCATCCAGGATAATAATGCAACTCCGGCAGAAATCGCACTTGTCATAAAGGCATGTGCAGCAAGACCATCGGCTTTTAAAGCACTTCCGGCATTGAATCCGAACCATCCGAACCACAACATGGAAGCTCCCAGAGCAACGAATGGAATGTTATGTACACGATAAGCAACTTTATTATAACCTTTTCTGCGGCCAAGTAAAATCGCTAATGTCAAAGCTGTGATACCGGAACTGATGTGAACGACGTTTCCACCTGCGAAATCAACAGATCCGATGGCTGCCAGCAGTCCGCCTTCGCCCCATACCATATGAGCCAGCGGATAATATACAACCACAGACCATAAAGCGATAAAGAAAAATAATGCTTTAAATTTCATTCGGCCAACAAGAGAGCCTGTGATCAGGGCCGGTGTGATGATTGCAAACATCATCTGGAAAGCAATGTATACCAGATGTGGAATGCTGTCTGCGTAAGGTCCTGCCTCTGACATGTTAATGCCATGTAAGAATGCCCAGCGGAAGTCTCCGATAATGCCTCCGTGATTGCCGCCGAAAGCGAGGGAATAGCCAAAAGCTACCCACATTACGACAGCCAGACCCATGATGGATACACATGCCATCATCGTGTTTACTACATTTTTCCTACGGACCAGACCTCCATAAAAGAACGCCAGACCCGGTGTCATAAAAAATACCAGTGCCGAACAGATCATCATAAAAGCGGTATCTCCTGTGTTCATTTTCAAAATCCTCCTTAACAATACAAAAAGACGCCTGAATGAATTTCATCCAGACGTCTTTGTCTTTCTGCGTTTGATTCTAGCACAACAAAAATGCAATTGCAACACTTTTTTGTGCTCCAGTTCACTTGTCACATGTATCTTAGGTAATGATCATGCTTGCATGAGGAATTACCTAAATACATAGTGACAAAGGGAGCGCCGTTTTATGAGCAAAAATAGCTGTATAACATCGGAGAAGCCCAGAATGGGCGTTTTGCGAATGGCGCGTGTGAACTGAATCATTGCATCGTGGAAATGATCAGTAATTCTACCGCAAGCTGATCCCCCATCTGACCGGTTTTGATATTTTCCTCTGTCTGCACACACTCCCGCACAATTTCTTCCAGTCTCTGACTGTCAAAGGCCCTGGCCTGACCGGTATATTTGCGCACGGCAAACTCTGGTACACCAGCCTTGGAAGCCATACTCTTATAATCAAATCCGCCGCCGGCCATCTCTCGCAGCTGCATCAGAATCTGGAAATGACGTGTGATCAGAAACAGAATACGCATCGCCGGTTCTTTCAGCATTAAAAGGTCATAATACAGATCCAGTGCCTTCTTCTGCTCTTTGCGGCCAATGGCATCCACCATATCAAAAATCTTGCCACTGATCTGATTGGCACAGATGGCTTCTACGTCTTCTGCCTCAATTACTTTTTTTTCCATGGTATAGCAAAGCAGTTTTTCCAGTTCCTGGGTGATCAGTTCCATATCGTTTCCTGTCTTGCTCAAAAACAGTTCCATAACCGATCGGGTGATCTTTTTATTTTCTTTTTTCAGTGTACCAAGAATCCACTGCATCAAAACAGCATCTGTCTGACGCTTAAATTCTACCACGCTGCCGTATTTTTTGACCTGCTTGTACATTTTCCCACGCTTGTCCACTTCTTCTTCCACAAAGACGAAATAAGACGTTTCCGGGAGTTCTGCCATGTATGCGGCAAGGTCTTCCGTACTTTTTTTGAAAAATCCGCTGTTTTCCACCAGAATGACACGGCGCTCCGCAAAAAACGGCAGCGTTTCCGAAAGATCGATCAATGCCTCCGGACGGACATCTTTCCCGGAAAATGCCGAGGTATTCATCGTGTCTCCTTCTACGGATAACGCATTTTTCAGACGGGTTTTATACTGCTGAACCAAGTAAGGTTCTTCTCCATATAGCAAATAGCAATGTTTAAAATTTCCTGTTTTTAAATCTTCCTGTAATGTTTTCATGACTCAAAGTATAATATGAATCCGAAAAAAACACAAGTATCAGCCGCCAAGTTCCACCATGCGGTGAATGCATCTGCCAGCACCTTCCATCACATGCTCCGGAAGTGTGATTTCTTCACCGCCGCAGCCTTTCAGGCAATTATAAATATCCATCAGTGTGGTGATCTTCATGTTCATGCAGGTAAGCTGTACCGTCAGCGGATAGAACTGCTTCTCCGGGCAGTCAAACTGCAGATGCTGTACAATGCTGTTTTCCGTACCAATGATAAACTCTTTGTGACCGGATTTTTGGGCATAATTCATAATGCCGGTGGTAGAGCCAACATAATCAGCCTGTTCTACCACTTCCTGACGGCATTCCGGGTGAACCAAAAGCAGCGCATTCGGATGAAGTTCTTTTGCCTTTCTGACATGATCCGGCGTCACGATCATATGACGGGGACATCCGCCGGTGTAAAAAGCAAATTCTTTCTCCGGAATCTGCTGGGCCACATAACGGCCAAGGTTTGGATCCGGAATAAATAAGATCTTATCCGCATCCAGCTTTTTACAGATCTCCACAGCAGAGGAAGATGTCACACAGACATCACACTCTGTTTTTAACTCAGAGGTTGTGTTGATATAAGCTACCACTGCGTGATCCGGATATTTCTGCTTTAACGCACGCAGGAAGTCGAGGTCAAGCTGCTCGGCCATCGGACATCCTGCCGTCGGATTTGCCAGCCATACTTTTTTCTCCGGACTTAAAATCTTGCATGTCTCTGCCATAAAACGGACACCGCACATAATGACACCCTTACAGTTACTTTTGGATGCCTGTACGCTTAATCCATAGGAATCTCCCATGTAATCAGCAACTTCCAGAATGTCCTGTCCCTGATAGGCATGCGCCAGGATACAGACGTCCTGTTCTTTTTTCATTCGCATAATTTCCTGCTGTATTTCTGCTATTGTCATTTCACTTTCTCACTTTCTCATTGTTCATATATCGTAGCGAAATATAAGCAAGTCCGCCTGCTTAATGCTTTACGCAATAAAAACAGGGGGACTTACCTAATCTAGTTAGATCGCATGTAAATGTTTCATGGAAATATCCAGAATCGGAGCAGAATGTGTCAGCGCGCCGCTGGATACAAAATCCACACCAATCTCACAGATTTTTGCAATATTTTCTTTTGTGATATTACCGGAACACTCTGTCTGTGCACGGCCATCGATCAGTTCTACGGCTTTTTTCATCATCTCCGGTGTCATATTATCCAGCATGATAATGTCCGCACCAGCCTCTACCGCTTCCTGGACCTGATCCAGTGTCTCTACCTCGATCTCAATTTTCCGTACAAACGGCGCATAGGCTTTTGCCATCTGGATTGCTTTCGTAATGCTTCCGGCCGCTCCGATATGGTTATCTTTTAGCAGCACACCATCGGACAGATTATAGCGGTGATTACAGCCGCCCCCCACACGAACTGCATATTTTTCAAAAATACGGCAATTTGGTGTTGTTTTTCTGGTATCAAGAAGAGTTACGTTGCTGCCTTTTAACAGGTCTGCCACCTGTCTTGTGTAAGTCGCGATTCCACTCATACGCTGCAGATAATTCAATGCCACGCGCTCGCCGGAAAGAAGTACACGGATATCACCCTGTACCACAGCCATAAGCTGATCTTTTTTTACATGATCTCCGTCTTTGCAGTGAAAAGTAACTTTTGTCTCAGGATCCAGCAGATAAAAGACTCTTGCATACACGTCAAGTCCTGCGATCACGCCGTCTTCTTTGGCAATCAATTCCACTTCGCCAGGCTGCGCTGTCGGCATTACCGCATTTGTGGACACATCTTCACTTGTAATATCTTCCTGTAAAGCAAGACGGATCAGATTATCCGCCTGCAGTTTCATCGTTATATCATTCATGACTGTTTTTTACCCTCTCAATCTCATTTCGTACTGCATCATGATACTCAGACAGGATCTGGTCACGGTCTTCGTATTTCTGAATATCCACCGGTGCTCCCTTATATTTTGTCTGTGTGCCAAACATAATATCATCTGCCGCTCTGCGGGCAAATACCAGCGACTCCAGCAGGGAATTGCTTGCCAGCCGGTTTTTGCCGTGTACACCGTTACAGCTTGTCTCGCCGCAGGCATACAGCCCCTTCATGGAAGTACGGCTTCCAAGGTCTACTTTGATACCGCCCATAAAATAATGCTGCGCCGGAACAACCGGAATCGGCTCTTTGCACGGATCATATCCTTCCTCCAGACACTGCTGATAAATATTCGGGAAATGTTTTAAAATCGTATCTTTTCCAAGCGGACGCATATCCTCCCAGACATGAACAGAACCTTCTTTTTCCATCTGGGCGAAAATCGCCTGACTTACCATATCCCTCGGCTGTAATTCATCCGTAAAACGCTGACCGTTTTTATCCAGCAGCAGCGCGCCCTCTCCGCGGACAGATTCTGATACAAGGAATCTGCGACCCGGCTTTTTGGAATATAAAGTTGTCGGGTGAATCTGTATGTAATCAATGTGCTCCAGCTGAATCTGATGCTTTAACGCGATTCCAAGGGCATCTCCGGTAATGTGCGGAAAATTCGTAGAATTCTGATACAGACCACCAAGTCCGCCGCAGGCCAGAACCACATGCTGTGCGTAAACCGGATAAACCTGATTGTCCTGATCCATGATAATGATTCCGCCGCAGACATTGTCCTTTGCGATCAGATCTACCATGGTCATATATTCACAGATTTCAATGTTCGGTTTTGTCTTTGCTTCATCCAATAAAGTCTGGGTGATCTGTTTGCCGGTAATATCCTCATGGAACAAAATACGCGGCTGGGAATGAGCAGCTTCTCTCGTAAACATCAGATTTCCTGCCTCATCTCTGGCAAAATCGACTTTTCTCTGTACCAGATCGCGGATGATGCTGTTTGAACTGCGGATCATCAGATCTATCGCACGCTCATCATTCTCATAATGTCCTGCACGCATGGTATCTTCAAAATAATTTTTGTAATCATCTTCCCCGCGCAGCATACAGATACCGCCCTGCGCCAGAAAAGAATCTGACTGATCGGCTTCCTGTTTTGTAATTAATAAAATCCGTTTGCGCTCCGGCAGATTTAAAGCACAGTATAAACCGGCTGCACCGGTGCCAACGATAATGACGTCATAATATTCTTTCATAATACTTTTCCTCTTTGTTAATGCTTTCGCCATTATACTATCATAGTTTACAACTGTCAAGACAGCTGTTTTACACCAATAACCAAATGCAGCCGGAAGCAATACTAAATGCGAGATAGAATCTCATTGCTCATTTACTTTTGTTGCCCCATTTCTTATAGATGTTGGGCTCATCTTTCACTTGATATATTTTTGTAATATCCACTGCCCTTTCCGGTATAAAATGGATACTTGTCCCTGATCTTTGGTGCAGTAAATCTCGCATCCCTGCTCCTGCAGCCGCTCTATGGTCTCCGGTGACGGATGATGATATCGGTTTCGGGCACTGCTGGAAATAAGTGCAATTTCAGGCTGTATGCGTTCCAAAAATGCTTCACTGCTGGAATAGCGGGAGCCGTGATGCGCCACTTTCAGGGCATTGACCGGCTGCAGGCAGTTTCGTTCTGACAATAATGTCTCCTGCTCTTCCCCGATATCTCCGGTAAACAGCATGGAGAAACCATGGCTTTGCAGTTCCCATACCTGACACAATCCATTGATGTCTGCGGTTGTCTCCTGCGCGTCCGGGTACAGACAGCGCAAACTCATATCTTGTAAATGCAGCTCGCTTCCGGTGCTGACATATGCTATATCAATACCTTTTTCCTGGGCCAGTGCGATCAATTCCTCACAAGCCTCCTGATCAGCCTGCGCTTTTGCCAAGATCAGCTGCCGGATCGGGTAATCTGCCGCAAGCATCTCCAGTAATCCGGAAATATGATCTGCATCCGGATGGGTAACGATCCAGGCATCAATGCTTCCAGCCCGGTGATACTTCAAAAACGGCAGCATCCGATACGTCCCAACTGCCTTTTCCGAACTGCTTCCACCATCAATCCACACCCGCGTACCAGCGCCATCGGTCAGGAACAGTCCATCCCCCTGTCCCACATCCAGCATGTAGATTCCCGGTACTTCCGCCGGATGAAACAGTAACGTCCCTGCCAGCAATACACCGCAAATTCCGCTAAAAAGCACCTGCTTTCTGATCTCTGCGCTGTCCCGATGTCTGCACTTCCAGATGCAGAATATGGCGAGAAAAAGATAATAAACCATCATACACCATTGCTCCGGCTGTCCCGTCAGAAGCAGATTTCCGGGCAAATGTTGAAGAAGTTTCATTCCCATTTCATAAATATCCAAAATCCCATGGCAGCCCACCAGCATCCATTCTGCAAGATAAGACAGTTTTGCGTAGATCAGAGCAGCAATCAGTCCGCCGCCTAACAGCCAGCTGCTTAATGGAAGAACCAGAAGATTTAAAAACAGAGAATAGATCGGAACCTCATAGTAAAACCAGGCCGTCAATGGCAACAACCATATCTGTAACCACAGGCTGAACAGACAATTATTTTTCAATGGTATCAATACTTTTTCTGGCAAAAATCGTTTCCATGTGAATTTCTTCTCTTCCTGCTTCTGCTCTTTCCATCCCGTATCCCGGAATAAAATGCTATACAATACAATGGCAAGCATGGCCGTAAAAGAAAACAGGAAACCACTCTGCTCCAGAATCAGCGGATTTCCAGCCAGTAACAGAATGGCCGCCAGTGCAAGTCCGTTGGCCGCTTCATAAGTTCTGCCAAGCACCTGCGCGCCCATCATGCAAAGATACATGATCACTGCCCTGCGGGCAGGAACGCCAAAGCCGCTCATATAGGCGAAACAGAAAACCAGTACAATGCTGACCGCTGCAGAAACAGGATAAGATCTGCGCAATTTGCGAAGCAGACGATAAATTCCAAATCCGAGAATGGAAATATGTAACCCCGAAACGGACAATAAATGCGAAATTCCTGCATTCTGATACATCTGTCTGGTGTCCGAATCCAGCTGCGATTTGCTTCCTGCTACCAGCGTACACAGGATTCCCGCATCCCGTTCATTCAAATGTTCGGTATACACCTGAACCATATTTTTCTGAAGGCGATACAAAATTTCTCCCAAAGAAAAACGTGGTGTGCTTTTTTGTTCCATATTGTCTGCAGTCATTCGACATACAATATTTAACTGTCTGTAATATGCGGCAAAGTCAAAATTGCCATCGTTGCGCGCACCGGAAAATAACTGAATGTCACCGGATGCAATAACCGTCGCTCCCACCGGTATATCATCCGTTTCGTTTGATACAATAATGTGCCCAAGAAAAACAGGCTTTTGATCTGCGTTCAGATACGTTTGTCTGATATGATATAGATAAGAATCAGATTTTATTTCTTTGCGGTTTACCACACCGCTGATTTCGACCTGCGAAAGGTCACGAACGGCGGCCTGCCGTTCGGAATAAGATGTTATGCGCTGTCTGGTTCGGACAGCACCAAATATGCAGCATCCCGCAAGGATCACAAACATGATCCGCCTTTCCAAACGGGATGTCTGCCCCCGCTGCGCTACGCCTGCCACGCAGCCTGCTAAAAGAAAAACTGCCGGAATCACATGCCGGACCGATAATTCACCGGCCAGCAGAATTCCGGCAGCTAATGCAGCTGCACACAGGCAGATATGTCGTCTATTGTCCAGAATCAAGTATACCCTCCTTCTCCTGTTTCTGTACGACTTCTACATCGTCCCCCTCTTCTGTGACAAGATCCAGATCACGTTTATAATATTCGCTCAATGACATCTTTTCACGATATGTGATATTTGTTTTTCCGTTGACTGCGATCTGCACCGTATTTATGGTATCCAGCTCTGTCAGCGAATCCACGATAGAATAAATGATCACATCCTCTTTGATCTCAAAATTCTGTGTCCGAAAACCTTCCCCAAGGTTTACCAGACACACGCCATCCATGACAGACACGCTGATCAGGTCTGTATCATCTGGTATGGCAGATCTTGCATTGGAAGATTTCGGCCCGTCTAAAAGCCGTTCCATGATCAGTTTTTCAATGGAAGTATTGCTGGAATAATACACATGCTGTGTCTCCCGTACCAGCCCGTCCCCTGTGGTGGAAGCAAAATATAACGTCAGATTTGCCTCCTGAATATTGTTGATCTTCTCCCCCGGATTTTCTACAAAGGAGTCATTGGTGAGAATACCGACTTCCTTACCGTTTACATCCGTCAGCGGCAGATTGTCAACATAAAAAGACACGCCTTCCACATCCGGAATCTGCACCATATTGTGAACAACAGCTCCACGGCAAAGTACCTCTTCCGTAACCGGAATATCGCTGTACGCCTTGTTAAAATACAGATAAAGCTGATGATCCGTATATTCATAACGTTCAATCTGCACATTATCCGGAAAGATCTTCTGATAATCCACATCATCCGTCTCTTTTGACATCTGATCAATAAATTCCTCAATGAGATCTGTTGTATCCGATGCCGTCGGTTCATAAGACTGGCTCACAATTTTTGTTATCTGTTTGTTCAGATAAAACATTGTATATCCGGTATTTTCTTTTTTGTGTTTTCCGCATCCGGCAAAGGCACCGAAAACCAATAAAACAACCAAACAAAAAATACCTGTTCGTTTCCAAATTTTCATAGATATCCCCTTGTCTTAACTTGCGATATAAGTCAGAGGAATCCGCACGGTAAATGTCGTGCCTTCCCCCTCCATACTATGTACCTTGATTGCACCGCGATGCATAATGATCGCATTCCGGGCAATGGCAAGTCCCAGGCCGGTACCACCAATCTCACGGGAATGGGATTTATCCACCCGGTAAAATCGCTCAAAAATACGATCCTGCGCTTCTTTTGGAATACCGATACCATTGTCTTCCACCGTCACAAAGAAATTCTGATGATCTGCGTTCAAAGATACATGCACCCAGCCCTCCGGGTTATTGTATTTGATGGCATTCTCGATCAGATTAGTCAGCGCCAGTGTCAGTTTTACCTCATCCACTTCTGCTACAACCGGCCGGAAACTCTCCATAACCAGTTCCACATTCTGCTTCTGTGCGATCGGGCGCAGACGTTTCATGATACGCTCCAGCAGTTCATTGATCTGTACACTTGCGATATTGATATTTCCTGCGGATTTATCCATTTTCACAAGTGAGAGAAGATCATTGATGATCTTGTTCTCACGGTCGATCTCATCTCCAATGTCAGACATAAACTCCCGGTAAAGTTCTACCGGAATATCCTCCTGTCCGATCAGGGAATCCGCCAGAACTTTCATGGAAGTCAGCGGTGTCTTCAGTTCATGTGACACGTTAGATACAAATTCCTGTCTGCTCTCATCCAGTGTCTGCAGACGCTGCAGCATTTCATCACAGGCCTCAGAGATCGTCTCTGTCTCAGAATAAGAACGGACACTGATAAAGTCTGCCTCATAGCCATCCTGCACATCTTTGATGGATTTTGTCAGACGCTTGAACGGGCGAACCAGTCCGCTGGACGCGGCAAATCCTGCGATCACTACGATTACAGCCACAAGGAACTGTATCATCAGCGCATACTGTTTTAAAATACCCAGAGTTGCCACAATGCTGTCTGTGGAAACACTTACAAGCATGACACCAATGACATTTTTTCCGGATTCATCGTTGATCGGCAGTGTCATTTCAATATATCGGTTATCCGCATCATACTTCTGCACCGTCTCACCACCGTAGGACTGTATCACTTCCTCGGCAAGAATTGTTTTCTGCTCATCCAGTGCATATGTATCCTTCACAATGGTAAATGTATTATCGATCAGCATAACACGGCCATCATAAATGGTGGAAAGCTGATCTAACTGTGTGGTAATACTTGGTGATGAGGTATCCTGCAGATAATTATTTGCTACGATCTGCGTGGCAAGCAACTTGGCCTGGCTTGTGATATCCACTGTACGGGTATCTACCGCACGCGTTTCATAAGCCGACAAAATGCCTGCCCGCAGTAGAAAGGTCGGAGCAATTCCAAATAAAATAATCAAAAGAAAAATACGAAATTTCAGACTTTTTAAATATGTGATAATTGCTTTCAAATCCTCTACCTCTGTTTGTCAGAATGATAATAATAGCCCACGCCCCATTTGGTATGCACATATTTCGGCTCACTCGGATTTGCCTCTACTTTTTCACGCAGACGGCGTACATGCACGTCCACGGTACGGAAATCCCCCGGATATTCATAGCCCCACACCAGATTCAGCAGGCGCTCTCTGCTGTATACCTTTTCCGGTGTCTTAACCATAAGCTCCATCAGATCAAATTCTTTTGCGGTCAGTTTGATCTCACGGCCTTTGATGAACAGACGTCTGCTCTCACAATCGAGACGCACATCACCATCCACGATCACATTCGGATTTTCTTCCACTTCTTTGCGGGAAGTACGACGCATGATCGCTTTCAGCCGGGCCTTCACCTCCAGAATGTTAAAAGGTTTCGTTATGTAATCATCTGCTCCGTATTCCAGACCAAGGATCTTGTCCATATCATCGCCTTTTGCGGTCAGCATCACGATCGGTACATTCGAAAATTCGCGAATCTGCTGGCATACCTGAAATCCATTCAGTTTCGGAAGCATGATATCAAGTAAAATAATGTCATATTCCTTTGATTTTGCCATTTCCAGTGCTTCTTCCCCATCATAGGCACAATCAACTTCCATACCATCCTGCTCCAGACTGAACCGGATTCCTTTCACGATTAATTTTTCATCATCTACCACCAGCACTTTTTTCGCCATTTCGTCACCTCATTGAACTCTAATGTTATCTTTTATCTTGTCATAGGTTCCCTGCTTGATCCCGTCGACATCCATAATCGCCTCCGGACTGGCAAAGGAACCATGTTTTTCTCTGTATTCCAGAATCTGTTCTGCACGGGTCTGACCGATACCTTTCAAGGTCATCAGTTCCTCCAGGGATGCCGTGTTGATATTCACACGGCTGTCCGTTGTCACTTCGCCGCTGTCTGATACCTGCACATCAGAAACTTCTCCCTGAAAAGGAATTTGAAGTTTCTGGCCATCCGTCAGCACTTCAGCCAGGTTGACCGCCGTCCCGGCTGCGTCTTCCTGCATGCCTCCTGCCTGCGTTACCGCCTCATAGGCTCTGCTATCCGCAGGCAGTTCATATACCCCCGGATTGCATACGGCACCACAGACATAGACAAATATCGTGTCCGCCTGCACCAGATCTTCCTGCAGTTCTGTAACTGACAGTTCCTGTATGGAATCCTGCTTCTGTGATGGTGCTTCCTGCTGTACCGATGCTTCTGCCAGAAGAATCTCTTCCGGTTTTGTACCGCATCCGGCTAATACGCTCAAAAGTAACAGCACGCCCATCCAGATTCGTATCCATCGTTTCATTTTTCATCCTCCTTTGTGTGTACAAAGGGGATTCTCAAATACCTGTAACAATTTTATCAAATATTACAAATATTACAAGCCTTGTTTTTGCTATCTATAGCAATCCTCTTAATTAACGCAAATACCACATGCATGAAACCAGCCTTTGCAATCATTTGTGCTTACATTACCTAAGGCCGCCTTTACAGCTTCCGGT
>CAVKTR010000027.1:0-37425 GCA_963659325.1 Dysosmobacter segnis
CGATAAAAAAATCCATAAAATTCAGATATGTAGTTGTTGAGTTTAAAAATCCATGTTAAAGTAATCATAGCAGTTTTTTTGTTTATGAAGTTGTTTGGTGTGGTAACTTAACAATACATCATAAATTTAAAAACTGCTATTTTTTTATTAAAAAGTAGTGGTTGCATGTACTTAGGGCTAGCCGTCGCGCTAGCGACTTGGTACAATAATAAACAGTTTCTGGAACTCTTGAAGAATAATTTTCAATCAGTGGGTAAATACTCTGGCATACAGAACAAGAATCTCGCCCAATATATACATACTGATTTACATCACTTTTTAGTATATAATCTAATTCACTTAAATTAACAGAAATTACTGCTTGTTTCCCCTGATTATATGTCTTTTTTATATCTAAATAGTTTACTGTTTGAAACACTAATCCTATATATCCCAACACTACTGCAAACAATCCAACAATACTAAATACCATATACATTTCCTCTTTTTTTAAGCAGTTCGTAATGATGCAAAGTATAATAACAATCCCAGAAATAATATATGGTATAAACGTATTCCATCCATCTACAAGATATCCCTTTGTTGGATATTCATCTCTTATATAAACTGTCCAGGAATAAAAACAGCATCCTAACACAATATAAACAATTGACAAAATATTAAATACTTGTTTTACTCTTTTCGGAAATATCCATTTCATTTAAACACCTTCTTTTTACGGATTACATCCCTTCGCAACTGTCTGTGCATATCCAACATTTGGACGCCACGGTTCTAAATTCCAAGGATTCTTAGATTTTGCGAAATATGAATGACACATAAATTGATCTTTCATCCCTGTTGTATTTTTCCAGTTTGCACTACTATTAAACCTAAAATTTACCGTTGACCATGCCGCATTTCTTTGTGCAACAGTCTCCAGCATAATTCTTCGATATAAAGATAAACTAACTTGACCAGATCTTGTAATCCATTTACCTTCTGTAAAATATGTAGAAAACTTTTCAGCCTGTGTGGCAACAATATTTATTCCAACTTCTACATCTGCAGAATCCTGATTCTTTTTTTTCGAATATGTATAACGTTGAGTTACTACATCATCTTTTAAAGATAATTCAACAGAAATATCTTCATTATTAGGAATAACGTTTTCTATATATCCTACCAGGAAATGATCTTCATCATATATTAAAATAGCTTGATCATTTTCATTTTCATCATCACGTACATATTCAAGGTAACCATCGTCTGGTATATGAAGTTTATACTTAAATGTATCCTTATTCCCAAAAAATGTATATTTTTGGGGTTCGCATGAAATTATTACCTCTTCTTCTTCAAACTGATTCTCAGTATATTCAGCCACTTGATCTACACCATAATCCACAGTAAATGTTTCTCCTTTGTCTGTCCCCATAGTAACCGTTTCTTCACAATTTGAAAATATTCCTGCTGCGTTAGCTGTAATATTACTTCCTATCCCCAATGTCATTCCTAGAACTGCACAAATAATTATTTTTTTCATCCTCTGTTTCCTCCCAATATTATAATATATAAGCGTTATGCTTAATTCTAATATAACAATAATTTCTTACATCATCACTTAACAAATCTTACATTTTCTTAAATCACGTCAAAACTAAACATATATATTCAAATTTATGTTAACATATTCACATCATAAAAACATTTTTATTTAGGCGGTGAAAAATGAGACAAACAATTTTAATTGTAGAAGACGATGATGACCTCAGAGAAAATATTTGCAGTATCTTACAAAATGAAGGATTTCAAACTCTGGAAGCAACCAACGGTATTCAGGCTCTAGAAAAACTCATTCCCTCCATATCTCTAGTCATTCTTGATATTATGATGCCTGGAATTTCTGGCATCGAAACCTGTCAGAAAATCCGCAGTTTTTCTTATGTACCAATTTTATTTCTGACAGCGAGGGCCGCGGAAAGCGATAAGGTGCATGGTTTTTATGCCGGTGGTGATGATTACTTAACCAAACCGTTTTCTTATGTCGAGCTAGTTGCCAGAGTCCGCGCTCTTTTGCGTCGAAACGAATATTACAAAAACCTCAGTAACGATCACCACATCACAAATACCTCAGAAACTATACAACGTCATGATGTTATACTGACCGTAAATCCCCCACAGGTAAGTGTCCGTGGAATTATAGTTGAACTAACCGATACTGAATTTGAATTGCTATACTTATTTTTGAAATATCCGACAAAAATTTTTTCCATCCAAAACTTGTATGAAAGCATCTGGGAAGAACCTTTTTTTACTTCCTGTGCCAATACAGTCATGGTACATATCCGAAGATTACGGATGAAAATCGAAGAAAATCCAGAAAAACCAGTTCTGATACAGACAGTCTGGGGAAAGGGGTATCGTTTTGGATAATCATTGCCATATGCCATCAAAAAAGGCAAGTAAAATTTATCATTATAAAATTGCCAGACGACTTTTCTATGCCCAGTTACTAGGGGTAGCCATTTTTGTCGTCCTTTCCCTGTTCGGTATAAGAATAATGAACTCCTATTTTATAAACTCTGATTACTTATATCAAATAGAAACCCACCGCATGTATTCTTTCCAATCCTGGGTAACAGACAACAACATTTCGTCCGCGAACACTCAACAGCTTCATGCATGGATGAAAAAACAGGGGATTTCCAATATGCTCATTCAAAAAGACAATGTTCTTGTATTCAGCAACATTTCCGGATACAGTTTTCCTTCTGATGATGCTGCACAATTACAAAATCTGTTAAATTACGCAAGTCGTAACTCACATCAGATTTACTTTTTAAATGGACCTGCATCTGTATTTATCTACGAAGGGTTTGAGCGTAAATTTTATCTCATTCTCCTTCTGAGTACTGGACTACTTGGATTTCTCACCTCTGTACTCATCCTTTTTTCTGTTCAAAAAAAGGATATTGACCGTATTCGTAACATAAATATCTGTCTTTCTAACATAGGAAAAGGAAATTTATATAGGCCATTTTCCGTTACAGGCGATGATGAAATTGCCTATCTTACATTTGGTATCGAATCTATGCGGCGGTCACTAATAGAAACAGAACAACATACACAAGAAATGAAACTGGCACAGCAAAATCTTGTACTCGGAATGGCACATGATTTACGCACACCGCTTGCTACACTCTTAACAGATCTGGAATTACTTAAAAGACAGGATACAAAAGCAGACTGTTACAAATATGCTGAACGTGCCCTAATAAAAACACATGAAATCCGCACTCTCTCTGACCAACTGTTTGAATATTTCCTTGCCTCCGCCGAGGAAGCGGTTCAATTAGAACCTTGGGAACACGCTGAATATGCCCTTGGGGATTATCTTTCTGAACTTTATCTATATGTATCACAGGCTGGATTTCAGATCCAGACAGATCATCTGTTTCAGAAAGAAGTGAAAGTACGTATTCACACAGACTACATGAATCGAATTATAAATAACATATTTTCCAATATTCAAAAATATGCTGATTCTAAAGTTCCCATTGAACTCAGCACTCATTTCAGCGATACATACCTGATTGTCTCTTGCAAAAATAAAATCGCACCCGCATCTTATCATTCCAGCACAGGGATCGGGGTAAAAAATATCGCATTGATGATGCAGAAAATGAATGGAAAAATGGAACAACTTACAGATGCCACTCACTATGAGATAAAGTTATTTTTTCCCATTCTTAAAAACTGATGTACCATATTTGTAGTATACAATGATTCTGCAAAAACCTTCTGTTTGTACTGGGAAGTATATGTCAGCGTTCGACTTTATCTGCATTGAAATAGGGAGATATCTGTTGCCCGGATATCTCCCTATTGAATTTGTTTCTCATTTTTGCTAGTATTACATACAGGAAAAATATTTGGAGTGAATATATCTGTTTCCTCTGACCAATCTTGATTAAAACATGTTATATATTCGCTGCACAGGAGGACTTAATCTATCATGAATGAAATAAATTCTGCAGACCAAAGACATATTTTTCGCGGGGAACTGGCCCTGCTTCTCGTTATCGTAATGAACAGCTTCGGCGTGGTACTGATGCTCTATTCCGGTTCCGGAATCTCAGCCATTTCCAGCGTACCTTATGCATTTTCTGAAGTATTTCCGTTCCTTTCCCTCGGAACATGGACGTATATCTTTCAGGCAATACTGATTGCCTCACTGATGCTTCTCCGGAAACATTTCGTAGCAGAATATCTGCTCAGTTTCGTGGTTGGTTTTGCGTTTAGCATGATGCTGGATGTAAATGAAGCATGGATCTCCATCCTGCCATATAATATTCCAATGCGGATTCTTTATTTTATCATCAGTTATCTGCTGATCTGCCTTGGAATTGCACTTTCCAACCGCTGCGGACTGCCGATCATTCCGACAGACCTCTTTCCGCGAGAGCTGTCTGCGATCAAAAACTTTAAATATTCAAAAGTTAAAATATCCTTTGATGTCATCTGTCTGGCAACAACCGCACTGATTACCTTCATCGGTCTGGGACGCATCAGGGGACTTGGCGTTGGAACCGTACTGGCGGCTTTCACCATGGGAAAAGTGATCGGTATCATTGGTGAAAAAATCGACAGACATTTCCGTTTCGTGACTTTCCGGACGGTCCATCATTAGGATGTTATAGCTAAAAATTTAATATTTATAAAACGAAAAAAGGCAGTGGGAATCTCCCACTACCTGCGTAAAATTTTCTGTTTGATAAGCCCTTTGATCTGGCCCTTCCGATTGATATAGTACTGTCTGCGCACTGCACTGGTATCCGTGATACCAAATGTCCTGCAGATATCCAGCAGATCTTCATAATTTGCTTTTATATGTTTCAGGTTTTCCGGCTTTGCCTTATGCCCCAGAGATGACGGATCCAGAATATAATAATAACAACACTCTGATACGCATCCGATGGTTTTTACATTTCGAAGATACGCCATGTTAAACTGAATATCCTCACCGAGGGACATATCCTCCGGGAATTTCTCCGTAATCAGCTCCCGGCGGTACATCTTATTCCACGGTACATTTAAAAATTCCCGTTCGTATAATGGAATAAACACATCTTTATAATGCTCCCTGTCAAACACTCCGACACAGGATTCCGGTATCTGATTCTGCTGTACATGATCCGGATAACAATAGTAAAATCCTGAGATCACCCACTCTGCATGATCTTCTTCCATCCGGCGCACATGTGCTTCCACATAATCCGAAGTCACATAATCGTCACTGTCCACGAACATGATATAACCTTCTGTCACCTGCTCAATACCGATATTTCTGGCCCTTGACACACCGCCGTTTTTCGCATGGATCACCTGAACTCTTGCATCACTTGCTGCATATGCATCACAGATTTCCGGCGTTGCATCCGAAGAACCGTCATCTACCACGATCAGGCGGATATCTGAATATGTCTGTCCTAAAAGGGAATTCAGGCACCGTCTTATAGATTTTTCCGCATTATAAGCAGGTATAATAATTGATACCATATTACTTCTTCTCCTTTTTCTCCCGAAATACAAACACTTTGCTGATCACATAATTCAGCACAATGACCACAACCTGAGCCACAATTTTCACAAGAATGCTGTTTCCGTGCAACAATGTGATAAACACAAACAGGATCACTTCCTCCACCAGTAGGGTAAACACACGGCCTCCGAAAAATTTGCAGATCTCCGCCGTCAGTTCCCGCATCTTCAGACTCCGTGACTGGAATACCCAGATTTTATTTGTCACATAGGCAAACAATACCGCAAAAATCCAGGAAATGACATTAGCGATCAGTTCGTTTACCCCGAGTTTCACATTAAACCAGGCATAACTTCCGATGCTGACGATCGTCGTCAGTCCTCCGAACAGCAGATATAGCAGTATTTCTTTGTGTTTCAGGTAAAATTTTTCAAAAATACGCAGTCCCGGAAGATGCATCAACCGGTCAAATATATCTTTTTTATCCATTTCTCTTTTTGTTTCCTCTGTTTTCCAAATGTCCTGTTATTCCTGTCTTATCAGAGACATCCTCACTACGGCAGAATCCGCTTCAGCACCGGAATCTTCTGTACCACAGCTGTAACTGCCATGCAGATTCCTGCAATCAGGAATGCAGCACCAATCCGAAAACTCATCACATAGATATTTGCATGGAATACCTGCACGATAAATTCCATCAAAAACCAGTGCATCAGATATACGCCAAATGTATAGTTGCTCAGTGTCTTTATGATCTGCAATGGTCTTCCATGGATCTTCTGTCCCACATTTTTCAGGAAAAGGAAAATAGCCATAGAATACAGGAAACACGGCAGGTTTGTGTAGCCTTTATACAGGGCGGAAATCTCTCCCGCACGTATGGAGCACACATAGGTGCCGATGATATGAGCCAGAAGTCCCGCAATTCCTGCAAGGTAGATCATATACTGTTTTTTCCTCGAGATCTCGTAGTGACTGAGCAGATAACCGGCACACAGATAGTCCACATATCCGGTTCCAACTGCCACATAGAGTTCCGCGTTGTAACTGATACCCGCAAGACCACAGACGAACGGGAGCGCCGTGTTAAAAATCACGGAAACAAATACCAGATACGTATATACTTCTTTCCGTTTTTCCTCCGGAATCGCAGAAAGTACCGGTATACACATGTAAAGTGCGAATAATGCAATAAAAAACCAGTAAATGCTGAGGATCTTGCTGTTAAAGATCAGGTCGATCAGCCGCTTTACCGTCATGCCTTTCAGCGACAGCTCTTCTTTGAAAGGAGACAGCACCAGTAACCCGATCACACTCCATACCAGAAACGGTATCAGTGTCTTGCTCATTCGTTTTTTGAAAAATGTCTTTGTGTCATAACGTTTCCGGTAATCCAGCAGCGTTACACCCGGAATCATGAAGAAGATCGGCACTGCGAAATAAAGAACACTTTCAATGACATTCGCACTGGCCCAGTACGTTGATTCCGGTTCAAACAGCCAGAAACAGCCATTTGTATGCAGCATAACTACTGCAACACAGGAAACCACACTCATGAAGGAGATGTAGCCCAATTTGTTATTTTCTTTTTGCATATTTCATAACCGCCTTTTTTCCTAAGCCCATAAAATACTTCATCGGAGCTGTCCAACAAAACATAATAGCTACCATAAGGTTCGGCACGATCAGACAGATCACTGCCTTTACCAGCAGTCCAAAAATTCCTGTAAAACCGACCAGTGTGGTCACTTCATAAGTCACTCCGGCACATAATACAGTAATCGCAGCATACAATGCCTGCTTCGCATAATATCCCAGGCGGGATTTATGGAAATGGTGCTTATAAAGCACTCTCGCCTCTACCCAGAAAGATACACAGACCGTGCTGATCACGGTTCCAACCAGCGTACCGACTACACCGAAACGGATTGCCAGCGGAATGGAGCATGCCAGGTTCACTCCGGCTTCCACCAGAGATTTATATCTGTCATACCAGAAAATTCCGGCCGCGTCACGGAACGTCAGAACTGTTTTTCTGACACCGGTCAGATAAAATACCGCAACGATCACCGCAACTGTCGGCAGTCCCATCTCATACCGGTCTCCCAGCCATACCTGGATAAACGGCTCAAACAGGCAGAAGAGGCAGACAGAGCAGAAACTATAGATCCAGAAGTTTGCAAACAATACGTTTTTCAATACCGCTTCATCATGTTCCGGATCATCATTTGCCACCAGATTTCCGACACTGGCCGTCACAGAAGTAAATACCTGGTTCAGCAGACTGTTCAGGGCATTTGTGACCATTGTATAGTTGGAATACAGACCACTCATGGACAGGCTGACAAACTTTGAAATGATCAGGTTATCCGTGGAAGTTACGATAACAGTTCCAATTTTATGAAGGAACATGGCTGATACATTTTTTGTCAGGTCATGGACACGATCCTTTGCCAGCGGTTCTACTTCTTTTTCCCGCAGGAACGGATATTGCCGGTCTGCGATCCGGCTGACAACGATATTTTCCGCCACTGTACACACGATCATAACGATCAGATAAAACAGGAAATCATGTGTGATCAGTAAAACAACGATCTGGAGCACTGCTGTCAGGATTGTCTTTACACTGGTTGTGATTGCGGAAATATACTGCTTCTGGTCGCATACCAGAATGGTTCTCTTGTAAGTATAAAAGTAAGATGCCGCTGAATTCACTACATACAAAATATAATAAACCGGAAGCAACGGCATATTCTCCGGCATATCTTTGATAAAAAATGATAAAAACGGGGTCAGCGCAAGTCCCATGACCAGCACGACAATACCGATGATAAAATATGCTTTCTGATAAAACTTCATATAGCTTTTCAGAAGCGGCACATCATTGTCATTCAACGGCCGGTACAGTGCATAAGACATCGCACTTCCGATTCCCAGTTCTGCCAGTGCCAGAAACTGCAATACGTTGGAAAACAGACCATTTAATCCCAGATATTCATCGGACAGCAGTCCGACAAAGATCGATCTGTTCGCAAACTGCAGAATGATGATCACAATATAAGTCAGAATGGATATTTTTACATTTTTGATTGCTTTCGCAGTACGATTATTTTCCATATAATTTTTTATCCTTTTTGCTGCTCACCTTTTTTCACAAAATAAATCAGAAATCCCCATAATGTCCAGAAAAGAACCGTCACCTGATTGTTTACATACAGGATCTCAGATACAAACAGGCTGGACACCAGCATAGCCACACAGGCACTGAAGAGGAATGCACAGGTCGTTTTGTTCTCCTCTGAAATCGTTTTGTAATGCTTCAGCAGATACCAGAGTGAGGAAAGCATAATGCCAATAAACACAACGAAACCTACGATACCCTGGGATGCGATCAGATCCATAAACATGTTGTGGAACGCATTGAATGTCGCAAACTCATTGGAGATCATGTAGCAGTCCGGAAGGTTCTCTTCTGCATAAGGGATAAAGTTACCAAAGGAAACGCCCAGGACCGGACTTGTTTTTGCCATATTCACAGCATTCTTCCAGAGGTCAAAACGGCGGTTGCTGACATCGCCCTGTAATTCTTCTTCACGGCCCAGCTTCACCATTTCTTCTTTTTTCTTTTCCTCTTTCTTTTTATCATTTTTCTTATCCGGCTTCTTGCTCTGCTCTTCCTGCGCTTTTGAAATCTGGGTAACTACATAATTATAACCGGTAACCACACCTTTATTCACACCAACGACAAGAACCACCGCCACGACAGCCACAATGCATGCACGGACGATCTTCTTTTTTCTATGTAAGGTATAGAAAAACCAGAAAAACAGCATGCAGACGCAGGTAGCTACCAGACCGGTTCTGGAAGCAGAGAAGATGATAAACAGAGCCTGCAGTACCGCAGATACGATCATTAGCACACGCGCCCAGATCTTCTTCAGTTTCAGGAAGAAATAGATGCCTGCGATCAATGCAACAACGGACAGCACAGAACCGTAATTCGGATCTGTATGGATGCCATACAGTCTGCCCCAGTAAGCCACACCGATCAGGAAGCTTCTTCCGTCATCCAGAATGCAGTAACCGCAGTAGCTTACAAACATCATGATCATGCTGATCAGATTCATAACAGAAGTGATTCCAATGATCAGGAACATGGAAATCTGAAACTCTTTTTTTACTTTTCCTTCGTCTTTTTTCAGATCAAATGCGTACAGTAATCCAAACTGGAATGTCATCCACATAAAAATCTTCGCATTTTCTGTCACGCCATAATGAATGTTAAACAGACATGACACGCCAAACAGTACCAGGAATAAAATATACAGTATCACAAACGGATACCTGAGATAATTTTTGATATGCACCAGACGATACAAAATGCATACCACACCCAGCACAAGCACAATGGCAGATGTCACATTCAGGATGGATTTATCCACCAGCAATGTATTAAAAGCCAGTAAAATATGGATAATATAACAATATTTAAACAGGCTTGTAACCTTCTCCATAGATTGGTTCAGTTTCTCTTTCATTCTTTTTCTTTCACCTCATTTTTCTCCAGCACGTTTTTCACAATATCTCCCGTGATTTTCCACTTCCTGTCTATACTTCCAGGGTCTTGATCAGTTTTGCCGGGCAGCCCCCCACAAGAGTATGCGCCGGTACATCTTTCGTTACGATACTTCCGGCAGCAACAATCGCACCATCGCCAATGGTGACACCTTTTAAGATCACAGCGTTTGCACCGATCCATACTTTTTCTCCGATATGAATTGGAGTTTTTACAAAACCGCCGTTTTTCATATCATGATCATGGTCTACCATAACCACGTTGTTTGCGATCACGCAGTTTGAACCAATACTGATCTCATCCATACAGGTGATGCTTACATTCTGATTCAGAAATACATGGTCTGCAATCTTCATCTTTCCAGCCATAGCCCCCAGATAGCAGAACCGTTTTGACTCAAAGTCATCACCAATGCTGATCTCGGCACCGGAAGCCGCTACAAATTTTGTTTTTGTTCCCACCAGAATATGATTTCCAAATCTGATCCGTCTGCCAAAAATCATCCTTACCGGACAAAGCTTCAGCATGGCCAGCAAATACTTTAATTTTCTCATTCTTCTGACACTCCTCTGAATACGGCATCCATCTTACAGGCCAAAAATTGCCGCAATCTGTTTTTTCTGTTCTTCTATATCAAAACAATAACCGGTCGCCGTCGGCTTCCAGTTCTCTCTGTCATAGTTACTTTCTTTCTGAATACGCTCCGCCCATTTTGCTGCGGAATCCTGAATGGACAGAAAAATACATCTGTCGCTCAGTGCCGTTTCTCCTGAAATCGTATCGCTTAACAATACTTTCAGTCCGGACATCTGTGCCTCAATGGCAACGATCGGAAGTCCCTCAAACCTGGATGGAAGCACAAATACATCCATGGCCTGTGTCAGTTCATTTACGTCAGATCTTACACCAAGGAAACGCAGGTTTTCTCCCAGATTTTTTTCTTTCGCCAGTGCATGCAGATGCTCTGTCTCATCACCGGTTCCAACCATCCATACCACACTGTCTGGATTTATCTTCTTTAATTCTTCCGCAATCGCAATTACAAATTCCGGATTTTTCTGATAGCCATGAAACCCGATCTGTCCCACAACCAGTTTGTCCGAAACACCAAGTTCTTTCCGCTTCTTTTCACGGACTTCCGGTTCAAATCCAAACTTGTCCACATCAACTGCATTATTGATCACATGGAAATGTGTCCCACGGACTACAGACTCCGGGAATAACCATTCCCCTGCTTTCTGAGAACATGCATAAAAATCCGTTGCACAGCGTTTTAAAACAAACCGTTTCATCACGTTATGACAGAACACACGGATTTTTCTTTTTGTATCATTTCTCTCATTTACACCGGAACTGTGGCTGTGTACTGCCACACACGGTACATGTTCTTTGTGTGCCGCTATCGCTCCGATACAGTTAAATGCCTCTGATATATTAAAATAAGCTACATCATATTTTCCCTGACGAATAATTTCCCGGGTCCGTTTCAACTGATCGCCGGGATGCTTGAGATTCGGAATCTCAAAAAGTCCTACCCCCTGCTCCTGCAGCATGTTCTGCAGATCCGGATCCATTTTATTTGTCAGACAATCTATTTTTACATCCTGGTCTCTGATCTGACGGATCACATTCAGCAGATATTTGTCGATTCCACTGCTTTTTCCGTCGATCAGATAACCTATGAGAATTTTCTTCATTCCTGTCTCCTGTTACTTTTTCAGTGCTTTCCAGGCCATGCGGTAAACCGGATATCCCATGGACAGCATACGCATTGCCATTTTATCCCGTCCCGGTGCATGCTCATCTGCCATGATCTCCCGCTTGTGCGCCTTGATAAATGAGATGATCTCATCCCGCTCTTTTTTATATCCATCCACATCCAGCATCTGGTTCAATGTGCTGAACCGTGCATAGACACGTCTGCGCAGAACCGCCTGTGCCAGATCCGGATATACTTTTTCCACATCCTCTGCCATCTTATCTGTCATTTCCAGCAGATCCAGCTTGTGCGGATTAAATTTCCCGCTGACAATGGAATTCTGACGCTGCATATAAAAATACTGGCTCTGATATCCGCAGGCGATCTTACCGCTTGCAAGGAAAAAACGGTAGGTTGTTCCGATATCTTCGAATAATTTCCCCTTCGGATACAGGATTTCCCTGGCCATATCTGTGCGGTACAGTTTCGCCCAGGCAGAAGTATCGATCACATCGTGATACAGCATCCGGCGCAGACATTCTTTTGCATCCAGCATCTCATCTGTACCGTCACCGTAAGGGATCTTTTTGCCATCTTCAAATACGACGGTATGGGTGCATAATGACATGTCACAGCCATATTTTTCAATCAGGCTGTACAGATATTCCACATAGGTATCCGTCACCACGTCATCGGAATCCACGAAAGTAATATATTCTCCGGTTGCAATCTGTGTTCCTGCATTGCGGGCATCAGACAGGCCGCCGTTCTCCTTGTGGAGCACACAGATCCGTTCATCGGTCTTTGCCAGTTCATCACACAGCGCCGGACAGCCATCCGGTGAACCATCGTCCACCAGAATGATCTCCAGATTCTGATAGGTCTGTCCTGTCATTGCTTTCACACAGGTTTCCAGATATTTTTCCACGTTATAGATTGGAAGTACTACACTGATCTTTGGTTTCATAATTCTGCTCCTGCACAATTTAATGCTGCTTCAATGGTATCATCCATATCATAATATTTGTACATGCCAAGACGACCGCCAAAAATCACATTGCCTTCTTTGGCTGCCAGCTGCGCATATTTATCGTAAAGTTTTAAGTTCTTCTCATCATTCATCGGATAATAAGGTTCATCCCCTTTGCTCCATGTCTTTGGATACTCTCTGGTGATGACCGTATCCGGCTGTGTACCGTAAGTAAAATGTTTATGCTCAATGATTCTTGTAAATGGCACTTCGTACTCTGTATAGTTTACGACTGCATTTCCCTGATAGTTTTCCTCTCCCTCGATGACTTCTGTCTCGAATTTCAGGGAGCGGTACTCCAGCTCGCCATAACAGTAATCATAATATTCGTCGATCATACCGGTATAAACAATCTTGTCAGCCTGCTCCATCCAGGATTCTCTGTTCTCCAGGAAATCCTCTCCCAGTCTGACTTCCACACCATCCAGCATACGCTCGATCATTTTGGTGTAACCTTCTACCGGAATTCCCTGATAATCATCATTAAAATAATTATTATCATACGTAAAACGGACCGGTAGACGTTTGATGATAAAAGCCGGAAGCTCGGTTGCACGTTTTCCCCATTGCTTCTCCGTATATCCTTTTACCAGCTTCGTGTATACATCCGGTCCGATCAGGCTGATGGCCTGTTCTTCAAGATTCTGTGGATTCTCCACATGATAAGCAGCCTTCTGCTCCTCGATTTTCTCCTGTGCCTGTTTCGGGGTCACAACGCCCCAGAGTTTATTAAAAGTATTCATATTGAACGGCAGATTATAGATCTCGCCTTTGTAATTCGCCACCGGTGAATTTGTATAGCGGTTAAACTTCGCGAACCGGTTCACATAGTTCCATACGGTTTCATTGGATGTATGGAAAATATGCGCACCATACTGATGCACATCTATATCTTTTACTTTTGCGGTATAAATATTCCCGGCAATGTGATCCCGTTTGTCAATCACCAGACAGCTTTTTCCGGCTTTTTTGGCTTCCTGTGCAAAAACTGCACCGAACAGTCCTGCTCCTACGATCAGATAATCATACTTTTTCATAGAATACCTCCTTCAAAACTCGTGTTCTATCCTTTGTGTTCTGTCAGTCTATTCTGCTCCTTCTTTTGCAAAAACGACCTTAAATGTTTTCAAAATAATTTTCAGATCAAGCTTTAAGCTCCAATTTTCAATATAATATGCATCCAGACGCACGATCTCCTCGAAATCTGTGATCTCGCTTCGTCCGCTTACCTGCCACATACCGGTCAGGCCCGGTTTCATGCTCAGACGCACTTTATGATGCAGATCATATTCTGCCACCTCGTCTACTGTCGGCGGACGGGTTCCCACAAGACTCATGTCACCTCTGAGAATATTGTAAAACTGCGGCAGCTCATCAATACTTAAAGATCGGATGATATTACCGATTCCCTTGCCCGGTCCTTTTTCACTGCCGATAATTCGCGGATCATTGTCCATCTTGAACATATTGCCCTTCATCTTGTTCTGGGCCATCAGTTCTTTTTTACGTTCCTCCGCATCCATATACATGGAACGGAATTTATACATCTTGAACCGGCGTCCGTTTTTTCCTACACGCTCCTGGCAGTAGAAGATTGGTCCCGGTGACGCCTTATAGATCAGCGGTGCCACAAAGATAAAAGCAAGTCCTGTAATGGCGCAGCCAACCAGACCGGCAGCAATATCTGTCAGCCTCTTCAGCCCCATCGGCACGCTGCTTGCGGTGTTGATACTTGTAGTCATACATGTATATCCACCGATCCGTTCAATGGTTCGGTTCGGCAGTGCATCGTCCGTATAATCCAGCGCAATGTGTACAACAACCCCCATCTGGAGCAGTGTCCATGTCAGTTCATCCACTTCCATGTCATCATGGGACAGTTTGATCATGACCTCATCAATAACATTTTTCTGGATATAGTTCAGCAGGTTTTCTTTGTTGCATACAACCGGAATCCCTTCAATTTTCTCATTTTCAAGATTCTGGTCCATGATGGCAAGGCCAGCCAGATTAAATCCATTATACATACGGCTGAAAAACTGGCGGACCATTTCTTCGGCATATTTTTCCGTGCTGATTACCAGGAAATTCGGCTGATTTTTGCCCTTCCATACAATCCTGCGGACATTCAGCTTCCACAGAAAACGCCCTAACAGCATAAAAATGATTGTAAAACCAAAAGATGTCAGAAATACCTGTCTGGAAAACCAGAATGCCTGCTTTGTCACATACAGATAAGCCATGACCACGCCCCACATCACAATATTGTGAACCAGGACAGATTCTATCTCCCTGATAAAACTACGTTTCAAAATATTTTTGTATGTTCCACGAAGCAGCACATAACAAAGATCAATAATAATCAATAAAATATTTACATGTGCGTACAGACTGGTCTCACGATAAATATGCACCGTCTGATGCCGGAAAAAATATGCTGCAAGATAAGCAATCTGAATACAGATCAGATCAATGATCATGAAATCAAGATGTTTTAACCATCCGTATTTTTTCTTTCGATTCATAGCATTCCTCTTCTTAATCGTTAATGTCTGTCGCTTACTTTGTTGCTAACCGGTTTAATCCGCTGAAAAACGCACGGATCGTTGCTTTTGTGATATTGGAGCTGTCGCCTGCGCCAAACAGCTCTTTTCCTGTACGCTTATCTTTCATCTGGATATATGCAGCAGCTCTCGCATGGGAACCGGATCCAAGCGCGTGTTCAGAATAGTTCAGGACACATACATCCAGGTCAAACTCTTTGTTGATCGCTGTCTTGACGGCATCCAGCGGACCATTTCCCTCCGCCTCGATATGATACGGTTTTTTCTTATATTCAAAATCAAGAGTAGCCATGCAGACTTTGTCATTGACATCTTCCACTCGGATTTTCTTAAACTCAAACGGATCATCCAGTGCGATATACTCATGCTTAAACGCCTCAAAAATCTGCTCCGGAGCGATCTCTCCGCCTTTTTCCTCAGACATTTTCTGGATAACGTCCGCAAACTCTTTGTGCATTTCCTTCGGAAGTTTGTATCCATACATAGATTCCATAACAAAAGCCACGCCGCCTTTTCCGGACTGGCTGTTGATACGGACTACCGGCTCATATTCCCTGCCGATGTCTGCCGGATCGATTGGAAGATAAGGAACCTCCCAGATACCTGTGCTGCGCTCATGCAGCGCATGTACACCTTTGTTGATGGCATCCTGGTGAGAACCGGAAAATGCTGTAAATACAAGTTTTCCCGCATATGGATGACGCATGTCGATATCCATCTTGCAGCATCTCTCATATACCTCAATGATCTCTTTGATATTTTCAATATTCAATTCCGGATCGATACCCTGTGAAAACATATTGTATGCTACATTCAGCACGTCAATATTTCCAGTACGCTCTCCGTTTCCAAATAAAGTACCCTCGACACGGTCAGCACCTGCCAGCAGGCTCAGCTCGGTAGCGGCAATACCTGTTCCGCGGTCGTTGTGCGGATGCACGCTTAAAATAATAGCATCTCTGTTTTTGAAATGTTTATGCATCCATTCAATCTGATCTGCATATACGTTTGGTGTGTTCATCTCAACCGTGGCCGGAAGGTTGAAGATGATCTTGTTCTCCGGTGTCGGCTGCCAGATATCCTGAACCGCAGTACAGATATCCAGTGCAAATTCTACTTCCGTACCGGTAAAACTCTCCGGAGAATACTCCAGCTGGATATTTCCGTCAAATTTTGCAGCACGTTCTTTTACCATTTTTGTTCCTTCAATGGCAATCTGCTTGATCGCTTCTTTATCTTTATGGAAAACCACGTCACGCTGAAGCACGGAAGTTGAATTATAAATATGAACGATGACGTTCCTGATTCCCTGTATAGCTTCAAATGTGCGGTCGATCAGATGCTCTCTGCACTGTGTCAGAACCTGAACCTGCACATCATCCGGAATCATCTTCTCATCTACTAATTTCCGTAAAAAATCATATTCAATCTGAGAAGCCGCCGGGAAACCGATCTCGATCTGTTTAAAGCCAAGTTTTAACAGAAGCTGGAACATCTCCATTTTTTCATCTACATTCATCGGATCGATCAGCGCCTGATTTCCGTCACGCAGATCCACGCTACACCACATCGGTGCATGCTCAATCTCTTTGTCCGGCCATTCACGCTCTGGGTAATGCAGCACCGGCACTCTTTTGTATTTTCCACAATTCAACATAGTCAATCTCTCCCATTGTTATCTAACATCTTTTTTCATATTTTGCTGCAGTACATTTTGCGTATCACTATTTTGCATCTTCAGATTGGACACACGCAGGACATGGTTCGTGATCCTGGTCAGTATAAGTGACCTATTCTTCTTACTTAAAAAAGGCGCAAAATGCCTGTAAGTATTATTTCTTGCTAAATATACATATTATATCATCTATCTTAAGCTTGCAAGATAGATTTTCTGAATAATTCATGAATTTTTCTAACTAAAAACAAAAACGAGCAAGATTCCGCTTCGGTTCAACCGGGAAAACTTACTCAACATCTATGATAGCATGTACTAACTCAAGTGTCAATATGTATTAAGTTCGATACAATCGCAAAAAACTGCCCTTATTGATCGTTTTGTCTCAGAGAATGCTTGCATTTCTCGATTTTTTATATTATTATGAGTGAAAGCTTATGGAAGCTTAACGAACAAGTATTTTTTAAGGAGGAAAAAATTATGGCATACGTAATTAGCGATTCTTGTGTAATGTGTGGCGCATGTGCTGGTGGATGTCCAGTAGGTGCTATTTCTGAGGGAGATGCTCAGTACCAGATCGACGCTGACGCTTGCATCGATTGCGGCGCTTGCGCAGGTACATGTCCTACAGGTGCTATCGCAGAGGCTTAATCTTATTTTTGAGTCCTTATTAGCACATAGTAAATTTAAAACATTGAGAAAGCTGTTGCTTATGCGACAGCTTTCTTTTTTATTATCAGCACATCGTGAATCAGAAACATGAAAGGTGTTGCCTGTACTACCGCTTTTTTCATCGAATCCCATAATTTTTTCTTCCATCCAGCTAAATTTCAGTGTATAATAAAGTTAATTTTTAGTGTATTTGAGTTCTAAAATTAATTTCAGTATGTTTGAGTTCTAATGATTACTTGAAATGAAATCAGGGATAAAATACCTTTTGTCCCACATATCATGAGACAAAAAATGTACTCTCGGTTCTTTCATGAAGAATTCTGAGATAAATTTTTATTTGAAAAAATTAATGGAGAAAAAGATGGCTATTACAGCAAAAAAAATCGCAGAAAAACTAAATCTGTCCCCATCTGCCGTATCACTGGCCCTGAACGGGAAACCAGGAGTCAGTGACAGCACAAGAGAACTTGTTCTTGCAGAAGCAGAGAAACTAGGTTATACAAGGCAAAAAGTTACGGCAACTGGAACGCAGAATATCCGTTTTGTTATTTTTCTTGGTGATCAGCGTGAGATCATCCAGGAAACCACTTTCTATTCTTATATTTTGCAGGGCATTGAAAAATACGCCAGACGGCTTGGTTACAACGTACTTGTAAGTTATTACCGTACAGATGAGGATCCCGCGCTGCAGTTAAATACAATCTCTGCGGATGCCGCAGGGCTTATCATTCTCGGAACCTCGATCGAACGTTCCCACGTCGATGAGTTACGTCCGCTGTTTGACCTTGATCTGCCTGTGGTTATGGTTGATAATTATATCGAATCCCTCGGCATTGACTGTGTTGTTACAGACAATTACCGTGGTTCTTATAATGCCACAAAATACCTTCTTGCAAAGAATTATACAGATCCCGGCTACCTGCGTTCCAGATCAAAAATTGATAATTTCCGCAGACGTCAGGAGGGATTTTTAAATGCCTGCAAAGAAGCAAATCCTGATCAGGAATGTACCATTATCGATGTGGGTATTTCTTCCCAGAAAGCATACGATGACATGAGTGAATGGCTTGCGGACGGCAATCACCCTCCCCGTGCCCTGCTGGCAGACAATGATGTGATCGCAGCGGCATGCACCCGAGCCTTAAAGGCGCATGGCTACCGGATTCCGGAAGATGTCGCCGTGATCGGATTTGACAACATGCCTTTGTGTACCATGGTGGAACCTCCGCTTACCGCTATCGATGTAAATAAAGAAATGATCGGTAAAACGGCAGTCAATCTCCTCCACAACCGTATCACGGAATGCTGCTCTGGTGAAAAATGCACCGATGACGGAACGCTACTCGTCTATGTTTCCACCCGATTAGTAGAACGTGAGACCACATAACAGTAATTACAAACTTTCCCGTGTAAGTGTGCATATCATTTGCACGGAGTGCTTTTTCCTGACAGGAAATTCAGCATGGTTTCCGCTCATATTTGGCTGTACTTTCTTTTCATATCCACGCTTTGGCTTATTGCAACAGACTTCAGGGGTTTTTACTTATGACACACAGAAAATTTTCCGGTATCATCAGCCGGATCAAAGTAGAGCATCAGCTGCACATTATCTTTTTTATCACAATTTTCATCCCGGTTCTGGTGCTCGGGAACTATCTTCTGTATCATTCCCGCACCACTCTTGCAGACCACTACAGAGAGCAGGCGCATTCCGATAATCTCCGCGTCAAATCTATCTTTCTGGATCTGACTTCAAATGTTTATAATGAATCCAGACAGCTTACGGATGACAGAGACCTGATCTCGCTTCTCAGCACGGATTTTGGGGACATCCAGGAGGGAGCGCACGCCGCACAAGATTATGACGCATTTGAATATGCTCTTTCGGAGGATGCTTCCATACAGGAAATTTCTGCATATACTTATAATACTTCTATCCCAGATACAGAATACATCCATCCCATCACAGATGAAATCCGTCAGACTTCCTGGTACCGCCGGGCCGAGGAAAGTGCCACACCGTTCTGGACAGTAGAATCACAGACGGACCGTTTTAACAGGACTACTCCGCTTCTGACTCTGCATTGCCGTATTTTTCTTCCACAGCAGAACAGTTTTGCCATACTGAACGTCTCTGTCAGCAACAATCATATCAAAAACAGGATTGAAAACAGTTCACTCAAGACCGTTCTGTGGTTAAATGAAAATACCTGTTTTTATCAGAGTGGTTCCCGGACGATCACCACACTTCCTGAAGTGTATGAGCCCGGGGCATCCGGATATTATCTCGGTTCGCTGGAAGTGAACGGCCAGAGGGTGATCGGATGTATCTCTGCGCTCTCTACCAGTTATTCGGATGACATTTTTTATATTGCTTCCATTGATTACGATGCCTATCCATATATGAACCGGATCAGTCTGATCCACATCGCGCTGATTCTGCTGATTCTGATCCCGACCAGTATTTTTGTCCTGGTCTATTCCAGACATTTCAGCAAACGAGTGGTCACGCTGCGAGAATCCATGCACGAAGCCAGTCTTGGAAATTATGCCATTACCGATTCTTTTTCCGGAAATGATGAAATTTCTGAAGCATTTACAGATCTGGGCGTTATGATCCAGGCGATCCGCACTATGGAAGCATCCGCTTATGAAGCCGAGCTGAAAACCCATGAACTCATCAATCAGCAGCAGCAGATGGAATTCAAGATGCTTTCCAGTCAGATCAACCCGCATTTTCTCTACAACACGCTGGAAACGATCCGCATGCGCGCGCTGAAAGCCGGGAACCGCGAAGTGGCCAATGCCATCAAACTTCTCGGGAAATCCATACGCTACGTTTTAAGTAACACAACCACATCCATGACTTCTCTGGAAAAAGAACTCGATTATATCGTTACTTACCTCGCCATCCAGAAGCTCCGTTTCCATGACCGGGTAAATTACACGCTGAAAACCACACCGCATCTGGATCTTTCCCAGTTCCAGATCATGCCGCTGCTTCTCCAGCCAATCGTAGAAAATGCTGTTCTTCACGGTCTTGAAGAAGTAGAAGAAAACGGAAAGATCATCATCCATATCAATCTCGTTCAGGAGACACTCTATATTAAGGTTTTTGATAATGGCTGTGGAATGACTCCGGAAGAAATTGAAAAGATGAAGGAAAACATTTATAATCATCCAAAAGAATCATCCCGAAGCATCGGTCTGTACAATATCTATCAACGGATCCGGCTTTGTTATGGTTCTGATTACGGACTTGAGATCAAAAGTAAAAAGAAATGCGGAACACTTGTTACCATGATGATTCCGGCTCAGAAATATGTGCTCTCCGAATCTTTTAAATGAGGATTTCTGAGGGTAAGTACAGGAAGGAGGTATTACTTATGAAATTGTTTATTGCAGATGATGAAATAGATGTGCGGGAAGGACTCCGCTATATTCTGGACTGGTCTGAACTTGGATTTTATATCTGCGGTGAAGGGAAAAACGGGGCAGATACACTGGAACAGATTCTTGTTTCCCGCCCCGATGTCGTACTGATGGATATCCGCATGCCGAAACTCTCCGGTCTGGAAGTAATACGGCAGGCGAAAGAACAGGGATTTCAGGGAAAATTCATCATCCTCAGCGGATACTCGGATTTTTCCTATGCGCAGGAGGCGATCAGATACGGCGTCACCTGTTACCTCACAAAACCAATTGATGAAGAGGAACTGGAAAGGGCTGTTCTGGATGCAAAAAAATCCCTTACAGAAGAACAGACTGCCCAAAAAAAGTTTGTGGAATACCGTTCCAAAGCAAGAGATTCTATCCTTCAGGATATTCTTCTGAACAAAGCAGAATATACTTATCTTGACTATCATGATATTGCTCTGGAATCCTCTGTTTATCAGGTTGTGATCTATACCAATTACAACCAGGAATCTTTTCAGACAACATGGAATTTTGCAGATATCCTCAGACTTGCAAACAGGAATCACAATTCTCTGGATTATATCAAACTGGAAAATATGAACGTGATCCTGCTGAAGGGAGACTTCGCGCTGAAGCGTTTTCAGGACCTTCTGAACCGTTATATCACGCAGCCGCAGAAAGGTTCTCCGCTGGATTCTCTGTTTCTTACTTACGGACATCCGGTATATACGATCGAACAGATTTATGCCTCTTTTCAGGATGCCACAGATCTCATGAAACGAAGATTTTTTTGCAGTCCGAATCAGCATGTACTGGGATTTACAGAACTTCCGGAAAACAGGAAAGACGGCTGCCAGACACTGCCTTTGCAGAATACATATTCCGAGCGTATCGCGAACTATATTCAGTCAGGAAACATTCATATGCTGATGGAAGTACTTGAGGAACTCAAAAACGACCTTTACTACACGGATGTGGAAGTGCCTGTCCTGAAACACCATCTGGCTGATATCATGATCCAGGTAAAGTCGATCATCACGCATACTTACGGCATTGCAGATCTGCCAATTCCAAATAATGCTGCAATCATCAGTACGATCGAAGAACAATATTATCTGTATGAGATACTTCAGTTTTTCACTGTACAGTTTGAAATGTATATGAATGTGATCGATTCTCCAAGCAGGGAAAGCGTTATGGATGGAATTCTGAATTATGTCCGGCATAACTACCAGGAGAATCTGAAACTTGGCTCGATCGCAGAACTTTTCGGATACAACAGTTCTTATCTTGGAAAGGTTTTCAGCAAAACAACCGGGAAAAATTTCAATTCCTATGTGGATGAGATCAGAATTAAAAACTCCAAGAAGCTGCTTGAAGAGCATAACTACAAAGTCTATGAGATCGCGCAGCGCGTCGGTTATACAAATGTAGATTATTTCCATAAAAAATTCAAGAAATACACGGGGATGAGTCCTGCCGAGTACCGCAAAGAATTCGGCAGCACACACCAGTAACATTTCCCTGCCAGACGAAAAAAATGACTGAGGATCAATCTCCTCAGCCATTTTTATATGTCAGCCAACCCGATAAAGCTGCCTTTTTCTTCTAAAATCTCTGACAGCGTTTTTGGCATTTCCGGAATTTAGAAATTTCCATTTTTTCGTCATTTGTTATTGTAGTCTGCTACCGTCTGTTCTCTTGCTGCGGCCTGGTCTTTCGCATTCTGCATATCCACTTTCAGGACTTCGTCATAACCGAGACCTTTCACTGTATCCTGCATATTTTTGAGAATCTTATTGAATTCATTTTCATCTGATGCGAATACCATCTGCCAGGAGCTGTCTACAATGGTTGTCTTGCACTGATTTCTCAATGTTGTAATATCGGAAGCTTCCTCCGGTTGTGTAAAGGAAGTACCCGCCGCTACAGAGAGGGCATTTTTGTTTTCCAGGAATTCGATGGTCGTCTGTGCTCCGCCTGCCCAGTTCTTCCAGTCTGTATCAAGTTCTGTCGTATTTTTTTCAAGAACGGAGGACCACATTGTTTCCATATATGGCTCATTTGTATTCGGATCTGTATCAACAAGTGCAATTGCTTTGAAGTTCAGAGCAGATACACCATCTTTCCAGGAACCGCCGCCCCATTCATCAGGTACTGTCACATCGTTGCTCGGGAGTGCTTTTTCACCAAATTCTGTAAGAACAGGTTTATCTCCGTCCATCTCCCATGTCAGACCTTCCGGACCTGCTGCACCATTTGCCTGTCCTGCACATTCCACACCTTCCGGGGAGTACAGCCAGTCAATAAACTCAGCCAGTCTTTCCGGCTCTTTTGCCTGGCTTCCGATACTGATCACAACTTTTGCATTACCTTCTGAATAACATCCTGCAGTATATGGTGAGGAATCCCCTATAAATGCAGGCATGAAACCTTTACCGCTCTCTTTGTGCTCGGTTGTGTTGTAATAGGACGGACCCTGATAAGACCACAGAGATGTAAGGATCTGTCCGTCACGGTATTTATCAGAAAGCGTATCGTAATTCTGGGTGGTTGACTCCGGATCGATCAGTCCTTCCTGGTTTGCTTCAAAGAGGAATTTCAGGGCTCTTACATAAATACCATCACTGTCTGTAATATCCTGGAAATCACTTCCGTCTGCTTTTGTAAGGACAAAACCTGTACCGGTATCATTGTATCCATACAGGGAGCATAAGTTCTTGGCTGCTACCATGGAACTTCCATCCCAGTCTTTGAACAGAGACAGAGCATATGTCTTTTTGCCGGAATCACTTTCCGGGATCTGTTCCTGAAGACCTTTCATAACAGAAAGCCAGTCTTCCATCGTATTGATCTCCGGATAACCAAGTGCCTTGTATCCGTCCCATCTCACATAAGCGGAAACCATTGGTTCAATACCATCAGCAGAAACTTCCGGTGACTGGCTGGAAATCTCACTAGGAAGTCCCCAGATGCCGTCCTGTCCGGCATTTTCATTTGCTTTCGTGATCGCATCGCTGTAATTTTTCATGACATCTTTGTCTTTCAGCAGATCTGTCATGTCCATCAGAAGTCCGGCTTCTACCATATTTTTGAAACGTCCGTTTTCTGTACTGGAAATGATGATATCACCAAGATTTCCTGCCGCAGATCTTGTCTGGAACAGGGTGTCTCCACCACCGGCTACGTTTGGTGCTATGATGTTGAGCTCAATATTAAATTTGTCTTTGACAATTTTCCCAAACCAACCCGACTGGATTCCCTGATAATTTGCCTGATCGTCGTATACATCGACAGTCAGAACATCGTCAGAGCTTCCGGAATCGCTGCTCTTACTTCCGCCGCATCCTGCCAGTACAGCTGTAGCTGCCAGTGCGACACAGAGCAAAACAGATACTAATTTCTTTTTCATAAGTTAGATCCCCCTTAACCTTTTACAGAACCGATCATAATACCAGATACGAAAAATCTCTGGAAAATCGGATATACAAACAAAATTGGCAATACAACAATGACAGATACTGTCATTCGGATAGAAGTAGGTGTCTGCTGAGATGCAAGCACAGCTGCTGACACCGTTCCCGTATTACGAACCATCGCCGCCAGTGAGCTGGCCTGGTTGATATAAGTATACAGCAGATACTGCAAAGAATACAGCTTCTGATCTGTAATATAGATCAATGTATCCTGGAATGAGTTCCACTGCGCAACTGCTGCCCAGATTGCTACGGTTGCAAGAATCGGTTTCGCAGTCGGTAGAATTATTTTCCAGAAAACAGTCAGGATTCCGGCTCCGTCAATCTCTGCCGCCTCCTGAAGTGATTTTGGCATGGACTCTATGTAAGTCTTTACCATGATGATGCTGAACGGCTGCACGATTGCCGGAAGGATATATACCCAGAATGTATTGGTCAGATGCAGGGTACGCATCGTGATGAACATCGGGATAATACCTGCATTAAAATACATGGTAATTACAAAAAAACGATACCAGAACTTTCTGTGCCAGAGTTCTTCCTGCGTAAAAAGGAATCCCAGAAAAGCGGATGCCAGTACCGCACAGGCCGTACCGATCACAGTCCTTGCCACAGAGATCATAGCCGCCATCGGCAATCCACTTAAGGATAATACCTGCACATAATTTCCAAGGTGGAGCCCACGCGGAATAAAATTGATAAGTCCGTTTGCACTCAGGTCATTGTTACTGATCGTATTGATGATCATATAATAGAAAGGATATACACAGATCAGTGTGATAATGGCAAACACCAGATAGTTGATGGTGCTAAATGCGATATTTCCGCCTTTTATTTTCCTGTGATTTTTTCCAATTGCGGATTTCACTTCTCTTCCTCCCCTCCTAAATGATAGACGCTCCACGCGTCTTCTTAGATACAAAGTTCACAATTGCGAGCAATGCAACACTGACAATACTCTTTAGCATACTGATCGCCGTCGCCAGTGACAGGCTGCTTCCCGTCATACCAATATTATAAACGTACAGATCAAGAACCTGAATGTGTTCCTTGTTAAATGCATTCTGGAATACATAATACTGATCCATGCCATTATTCAGGAAGTTTGCGACAGACATCATAAGAAGTACAAAAAATGTCGGTGCAAGTGCCGGAACCGTAACATTTTTGATCAATTGAAACCTGTTTGCGCCATCGACTTTCGCAGCTTCGTAAAGCTCCGGATCGATTCCGGCGATTGCGGCCAGATACATGATGGCTCCCCATCCAAGTCCTTTCCAGATACTCCATAACGTCATCCACAGATAGGTATGCGAATCACTGTCAAGGAATTTGACCGGTGATGTGATGATGCCCATATGCTGCAGAACAGTATTTACCATACCACTGTCTGTAAATAAGCTGAATGCTACGGAATAAACAAGAACCCAGCTGATAAAGTTCGGCAATGTCGTCAATGTCTGGACCAGACTCTTGAACCATTTGCATTTGATCTCATTCAGAAAAATGGCAAATATTGCCGGCAGAAAGGATGTCGCAATGCCAAGTAAACTCATGGCAAATGTATTTTTCATTACCTGAATCAACTGCGCAACCTGCGTCTTATTTGCAAATAACGTCTTAAACCATTTCAGACCTACAAACTCACACTGTGAGAGACTGAGTGGCGGCTTGTAATCATAGAAGGAATAAATCCATCCATGAAGCGGGAAATAAGAAAACAGGAAACATAAAATGATAAACGGTATCAGGCAATAGAACAATCTGCGGCTTCTGGCTGCATTTCGTTTCGTTTTGCTTATTGCTTGTTTCTTCATGCTACTCTCTCCTTCTTTTATTTTTATAAATTGTGCTGCAGCTTCTCCTTAAGTTGCATTCATTGTAGCATCCCCCTTATATAAGAAGATACCTGCTAAATCAGATGCCAAATATAGGAAAAATCATGTATTTTTCGTGTATACAACAAAAAATCTGATTTTACATGTATTTTACCTCTATTTTTATCCGTAGTTTTTCAAAGAATTCCCAAATAATATAAACATATGTTAGAAGAGGATGATTCTTTGCTGTATCGTAACTTCACAGTTACAACGATTCTTTTTAAATGATTCCTTGTAAATACTTATTTTTGGAATATAACATTCTGTTTTCATGGAGGAGGAGCATTATGAAATTTAATATCGAAAGTCCTGTTTTTCAATTTCTCGGAACTCTTTTTGATTTTGTGGTTCTGAATGCTATTTTTCTGGTCACATGCATTCCGGTTATAACGATCGGACCGGCAGTCAGTGCCCTGTATACCATCACGTTGCGTGAAGCAAGAGACGAGCAAAATGGCATTGTCCGACCATATTTCACGGCTTTCAAAAGCAACTTCAAGCATTCTTTTTTACTGTCCCTTTTGTATGCCCTGGCCGGAGCGGTTCTTTTGTATAATCTTGCTTTCTGGTCGCAGAAAAAAACCGCGTTTGGCACGGTATTCCTGGTCATAGTTGCGTTATGCACATTGCTTTATCTGTTTTCACTTCTGTATGTATTTGCTTTAAGTGCAAGATTTGAAAATACCATAAAACAGACCATAAAGAATTCTTTTCTGATTGCCCTGACAAACCCGGTACAGACACTGTTTCTTCTGCTGATCCTTGTAATTGGCTTTGCACTGGCATATGTAAGTCCGATGTTCCGTATTTTTCTGTTCATTGTTGGTTTTGCTTTTCTGGCTTACTGCGCTTCTTTTCCGCTTACAAAAGTGTTCCGCAGGTACGAAGAAACAGATGAAACAGAAGCAGAAAAAATACAAGAAATATAAGAAATATAAGGAGATTTTTCATTATGAAATATGGATTTTTTGATGACAAAAACAAAGAATATGTAATTACCGATCCGCGTACCCCGAATCCGTGGATCAACTATCTCGGAAATGAAGATTTTTTCTCACTCATTTCCAATACAGCCGGCGGATACAGTTTTTACAAGGACGCAAAACTGCTCCGAATCACACGTTACCGTTACAATAATGTCCCAGCCGATACAAACGGACGATATTACTTTATCAATGACGAAGGGACTGTCTGGAATCCCGGATGGCAGCCAACACAGACCGCACTGGACAGCTACGAATGCCACCACGGACTTGGATATTCCCGTTTTCATTCTTCCAAAAACGGAATTGAAGCAGATCTGACTGCTTTTGTACCGCTTCACGAAACCTGTGAAGTGAATTATCTGAAACTAAAGAATACAGATTCCAAAGTGCATAACCTGACGCTGACTTCTTATGTTGAATTCTGTTTTTGGAATGCTGTGGATGATTCCACAAACTTCCAGCGGAACTTAAGCCTTGGCGAAGTAGAGGTAACCGGATCTGAGATTTATCACAAAACAGAATACAGAGAACGCCGTAATCATTACGCTTTTTACAGCGTAAATCGCCCTGTTGATGGTTTTGATACCAGCCGTGATGATTTCCTTGGCGCATATGGTTCCATCCAGATGCCAAAAGCAGTTGCTGAACGCACTTCCTATCAGACACTGGCAAGCGGCGGTGCCGTGATCGGTTCACACCGGATAGAAGTAGAACTTCTGCCCGGTGAGGAGCAGACATTCATCTTCCTGCTTGGCTATGCCCAAAACAGCGATGACCAGAAATGGAATGCCCCAAATGTGATCAACAAAACACCTGCCCGCAGGATCATCTCCCATTATCAGACCACCACTCAGGTGAAAGAAGCCCTTTCCAGACTTGCTTCTTACTGGGACAGTCTGCTTTCCAGATATACGCTTTCCTGCGCGTACGAAAAACTCTCCAGAATGGTAAATATCTGGAACCAGTATCAGTGCATGGTTACATTCAATATGTCCCGTTCGGCATCTTATTTTGAATCCGGAACCGGACGTGGTATGGGATTCCGTGATTCCTGCCAGGATCTTCTCGGTTTTGTCCATCTGATTCCGGAGCGTGCAAAAGCCCGAATCCTTGATATTGCCGCTACCCAGATGGAAGACGGAAGTGCCTACCATCAATATCAGCCACTGACCAAACGCGGAAATCTCGATATCGGAAGCGGTTTTAACGATGATCCTCTGTGGCTCATTGCAGCAGTCAGCGCCTATACAAAAGAAACCGGTGACTTTGGCATCCTTGATGAAGTGGTTGACTTTGATAATGATTCCACCAAGGCTGCTCCGCTCATGGAGCATCTGAAACGTTCTTTTGAATATACCCTGACGCATCTTGGACCGCATCATCTGCCCCTGATCGGGCGGGCTGACTGGAATGACTGCCTGAACCTCAACTGTTTCTCCCGGGAACCGGGCGAATCGTTCCAGACTACAGGTCCATCCGAAGGACCGGTCGCTGAATCGGTATTTATTGCAGGTATGTTTGTAAAATATGCAAAAGAATATGCCCGTATCAATGAGATTATCGGAAACAAAGAAGAGGCCGACCGTGCTTATCAGGCATCCGACGCAATGTATCAGGCCATCCTCAGGGACGGCTGGGACGGTGAATGGTTTCTCCGTGCCTATGATGCTGCCGGTGAAAAAGTCGGTTCCCACGAAAACGAAGAAGGAAAAATCTTCATCGAGCCGCAGGGATTCTGCGTGCTTGCAGGAGTCGGTGTAAAAGAGGGGCAGGCAGAGAAAGCTCTGGATTCTGTCAGAAAATATCTCGATACCAAATACGGGATCATGCTCCAGCAGCCTGCTTATCAGTCCTACCATCTGAATCTTGGTGAGATTTCTTCCTATCCGCCAGGATATAAAGAAAATGCCGGTATCTTCTGCCATAACAATCCATGGATCTCTATCGCAGAGACCATGATCGGACGCGGAAACAGAGCTTTTGAGATTTATAAAAAGACATGCCCGGCATACATTGAGGATATCAGTGAGATTCACCGTACCGAGCCATATGTCTATTCCCAGATGATCGCCGGTGCAGATGCGCCAAAACATGGCGAAGCCAAAAACAGCTGGCTGACTGGTACCGCTGCCTGGACATTTGTAAATGTTTCACAATATCTGCTCGGAATCCAGCCGGATTACGACGGGCTCAGAATTGATCCGTGTCTGCCGGATGAACTCCGCGAGGTCACTCTGGACAGAATTTACCGTGATGCCGCATATCACATCCATATCGTAAAACCGGAAGGCATTGAAAAAGGCGTACACAAAATGCTTGTAAACGGCACTGAAGTTGATGGAAATCTGGTGCGTCCAATTGACGGATGCAAGGTATACAATGTAGAAATTGTGATGGGATAAAATCAGATCATCTAAGAAATCTTATTCTGCGTTCAAAAAATAAAGAATACCTGTCGGCGGAATGATAATTTCCTTCGACAGGTATTCTTTTTGCAGATTGCAGAACTGGTAAATGGTAACTTTGTCATGCGCTGCATGGCATGCATTTCCTGAAATAATGTTTTTTACAGTTCGCAGGAAACGGTCTGGCAGATATCAGCCACAGACTTTCCTGCATATATTTCATAGGTTCCCGGTTCAACTACAAATGTCTGTTTTTCTTCATCGTAATAGGCAAATGCATCCGGCTCGAGATCTAGTTCTATCTGTCTGGATCCGCCTGCCGAAAGTTCGATTTTTGTAAAGGCTGCCAACACCTTTTTTGCTCGTCTCACTCCGGAATCCGATTTTCCGACATAAATCTGAACCACTTCTTTTCCGTCTGTTTTTCCTGTGTTTGAAACAGTCAGGCTCACTCTTATCTCCGGTTTTTCTCCGGCCTTTTGGGAAACCACCCGCAATTCCGAAAAATCAGATTCTGTATAGGAAAGCCCGTATCCAAACGGGAAAAGCACCTCCACATTACAGGTATCATAATAGCGGTAACCGACAAAAATACCTTCTATGTATGCCACCGTCTTTCCTCCGGGAAACTCTCCGATGCAATGGGCCGGGCAGTCCAGATGTGTTTTCGGGAATGTTTCCGGAAGCCTTCCGGATGGATTTACTTTACCAAAAAGGATCTCTGCGAGTGCGGTTCCTCCTTCCATTCCTGCATACCACTGCCACAGCAGTGTCTTTACTTTATCTGCCCAGGGCATTTCCACCGGCGAACCGGAAACCATAACCACGATCGTATCCGGATTCACATCCAGAACTTCTTCGATCAGCTGATCCTGTTCATATGGAAGTTTCATATCCGGTCTGTCATGCCCTTCCAGATCCTGCTGATGGTTCTGACCGCCGATCAGGATAACCGTGTCATACTGCCTTGCCTTTTCTACCGCTTCCGCCCTTAAAATACGACGTTTTTCTTCCAGTTCCTGACTGGCCATTTTAGCCTCACTGATCGAACCTCCGCCATTTTCCAGGCTGTCTGCCTGCCAGTTGACATCACCGGTCTGCGCTTCCATATCATCTGCGAAATATCCCCGGACAAAATCAACCTGTGTATTTCCGCCAAGCAGTTTTTTTATACCAAGAAGAGGTGATATCTCATAAAGTGCCTTGATTTCTGCACTTCCTCCACCATTGGAATGAATGCGGTCCGCATTATCCCCAATCACCAGAATACGCTCCGTTTTTGTTGAAAGCGGAAGCTTTTTCTCCTCATTTTTAAGCAGGATGACAGATTCCCTAGCCGCTTCCAGAACACTCTGACGGTGCTGCGGTGTGTTATAACAGCCTGCTTTTCGCCAGTCGCTTTCTTCGCCGATCATACGCAGACGAAACATCATACGAAGAATATTACGGACCTTCTCATCGAGCAGTGTCTCCGCAACTTCGCCCTTTTCTACTGCCTCTTTCAATGGCTGTGCCAGACAGTATTCATCAAATTGATACGTTACGGACATTTCAATATCCAGCCCGCTTTCCGCCGCCTCTTTTGTCTTGTGGACAGCACCCCAGTCGGATACGACCATGCCGTCATAGCCCCACTCTTTGCGGAGCATTTCATTCAGAAGTTCTTTGTTTTCACAGCAATGTTTTCCTTTGTAGAGATTATAGGCTCCCATCAGGGAGTATGCCTTTTTTGCCGCCTTTTTAAATGCCGGAAAATAGATTTCTCTTGCTGCGCGGTCACTGACTTCCACGTCCACCCAGAGACGTTCTGTTTCCTGATTATTGATTGCAAAATGCTTCACACAGGCTGCCACATCCGCTGTCTGGATTCCCTCGATCAGGGGCACTGCCATCTCACCGCTCAAAAGCGGATCTTCACTCATATATTCGAAATTCCGACCGCAGAGCGGACTTCTCTTGGTATTGATCCCCGGCGCAAGGATGACATCTTTTCCACGTCCTCTCGCCTCTTCTCCAAGCACTTTTCCAATTTCACAGGCAATCTTCCTGTTCCACGTAGATGCCAGCGCACTGTTGCACGGAAGATAAGTCACGTAATCGTCACTGTGTCCTACCGGAACCCAGGAATCATCCGGAAATTCATTGCGGACTCCCATTGGCCCGTCGGACATCTTAACCGGTGGAATTCCCAGTCGTCTGACACCTTCTGTCCGAAAAAGTCCGGCGCCATGGATCATACCAATTTTTTCATCAAGCGTCAGTTCTTTCACCAGATCTTCAATCTGCTTTTCGATCTTCTCATTTTTCTGCATCTTCTCATTCCTCATTTACAAAACAGACCGGTTATCAAGTATAGCATACTGTGATTCTGACAAAAAAGAATCCTGCTTTAACCAGCGTTTCGACAAGTCTCACATGCGTAGTTCTAAATAATTGATAACCGGTCTGTAAACTATTACAGCGTTACTGTAATCTGTACACTTCCTGCGCATCGGATCACGGTATCGCGCTCTTTTACCTGGTACTCTGCGCCCTGAACATCCTTTGCCCTTTCATTCACAAGAACAATGCTGCAAGGCTTATCTGCCTCTACCCGGATCTGAATGATATTTCCGTTTCTTTCTGCAGTTACTGTTGTCTCTGCCTGTCTGTCCATTCCATAAACAACTGTGGATACATTTTCACCATCTTTCAGGGAATATGCACGGATTTCCACATTTTCTGCATAATCATAATCCGGTTTCATGTTTTCCTGTCCGACTGCGATCAGGCTGTTTTCTCTTGCAAATACCGGAATATTGAGATATCCGCAATGCTCCTCATACCATCTGCCGCCTTCTCTGACTTCGCCTGTCAGATAATGTGTCCAGGTTCCTTCCGGCAGATAATAGATAGCTTTGCTTTCGTCATTAAAGATCGGTGCTACAAGGAGAGAGTCACCAAGCATATACTGTTTGTCAAGGTATGCACAATTCCGGTCCTGCGTAAATTCCAAAACCATGCTCCGCATCATCGGAACACCTGTTGCAGCTGTTTCCTTTGAATTTCTGTACAGATATGGCATAAGCTGCGCTTTCACTTCTGTAAAATAACGGACAACATCTACCGCTTCTTCATCGTATGCCCATGGCACACGGTATGAAGTACTTCCATGCAGTCTGGAATGGGAAGACATCAGGCCAAATGCAGCCCACCGTTTGTATACATCCGGTGTGGAAGTGCTTTCAAAACCGCCGATATCATGGCTCCAGTATCCGAAACCGGACATTGTAAGGGAAAGTCCTCCGCGAAGGCTTTCTTCCATGGACACATAGTCAGACCAGCAGTCTCCGCCCCAGTGTACCGGGAATTTCTGTCCGCCAACGGTTGCGGAACGGGCAAACAGAACCGCTTCTCCTTTTCCTCTCTTGCGCTCCAGAAGTTCAAATACAACTTTGTTATAAAGATAAGTATAATAGTTGTGCATTTTTTCCGGATCAGAGCCATCCGCGTAGACACAGTTGACCGGTATTCTCTCACCGAAGTCTGTCTTGAAGCAGTCAACTCCCATATCAAGAAGCACTTCCAGTTTGTCCTGGAACCATTTGCACGCTTCCGGATTTGTGAAGTCAACCAGCGCCATTCCCGGCTGCCACATATCCCACTGCCACACATCACCATTTGGCCGTCTGATAAAGTATCCGTGCTCTTTTCCTTCTGCAAAAAGTGCGGATTCCTGCGCGATATATGGATTGATCCATACACAGATATTCAGTCCTTTTGCCTTGATCCTGCCAAGCATTCCTTCCGGATCCGGAAATACACGCGTATCCCACAGAAAATCTGACCAGTGGAAATCTTTCATCCAGAAACAGTCAAAATGGAACACACGAAGCCCGATTCCACGCTCCAGCATACCATCCACAAAACTCATGACCGTCTCTTCATCATAGTTTGTTGTAAAAGATGTAGAGAGCCAGAGTCCGTAGGTCCACGGTGCCGGAAGCGATGGTTTTCCTGTGAGATCTGTATAACGTTTCAGCACGTCTTTCATCGTCGGTCCGTTGATCAGAAAGTAATCCAGACTCTCTCCTTTTACGGAAAATTCTACTTTTGTCACCTGCTCTGTTCCCACTTCAAAAGAAACCTTGTCAGAACTGTTGACAAATACACCGTATCCCTTATCTGTCAGATAAAACGGGATATTTTTGTAAGACTGATCTGTGCTTGTACCACCGTCTTCATTCCAGATGTCTACAGACTGTCCGTTTCGCACCAGTGCCCCGAAACGCTCTCCAAGTCCGTAAATGTGTTCACTGACATCTATACCGAGCTGCTGGCGCATGTATGCTTTGCCTTCGGGATCTGTATCATAGGCAAATCCGGTCCAGTGGGTACGCATGTACGCGAGATCTCTTCCGCTGCTTGCAGTCAGGATCCTGCCATCTCTCTCATAGCACATACTCCAGTTTTTCTTATTGATACGAAGGGACAGATTTCCTGATTTCACAAGAATCTCATCGTCTGTTTCTTCTACATCCATCGCGCGGTTTTCATCCAGGTTCAGGTCAAATTTCGGGCTGTGATCTTCCACGCCCAGATAATGGCTCGTCTGCACGCGGATCACATCCTCCGCCGGTGCTGTGATCCTGATCGTGAGATTGATTCCTCCAAGCGTATCTCCTCTGTGTGCAATATGGTGTGTCGGTGCGCAAATCACAACTTCATGCTCATTTTTGTTTACAAAATACGCTTCCTGCGGTGCAAAACACTCAATTCCTTCTTTCTGCAGCCAGCATCCATTTCCAAATTTCATATGTCTGCAACTCCTTTATACATCGTTCTTTTTTCTGTAACTGAACACTGTTTTCCAGCTACTGTTTTCTTCATTATACAAAGCTGTAACCAATAAATATACTGGCAGAATTCATCGAAAAATACGCTACTTTTTAGACATTGAATAAGCAGTAAGCCGTCGTGTTTCCGCTTGCATGTGCGGTAATTTGCAGCACAACAGCTTACCTCTTAAATCCTGATATCCGCGACAGTGTCGCATTTGGGAGAGTGTTTCGCAAAAAACGCAGACACAGCGGAACTTTTCGACGCCTGCTGTCAGAATTGCGACTCACTCAATTGTTTACTTACAGTTCGTATAAACCTTTTACCGCCGGATACATTTGCACAAATTTGCTGTACTGATGGTTGTATTTTTCTACAATTTCCTGTTCCGGCTCAATAGTTTCTACTACCTCTACGATCCTGTCAGCCGCTTCTTTCACGGTTGCGTATTCTCCGCATGCAACTGCTGCAAGCATCGCCGCTCCAAGTCCCGGACCTTCTTCTGTTTTCAGAATATCTACTTTTATACCAAGAACGTTTGCGATAATTTTTCTCCAGATACGGCTCTTTGCCCCGCCGCCGCAAAGTTTTGTTCTCTCAATCTGAATTCCCTGCGATCTTGCGATCTCAAAGGAATCACGGATTGCAAAAGCAACGCCTTCCAAAACCGCCTGCGACATCTGTGTCTGCGTCGTATCCATTGACATTCCGATAAACATGCCTCTTGCATTCGGATTGTTGTGCGGCGATCTCTCTCCCATCAGGTACGGAAGAAATGTCACCGGGTTATCACCAAGTCCGGAAATACCGCCGAGCACTGTGTCATAATCTTTACTTCCGATAATAGTTTCTACCCACCACTTATTGCAGGAAGCAGCACTTAAGATACAGCCCATCAGGTGATAACATCCGTCTGCATGCGCAAAGGAATGCAATGCATTTTTCTGATCTACACAGAACTTCTCACTGGAGATAAATACGGTTCCGCTTGTTCCGAGAGAAACATTACATTTGCCATCGCCTACCGTTCCGGTTCCAACCGCTGCTGCTGCATTATCACCGGCTCCTGCAACAATCTTACAGGTCTCCGGGAATCCAAGTTCTGCTGCGATCTCCGGTTTTAAAGTTCCGGTTACTTCATAGCTTTCATATAACTTCGGCAGTACATCTTCTGTAATACCGCAGATATTCATCATTTCTTTTGACCAGCATTTGTTTCTGACATCCAGCAATAACATTCCGGAAGCATCTGAATAATCGGTACTGAGTACACCGCTTAATCTATATGCAATATAATCTTTCGGAAGCATTAGTTTGCGGATCTTTGCAAAGTTCTCCGGTTCATTCTCTTTTACCCATAAAATCTTCGGTGCTGTAAATCCTGCAAATGCGATATTTGCTGTATACGCTGAAAGCGTCTCCCTGCCGATCACTTCATTCAGATAATCTGTCTGCTTCTGTGTACGCCCGTCATTCCAGAGAATTGCAGGTCTGATCACTTCATCTTTGTCATCCAGAATTACCAGTCCGTGCATCTGTCCACCGAAGCTGATGCCTGCGATCTGAGTTTTATCACACTCCGCTGTCAGTTCTTTCAGTCCCCCGATTGTTGCTTTCCACCAGTCTTCCGGTTTCTGCTCTGACCAGCCCGGATGCGGAAAATATAATTCATAGCTTTTGGAGATCACATTTTTGATTGTGCCGTCTCCCTGCATCAACACAAGCTTAACAGCTGAGGTTCCTAAATCTACACCTATGTAATACATATTTCTTTTCCTCATCATTATCTATATGGATTCTCTGTAATGTAACGCATGCCTGCCGGCTGATTGTAACCGATTTCTTCCGGTTCCACACCAATGTATTTCAATACTTCAAACAACTGTTTTCCGAAATGCCCGAACATAACTGCTCCATGGTGCGGATAATTTTTCTCAATCAGAACATGTCGGTAAAATCTTTCCATCTCTTTAATCGCGAAAATTCCGATTGCTCCAAAAGATCTGGTTGCCACCGGAAGCACCTCTCCTTCTGCCAGATAAGCCCTTAATTTTCCGTCCGCTGTACTCTGAAGACGATAGAATGTGATGTCACCCGGAATGATATCACCTTCAAGTGTTCCCTGTGTCACTTCTTCCGGAAGGCTTCTTGCCATGATCATCTGATATTCCATGGAATGTTTTACCAGTTTTGTGGAACAGGTATTTCCACAATGGAATCCCATGAATGTCTCACCTTTTCTGTAATCAAATTTGCCTTTGATGTCTTCCTTATAAATTGCATCTGTTACGGTATTGTTGATATCAAGCAATGTAACTGTATCTCCGCTGATGCACTGGCCGATATACTCACTTAATGCTCCGTACAGGTCAACCTCACAGGATACCGGGATTCCTTTTCCTGCCAGACGGCTGTTTACATAACATGGCACGAATCCGAACTGCGTCTGGAATGCCGGCCAGCATTTTGTACTTAGTACCACATACTCGCATGCACCTTTATGTGCTTCCACCCAGTCAAGAAGTGTGATCTCATACTGTGCAAGTTTTGGTAAAATCTGCGGTTTGTTATTTCCATCTCCCAGTTCTTTTTCCATGTCTGCCACAACTTCCGGAATACGAGGGTCATCTGCATGTTTATGAAAAGCCTCAAACAGATCCAGCTCTGAATTCTCTTCAACCTCAACCCCTAAGTTGTAGAACT
>CAVKTR010000028.1:0-37395 GCA_963659325.1 Dysosmobacter segnis
CATTATGCAGATGACCTGGATAAACAGGCAGAGTGCCGTTCTAAAATAAAAGATGCATCCCATCTGTTACTTGAACTGATCAATGAAGTACTTGACATGGGAAAACTGGAGTCAGGAGAAGTTGTACTTGAGGATGAGCCGTTTGATTTCCATGAGGTGCTGGACGAAGTGAGTGTCGTGATTGAAAAATTATCATCAGAGCAGGGACTTCAATTTGTACAGGAAAAATATCAGGTCACACACTGGAATCTGATCGGAAGTGCCAGACATGTGAAGCGGCTTTTTATGAACATTATGAGCAATGCGGTCAAGTATAATAAACAGAATGGAAAAATCACGATCAGATGCAGGGAACTTCCTTCAGGACAGAAAGATATCGCATTGATCGAATTTATCTGCGAAGATACCGGTATCGGTATGAGCAAAGAGTATCAGAAAAAAATATTTGAGCCATTTACGCAGGAAAATACAAGTATTCAGTCGCAATATGGCGGCACCGGTCTGGGAATGCCGATCGCAAAAGGACTGGTCGATAAAATGAACGGAACGATTAAGTTTGAGAGCGAAGAAGGAGAGGGAACCACTTTCGTAATCACAATTCCTTTCAAAATTAATACGGAGATCGTAGAACAGAAACAGGAAACCGGAGAAAATGAGAAACCTTCCATCCGTGATTGTCATCTTCTGCTTGTAGAAGATAATGAGCTGAATATGGAGATCTCAGAGTTTGTGCTGAAGTCAGAAGGTGCGGTGATACAGAAAGCATGGAACGGAAAAGAAGCAGTGGAAGCATTTGAAAAATCCGGGCCGGGAGAATTCGATGCAATTCTGATGGATGTGATGATGCCTGTCATGGATGGTTATCAGGCTGCTGAAACGATAAGGGCGATGAATCGGGAAGATGCAAAAACGATACCGATCATAGCGATGACTGCGAATGCGTTTACGGAGGATCGTATCAGGACGCGAAAAGCCGGAATGAATGCCCATGTGTCAAAACCTCTGGATCCACGGCTTGTAATTGAGACGATCGGAAGGCTTGTACAGAAAAAATAAAAGGACAGATAGCGTGATATATATATGATATGAGGGACAGAGTATCTTTTGACCCTCATATTTTTTTCGTTTTACAGGAAAGCATTCTGTTTTGATGATAAAGAAAAAAGCTGCTGATATGGAAAAATTCATGCAGCTATCATATTACTTTGCTAGGATACAGATATTAAAAATGTACGGGGGGAAATATGATGAATGATACGTTAGCACAGAGTTTTTTATCAGTGGCAGAAGAAGGCAGTTTTTGTAAAGCGGCAGAGAAAATTTATATTTCTCAGCCAAATTTGAGCAGAAATATCGCGCGTCTGGAAAAAGAACTGAATGTGCAGCTTTTTGACAGGAGCGGAAAACATATTGTTCTGACGGAGGCCGGACGGATTTATCAGAGTGCATTTTTGAAGGTGAAACAGTGTCTGGCAGATGCAAAAGAGCGAGTGGAGCGTCTGGAGGCACTTGAGATGGGAATTATACGCATCGGATATATTAACGGCTGGAATATCGGACGTTATATTCAGCCAATCCTGAGACAGATGCGTCTGGAATATCCGGGTATCAAGGTATCTCTGGAAGCTTATCATCCACAGGAATTATCTGCACGTTTTCAGATGGGGCAACTTGATCTGATCATTACACTGGAAGACCGTGCATCCAGAATCTATGATGCAAAGACATTGGTAATCGATACGGCACCGGAAGTGATCCTGTATTCTGATATCCTGTTTCGGAATACAAAGAAGAACAGGAAACCGGAAGATTTTTGCAGGGAAACATTTTTTGTACTTGCAGATGACAGAGAAGATATGCAGACAGAATATGTCCGTGCCATCGGCAGTAAATATGGATTTGTGCCGAATTTCTGTAGTGTGAACAGTATGGAATCGATTCTTATGAATGTGGAAAATGGTCTCGGGGTGACGGTCTGCAATTCATGGGTGAGAAATGTGCATACACAGGGATTTCAGTGCTGTCCGCTGGAACATTCCGTGCAGATCTCCGCAGTATGGAAACAACCGGAAGAGCAGTCTGTACTCAAAATTTTGCTGACTATGATGACAGGAGAAGCATCTGGAAGTTGCAAAATTATCGCTTAGAAGTTATGATACAAAGTATCATGGGGGTGATTCTATGGCGAAAATTTTGGTGGTGGATGATGAATTATCGATCCGTATGGGAATCCGGGAATTTGCGGAATATCAGGGATATGAAGTCGAAGGAGCCGCCAACGGAAAAGAGGCGGTGGAACGCTGCCGTCAGAAGGATTTTGACGTTATCATCATGGATATTATGATGCCGGAAATGAATGGCTACGAGGCATATAAAAAGATTCGGGAGTTTAAAGACATCCCTGCGCTGATGCTCTCCGCAAAAGGAGAAGAATATGACAAACTGCAGGGGTTTGAACTTGGAATTGATGATTATGTGGTGAAACCATTTTCGATTCGTGAACTGATGGCGAGGGTTTGTGTGATCCTGCAGCGAAACCGGAAAAATCAGAAGAAAACGCAGGACAGTGAGGTAGAAAAGTATGAATTTGAGGGACTTTCTGTCAATGTATCTGCACGGGAAGTTTTTGTAGATGATGTGCGTGTGGAACTGCGCCCAAAAGAGTATGATCTGTTGTTTTTTCTTGTAAGAAACAGAGGCATTGTTTTTTCCAGAGATGCGTTATTGGAAAAAGTGTGGGGATTCGATTTCATGGGAGATGACCGGACGGTGGATGCACAGATTAAGATGCTGCGGCATGCTTTAGGGGAGCATCGCACCTATATTGTAACATACAGAGGGGCAGGGTATAAATTTGAAGCTGATCAGAAAGAAACATAAGATGATGTTTGGCCTGTGGGTTGGTTTTATGGGACTTGCAGGCGCAATGGCAATCATGTTCTGGATGGTGTTACATTTTTCGGTACAGGGAAAATATCAGGAACAGGCAGAAAACGACCTGAAGGCGGCGGCACAGTCTATCTGGGATATGTACGATCAGAAGGATTTTAATGCAAATATCGCTTTTCTGGCAAAGACGAATGATTATTTTGTTCAGATCGTATCGGAAAAAGATATGCAGGTGTTGTTGTCGGTAAACAATCAGGGCGAAGATGCAGCACCGCAGCAGGACGATATTGCAGATGAGACGTTATTTCAGCGGTTGGATGAGTCGGATGGAGTCTGCCAGTATTATGTAAAAGATGAGGTCAGAACGTCGAACTGGGTGGTCCAGGCAGTTGTGCTGGCAAATATTGACGGTTACAGGGAAGTGCTTGTGGTGAGCAAATCACTGGCGGATGTGGATGCGCTGATGCGACTTCTGACCAGCCGGTATCTGCTGGTGACAGTGACGGTGCTGATCCTGGCATCAATTCTGTCTATCTGGCTGGCAATACATTTTTCTCGGCCATTTCAGCATCTGAATAAGAGTGCACAGCAGATGGCAGCAGGCGATTATGAGACGGTATTTGTGAGAGAAGGGCCGGTGGAAGCAAGACAGCTTGCGGATACTTTGGAACTTGCGGAACAGGAATTTAATAAAACGGAATCGCTGCGGCGTGATTTTGTGGCAAATGTCAGTCATGATATGAAGACACCATTGACGGTAATCCGGATGTATGCGGAAATGCTGGAAGCCTTTTCCGGGGAAATTCCAAAGAAGAGGGAAGAACATGTGAGGATGATCTTGGATGAAACAGACCGGCTGACAAATTTTATCAGTGATACGCTGGATCTGGCAAAATTGCAGTCCGGAACGATGGAAATGGAAGAAACGGTATTTTCAATCCGCAGTGTGGCAGAAGAGGTGTTATCCAGTGTCTGCGCAAACCGGCAGGAGTTTTATTTTAAGCTTGAATGTATGGAAGATGTGCAGGTGCAGGCTGACCGCCGCCTTATTTACCGTGTGATCTATAATTTTGCATCGAATGCGGTGAAATATTCCGGGGATAAAACAGAGGCACGGATTCTGATCCGGCGGTATCAGGGCAGCGTCCGTGTGGAAGTTATTGATTATGGAATCGGAATCAAACCGGATAAACTTCCATATATCTGGAACCGTTTTTATCAGGTAAAACCGAATGAACGGGAAAAATGCGGCATGGGTGTGGGGCTGAATATTGCAAGTGAGATCCTGAAACTGCATCATGCGCCGTTTGGTGCGGAGAGCACACCAAATAAAGGAACCTGTTTCTGGTTTATGCTGGAGGCTTACGATGAAAAATAGAGTAAGGCAGGCAATTGTCGTGATCGTTTTTCTGGTGGTATTGTCACGTACCGCCGTGCAGCGTGATCTGCAGGCAAGTGCCTTTGAAGAAAAAATTAATCAGTCTCTGGAAAACGGCTATCTGCCGGTGGTGGTTCTGTCTCAGGAGAGCGGAGAGTATCGTTCTCTGGGAACATCTGCCTTGTGGGCAGCAGAATATGCGGCAGATAAAGTGAATGAAAATGGCGGCGTGAACGGCTGCAAGATTCAGATTATATCGGAAAATACCAATTCGGAAAAAAGCAAGGCGCTGAGTCTTTTTCAGGGTGCGAGCCGTGCTGCTTTTCTGGTACTTGGTCCGATGGATGCACCGGAGACCGCATATATTGCAAAAAATGTGGAGCGCAATCAGACCATCAACATTGCAGCATATTCTTTTGCAGAATCCAGAAATATCATGGCACCGTATGGAATTTCCTATATGAGTGATTCGGAGGAAGGTGATCTGGAGGAAGTGCGGGTATGGTCTCAGGCAAATCCGGATATCAAAAATGTGGTGCTTTTTACCATGTCAGAGGATGAGTCTCAGGAAAATACGACGGAACTTTTGCAAGATCGTCTGCAGGACATGGAACTGCATCTTTTAAAAATCGTGGATATCAGGCAGGGAGCCAGTGATGAGGACTATGCTTATTATGCCATTCAGGCATTAAATCAGGGGGCAGATGGATATATTTTTCTGGTTCGTGGCAAAGAAACCGGAAATATTCTGTTAAAACTCAGAAGCCATGGCGTAGAGGAAGGCCGGCAGATTTCCACTTCTTTTTCCGCATATGGAAGTGAATTGTTCGATGTGGCAGGAGATATGCTGGATGGTATTTCTATCTGGAACAAATTTGATCCGTTTTATCAGGGAAAAGACTGGCAGCAATTGCTGCAGGATTATCGGATTGCCCGGCATGGAACGGAGCAGGTGTCAAATCCGGTGGCAGATTATTATGATTCGGTGATGGCGATCTGTCAGTGCTATGAGGAGTTTGGAATCACCTGTGAGAATTATAAGGATTTTATCGGCAATCAGGAAGTGGTTGACTGGTTTTATAATTCCAGGCAGCTGCAGGGTATTCAGAGTTCTTATCGGTGGCAGGAGGGACAGAAAGTGACGTATTATCAGTTTTTCGTGTTTGATGGAAAGACACCGGTGAACCGGAGCAGCAGGTAGTATATCAAAAATGATATGATTTAATAAAAATTTTAGTATTTGATTATAAAATGTTTATAATTTATAATAAGTGCAGTCATAAAAATACTCAAGACAAAGGAGGAGAATGAAAAATGGCTGCATTAGGTATTATAGGCATTGTTGTTGGTGTCGCAGTTTTGATTTACGGCGCATACAAAGGAATCAGCACAATTATTCTTGCACCGTTATGTGCACTGCTGATTGCGTTATTCAACGGAATGAACCTGTTGACAACATTTACAGACACTATGCTGCCAAGTGTATGTAACTATGTTACTGCAATGCTTGGTCCGGTTATGATGGGATGTGTTATCGCTGCATTATACAACGCAAGTGGTGCTGCATTATCCATCGCAAACGCATTATATGATTTATTTACGATCAAAGCAAGAAAACAGGCTGCCGCAGGTCAGCAGGTTGTCATGAAACCGATTCTTGCTATCCTTACCATTTATGTAATTGGTACGGTACTTGCTTACAGTGGAATGAACCCGGTTGTACTGATGTTCATTTTATTCCCAATCGCTATGGACTTGTTTGAAAAAGCAAAAATGCCAAGAGCTATGGGACCTGGTGTTGTTTTAGGAGCACTGGCAACAGCTGCATGTTCTATGCCGGGTACTACATCTGACCAGAACGTTATCGCGGTACAGATGCTTGGTACATCTCCGATGGCAGCAGCAGTTCCTGGATTTATCGGTGGCGCAGTAGTCCTGATCATGAACATCGTTATGATGAACATTATCTCTAAAAAAGAGATCGCAAAAGGACATGTATACGACGCTGCACCAAACGCACCGAAACGTCCGGAAGGACAGAAGACACCGCACTGGTTACCTTCCATTATCCCGATCGCAGTAACACTGATCTGCTTTAACGGACTTGGATGGAACATTTTAGTAAGTATGATGCTCAATATCATTCTTTCACTGGTTTTCTTCTTCCCATATTACGGAAAATTCTCAGGACTGAAAGAGCTGATCAAACCGGTTGGAGAGCAGACAACTATGCTGGTTCTTCAGGTTGGTTTACTTGGAGCTATCGGTGGTGTCGTAGCAGCATCTCCGGCATTTCCGGTACTGACAGATGGATTATTAAACATGGGTGGTCCTGCATTATTCAAGGTAGTACTTGCAATTGCATTACTGACCGGTGCATCAGGATCAGGTCCTGCAGGTCTGTCCGCTACATTACCGTACATGTCAGAGACATTCGCAAGCATGGGTATCAACATGAGCGCTCTGCACCGTGTATCCGTATTCGCATCCCAGACACTTGATACATTACCGACGAACCCGGGATATATCATCGCTACAGGTATTGCAGAAGTTGAGATCAAAGATTCTTACAAATATGTATTTATCACAACTGTATTAAATACAACAATTACAGCTCTGGTTGTTGCATTGATTCTGACAATTTTCCCAGGTCTTGCATAAGCAGCATAAGTACATAATAAAAGAACTGATTACAGGAAAAAGTAAAATAAGTGCCGCATGGTTTTCTTTTACAGAAAGTCATGCGGCACTTTTAAGGTGCTCTCACATTTATCTGGCCTGAATTCAATCAATCAGGGAAAAGCTGATAAGATTGGCATTTTCCTAGTACATCGGATGTACTAGAAAGTATCTTTCTCTTCCTCATATAATGTAGGCAGAATAGATGCCAGGTTTGTAAACTCTTTGATGTTGTGAGCGAATAATCCCTGTGGTACGAATGGTGGGATAGATACGCCTTCCGGAATTGCTTTTACAACACTTCCGTCTTCTGTCATACGATATCCGATCCAGAAACGGGACTCAAATAATACGCCGTCTTTGTATGGATGCCATTTGTGAGTCATGACAGCGGCACAGCTGCTCTGTCCTACAGCACAGACCATAGATTCGCAGTTTTCTGTACCAAGGATGCTCTCATCATAACCAAGGTCTGCCGGTCTCTTGAAGCAAAGCTGTAAGAACTCCGGTCCCGGTCCAACATCCTCCATGATGTAGTGGTCAACACCCCATGTTTTCTGGTTCATTGGTACGTTCGGGTCTACGACATAAGATGCCGGATATGCTCTTGCAAAATAGTGATCTTCCGGATCCCAGATTTTGTAACGCAGATCAGATCCTACGGAATGCCAAGGGAACCACCAGTCAAGCATTTCGCCTGTAACGCCCGGCATGTAAGTGGTATTACATACAAGACCTGTTCCGTCAGCAGCAACACCGTAACCGATGGTTGCGTATTCATCAGCTTCCCCTTTTAAGAATTTGTTTCGCTCCTCAAATGGAATACATTTTTCCGGAGCAATCGGTCCACCCTGTAAAATGGCGATTTTCTCAGCCGGTACCGAAGCTAAATCCTGCTCGAAATATTTGTAGTAAGAAAGTTTTTTCTCTTCTTCGGAAACTCCAACTTTAACACCTGGTGTGCTCATATTAAAATCCTCCTCCATAATAGGTAAGGTTCGTTGTGAACCTTTGTTTATCTGATGATTTTATTTTAACCTAAAGTAAAAAGAAAAAACAGTATTTTATTGGATATAAGTATAACTTTTATGTTATACTATTCTCGACTTACGGGAGGAGAAACCTATGACCACAAAATCGCTGGAGTACTTTCTGGTAGTTGTAAAACATTTAAATATATCAAAGGCGGCCAAGGAGCTTTTTATCAGTCAGCCGGCCTTGAGCAAACAGATCAGTCAGCTGGAGGCAGAACTGGGCGTGTTGCTGTTCGATCGAACAAAACATTCCTTAAAACTGACCCATGCCGGGGAAGTGCTGCTGTCCGAGACGAATGAACTGTTTAACAAGCAGGAAGAACTGCGGCAGCGGGTACGGGCAGCAGGAAATGTATCGGAAAATGTGCTGCATCTGTGTCACATGCCGGGGGCATTGAATTATCATGTGGCGGATGTGCTGGCGCAGTTTCAGAGGCAGCATCCACAAATCAGCCTGAATCTGATCGGAAGTCTCCCAAGTCAGATTTTTTCTAATTTACTGAATGGAAAAATTGATGCAGGGATTATCCTGGCGACAACGACTACCTGTCCGGAACCATTGAAAATGCAGACGCTGCATGAAGCACAGCTTTCGCTGGCGGTTCCTAAGGGATACAAATATGCAGATTACCGAGAGATTTCTTTTCATGATATTTCAGATGAAACGCTGCTGTATCTGAGTGAGCAGGAGGCACCGGTGCAGCATGCGTTACTGCCGTTTTTCCTTCATGGAAACCACAGGGATTATAATAACAAGATTGAGTATCTGCCAAATATGGAGACAGTAGTTTCTCTGGTGCGGGCGAATCGCGGAGTGGCATTTATCGCACGGGATTACTGTGCGGCTTCGTTGGAAAACCTGATTCTGATACCAATTACAGATGCGATGCCAATTTCACTGAATCTGGTGTATAACCCAAAACATATATCCGGGCAGTTGAAAAAATTGCAGAAAATGATGGGGAATTTAGCATGACGATTACAAAAAATATGTTGTTGTATTTTATACGAGATATGAAGATGGCGGATTTGCCGGAAATAATGAAGGAGCAGACATTTTCCGGTATTCAGTATTGGATGCCGGACATGAAAGAGTTGAAAACGGAGTATTTGTATTTGTGTGATGGCTGTATTGTTCCGGAAGTGGACACGCAGCATTTGATAGAAAGAGATGTCTGCATGCTTGTTATTTTTTCGAAAGAAGTGGATGAAAAAAAGCAGCAGGACATGATGCGGGAATGGAAAAGCTTTCATCAAAATGCTATTTTTATGCAGACGGAAAAAACAGTGCCGGAAGTCATGAATGATCTGGTGGAAATTTTTTACCGGCTGGTTGAGTGGGATAAAAATATGCATATCGCAGCGCTGGAAGGACGGGAAGTGCAGGAGCTGATCGATATCAGCGAGCAGGTTCTGGAATACCCGATGATCGTATTTGATGCGAGTTTCGATGTGCTTGCGTACAGCAGACATTGTGAGTCACATTATGAAACATTCTGGGAGACGGTGCATCAGGGCTATACGGATGCACATACTATGGAACAGCTGAAGAAAAAGCAGATTTTTTCCCAGATACGTGAGGGAGAAATGCTGATCGCACCGGCGGCAGAAAACGCTGACACCAATATTTATCTGCAGTTTTTCAGTGGTCAGACACTGCTTGGATATACTTCGTTTTTCTGTGGGGAAGATACACCGGAAGATGGATATCTGGATCTGGTCCGCATGTTTATGAAAAATATGTCCTTTTATCTGCAGCGCAATTATGAAAATCAGAGGCATGGGCGGATGATGTATGAGACATTTCTGGCCAACCTGCTTGGAACAGCGGAAATTCCGGAGGATCGTATCACGGAACAGGTAAACATGATCGATGGACTGGAGGAAACCGGTTATTTTGCACTCGGGATTCTTGATTTTTCCAATCAGGAAAATGTGCCGCTGAAGTTTCTGGCGCGTCTGCTGGAGCGGCAGTCCTGGGAGATCAAGCCGTTTTTGTATGAGAAATATATCTGTCTGCTGAAATATAGTAAGGTGCCGTTGCATCAGGAAGTGTTTTTCAATGAAAAGGAGCTGGGAATTCTGTCTCAGCTTTTGGAGCAGTATCAGTATCGCATCGGGATCAGCAATATTTTTAATGAATTAAAGTGTCTGCGGGATGCGTACACACAGGCGGTGTTTACGTTGACATGGAATGAGAATATTTCACAGAAAACGAAGAAGCAGGTGATCTATCAGTATAAGGACGTGGTGATGTATCATCTGTTTTCAAGGATGGAAGATGAAATGAATCCGAGGGCGATGCAGTCGGAGTTTTATCGCGAGGTGTCAAAATATGACAGGGAGCATCACAGTGCATATGGAAAAACGGTTTTGTGTTATCTGAAAAATGATTGCAGTGCAACACGCACAGCGGCAGAACTTGGAATTCATAGAAATACGGTACGAAATATGATTCTGTCGGTGGAAGAAACCTACGGTATTTCGTTGGATGATGCAGAAGAAAAGATGCGGTACATACTGTCAATGCAGATAGAACAGTACCTTTTGGAAAATAGTAAATAAGAGAAAGCGTAAGCGTTTTGCGGGAAAAATACTTTTGGAATAACTATAGGAAGTTGAGTGCAAAATGCACAATTGTATTCTTGAAAATACATGGGATTTATGCCAGATGAAAGGTTAAATTGAGAAACATTATTGATAAAATCTCCTTAACAGGTGTTCGAAAAAAGAGCAACAGGTGAAGGAGGTTTTATTTTTATGAGGTTAAAAACAGATCTGGTAATCATGGGAAGCGGTATGGCAGGAATTTCTGCAGCAGATGCAGCCCTTGCCCGTGGAAAGAAAGTAATGGTATTTGAGAAGAAACCGTATCAGGGTGGAGCAGTTTCCAACTGTCCAATCGCATATTTAAGTATTCGAAATGACAAAGATTTTCAGAATGCAGCATTTCATTTACTGTATGAGTATTCCAACTACAACGCAAATCCGTCCGTTATCCGTCAGTATGTAAACAATTCCTGGAGAACAAAAGAGTATATCGAGCGTCTTGGAATCAAGATGATCCAGACACAGAAACTGGAGCTTGAGGATATCGGAAATCCGAAATATGCAGATGGATTCCCACCAGCGATCATGGCACATGGTGATTTTTATCTGGTTCCGGGTCGTGGAAAAGGACACGGCGGTGCGCTGATCTGTCTGAATGCCATGAAAGATATCATTAAACGTGGCGGTCAGTACATGTTGAATACACCGATCACAGATATTCTGGTGGATGAGAACGGAAAAGTAAACGGCGTAAAAGCTGTAAATAATGAGACAAAAGAAGAGATTGAAGTGGAATGTGAAGCAGTCATCATTGCCAGCGGCGGAATTATGGAAGACCGTGAGATGATGAAGAAATATACCGGATTTACATTTACCGATTATAACTGTTCCGGTGACGGAAATGTATTGTTTAACTGCTATCCGAACTCCGGTCAGACCGGTGACGGACAGAAACTGGCATGGAAACTTGGCGGCGCACAGAGCGCGATCGCTGTATCCGGACACAATCTGGTTCCTGGACCGGGCATCGTGGCAAGTTCCCCATGGATCGTATACAACGAGACACGTACCATTCAGGAGCAGCCGTATCTCTGGGTAAACAAAAACGGCGAGCGTTTCATTGATGAGAGTATTTCCAACAACCATATGGCTATCAGCACCGGTATCGCAAATCAGCCGAACGGCGAGAGCTATATCGTATTTGATGAGGATACCCGTCGTCATCTGGAAGAAGATGGTGTGGACTACATGTATTTCATTTTCCCAGTAGAAAAACTGACGGACATTCCGGGACAGTTTAAGACACTGATCAACGAAAAAGGCAACAAACATGTATTTATGACAGATACCATCGAGGAGCTGTGTGCACAGTCCGGCATCGATCAGGCAGGATTAGAGGAGACACTGGACCGCTACAATGGATATTGTGACAATGGCGAGGATGAAGAGTTCGGAAAAGATGCAAAATATCTCCGTCCGGTACGTAAAGGTCCGTTCTATGCAATGCGTGTCTTCTGTGCAGGTTATGATACTATCGGTGGTATTAAAGTAAACGGAAAAATGCAAGTTGTCCGCGAAGATGGAAAAGCGATTCCGGGACTTTACGCAGCCGGTGATAATATGATGAGCGAATTTTACGGAAACCCGCCGACAGGTGGAAGTGCAGGTGCTTATTTCGCAATGCCATTTGGTTTTGCAGCAGGAGACAGTGCCTGTGATTATCTGGAGAAAAATGCATAATTGAACGCAGAATAAGCAAAGCGGCTGCGTTCATGAGCAAGTAGCGAAAGTGGATTGCGAATGTCCGCTTTACCAGCAGATGAGCTGTGAAAAACAGCATAAAAAAGATTTGGTATATTTTTGGAAAATAAAGTTGGAGGAACGGAAAATGAAAGTTGAAATAAAAGAATATTGTGTTCGATGCGGTATTTGCGTGGGACTGTATCCACAGCTGTTTGCACATAACTTTGACAAAGATTGTATTGATGTAAAATACGATGAACTTCCGGAAGAGCTGGAAGAGACAGCAAAAAATGCAGCACGCGATTGCGCGGTGACAGCAATTTATTTGAAAAAGTAAGGTATATATCAGAGTGGCAAAATAAACAAAAATGATGTTATTTCAGGAGTTGAAAAATCAGGTTTTCGACTCCTGATTTTTTATGTTGTCAGAAAACACGGGGGATGCAGAGAATATAGCAGGTATTGTGCAAGTTGTATAGGAGAAATTTTGAAATAAAAAAGGGCATTGACGAGTGAAAAAGTGCGTTATATACTGGCTACACTTTATAAATGTCATGACGAATGCATTCTCAGAAACAAAGATAAAGATATCAAAAATTGACAATATGGTATATACGCCATATAATGTAGGAGAATACATATGACAGAATTTGAAGTTATTGCATATGAAACAAAGAATGGAGATAATCCTGTAGAAGAATTTTTAGATACACTTAATCCTAAGATGAAAGCCAAAATATTTGGAATGTTGGTAATTCTACAGGAAAAAGGGAATCGGTTGCGTGAACCATACAGCAAACATGTAGAAGACGGTATTTTTGAACTTCGGTGTAAATTTGGAAGTGATATTACAAGGGTAATGTATTTCTTCTTTGATAGAGGGAAAATTATACTTACAAATGGATTTGTCAAGAAGACACAAAAAACACCTGTATCAGAAATACAATTAGCAAAATCACGACGAGTTGACTATATGGAAAGGATGAAGAAGTTATGAAGACATTAAATGAAATGTTAGCAAATCAGATGAAGGATGAAAACTTTCGTAAAGAATATGAAGAAATGCAACCGGAGTTTGATGTAATTAGAGCAATTGTAGATGCGCGTACCTCTCAGAATCTGACACAGAAAGAATTAGCAGAACGTACCGGAATTAACCAAGCAGATATCAGCAAGCTGGAAAATGGAACAAGAAATCCATCTGTTAACTTGTTAAAAAGATTAGCAGAAGGAATGGGAATGGCGTTAAAGATTGAATTTGTGCCAAAACAGAAAGCATAATGATTGTGGTAAGATGAAATAACAAAATATAAAATGCCGCTCCCGATAAGAATGAGAAAAGCCGGGAGCGGCAGCAGGAGTAAAAAAGATGTCTTTTGTAGGGATAGGATAATCCTATTTCGTTGTGCAAAATAAAGGCATCTTTTTTTGTTGGAACCTAAAAGTACAAAAAACGCACTTTTGTTCTTTATATATATCTAACAATGAGATATATCGTAGAAACTCCAATTACGATCAGCGTTGCCGGAATTGCGTAAGTACAATACTGCTTCCAGGAAATATGATGACCGTTTTTGGATGCAACGGCGATACCAACCACGTTGGCGGACGCGCCGATCGGAGTAGCACTTCCACCGATGTCAGTACCAAGTGCCAGTGTCCATGCAAGGACGGATAAATCTGCTCCGGATGCCGCTGCAAGGCTTTTAATGATCGGAATCATTGTAGCGGAAAACGGAATATTGTCTATGATGGCGCTGGCCACCGCAGATACCCAGATAATAATTATTACGATAAAGGTTACATTTCCACCGCTGACTTTATGGATAAAGTTTGCGATCAGTTCCAAAATTCCTGTCTCTTCCAGACCACCGACTACGACGAATAATCCGGTGAAGAAAACAAGGGTTGGATAATCAATACGGCGTAAAATGTGTTTTACTTTTTTCCCTGCAGTGATGCATGTCGCTAACGCTGCGATCACACCGATAGTGGAAACCGTCAATCCAGTCTGACCATGGGTCACCAGCAGTACAACTGCACAGAGAAAAATAATGCAGCTGATGATGAAAGACCGCTTATTGGTAATCGCGCTGTCCGGTGACGGCATTTTTGCGATATCTTCTTCAGAAAGATTATTTGCGCTCAGCTTTTTGCGGAAACACAGATAAAAGAAAAAAATCATCAGCACCAGACATATGATAGCGATCACGCCGGTATTGAACAGGAAATCTGTAAATGTGTAATGTAACGCGGTTCCGATAATGATGTTTGGCGGATCTCCACACATGGTGGAAGAACCTCCCAGGTTCGAGCAGAAGATTTCTGCGATGATCACCGGAATCGGATCAAATTGCAGCAGTTTGCTTTGCGTGATGGTGATCGCGGCCAGAAACAGAATAACTGTGATACTGTCGATAAACATGGACAGTACGAAGGCCAGAATCATAAACATCACAAAAATTTTTGTGGTATTGTATTTGACTGCTTTTGCAATGGTCAGGCAAAGCCAGGAGAAAAATCCGGAAATTGCCATGCCCTCGACCATGATCATCATGCCAAGGATGAAAATGATCGTCTGCCAGTTGATTCCTTTTGTACTTTCGGTTGCTTCCGCTCCCGTGTGCCAGAAATCAACAGATGTAAAAGACTGAAAGTTCAGGGTGTCCCAGAGTGCGGTTGCACTGTGCATACAGACACCAAAGACCAGAATGATAGTCGCGACGCTGCAGATGGTCGTGGCTATGTGCCGCGGAATTTTTTCCGTGATGATCAGTGCAAACATGATCAGGAAAATAATAACGGCTGTGATTTGTGCTGCCATAAATACCTCCTCGAATTTTGCGTATACGAGAATAAGCCAGAACACGAAACAGTCTGTTCTGAAGATACCGTATACCACCTATGTAAAAAGCCCCTGCTTTCATTATGTCTTAAACAGACTGACAAGTCAAATAGAAGCCAGACATATTTTAATCACGCAATTTCCGTGCCAGTTTTTAAATCCAGTATTTTATGGTGGTATCAAACATTTTTGAAGAATATCTGTCAAAAATAATTTACTTTTGTTTACATAAATGTTATGTTGAAAGAAAGTAGGTGGAGGGTATGTATGGAAAAAATAGCATATATTGTACCGAATAAAAAATGGATTCCGGTGATTGAAGAGATGCTTGCCGGAATGCGGGGTTTCTATCAGGTGGATGTGCAGACAATCGATGTCATGCATATTCAGTCAGAATACCGGCGGCTGAGCCGGGAAGGTTACGGTGTCATCATTGCCCGTGGTGGAACTTATCTGGAACTTTCGAGACGTTCCGGTGCGGCCCGCGTCATGGAAGTCCGGGTGCGAACATCCGATGTGTTGGTGGCAATCCGGAAATGTCAGGAATATTACAGTGGTAAAATTTATCTTGGTCTGCATGAAAAGGTTGCCATTGATTTTGAAAAAACACTGTCGCTTTATAATTTTTCCGTCAGTGTGTTCCGGTATGTGACACCATCGGATCTGAAAGAACGTATTGAGGAAATTCCGGAGAGTAACGTGCTGGTGCTGACCAGTGGAATTGTGGCAGATACAACCGATCGAGATGATCTGATGTTTGAACAGCTTGGCGTCGGAGAGGAAGCGGTGCGCGAGGCTGTGGAACGCGCGCAGGATTATCTGCGGCAGCGGCAGGCAGACGATCAGCAGATCAATTTGCTGGAGAGTATTTTACTGAATGTCGAGGAAGGTATCGTTGTATTTGACCGGTATCTGAAAATTCAGGAGCTGAACCGCCGGGCGCAGGAACTTCTGGATATTACCGTTGACGATGCGCTTGGAAAAAAGATTTCGACGTTTATCACGGACTGTTCCACGGAGACGTTACACAAATTGAAAGAAAATAAGCAGATCACATTTTTATATCAGAAAAACCGTAAAACATTGAATGTGATCGTATCACAGTTTCGTTACTATCAGGATGAAGATCGTTTTATCCTGACGCTTCAGGATGTAACGAAGATTCAGGATGAGGAGCGTACCATTCGTCGAAAACTGGCGCAGAAAGGTCTGGTGGCGAATTATACTTTTGCGGATATTCTGACGGTGGAGAAGTCCATGAAACATGTGGTGGAAAAGGCAAAAACAGTTTCCGGCTATGAGGGAAATGTGCTGATCTATGGTGCAAACGGAACCGGAAAGGAGCTGTTGGCACAGAGTATCCACAATGCGAGTCCGAGAGCAAACGGTCCTTTCGTGGCAGTAAACTGTGCGGCGCTGGCAGAATCGTTGCTGGAAAGTGAATTGTTCGGTTATGTGGGCGGTGCTTTTACCGGTGCGAAAAAAGAAGGAAAAGCGGGTCTTTTTGAACTGGCACATGAGGGTACGATCTTTCTGGATGAGATCAACAGTATGCCGCTGGGGCTGCAGGCAAAGATTCTGCGTGTGATTCAGCAGCAGGAAGTCATGCGTGTGGGTTCGGATTATGTGGTTCCAATTAATGTGCGCGTGATCGCAGCGGCCAATGAGCCAATGCGGGAGTGTATTAACCGTGGTGAATTTCGTCAGGATCTGTATTTCAGGATCAGTACATTTGAATTAGAATTGCCGCCGATGAATGAGAGACCGAAAGATGTGCTGTATCTGTTCCGGCATTATCTGGCAGAGTTTGAGGACATACCGGAGGCAGAAGTTACGATTCCGGCGGAGTTTGAACAGATGCTGCAGGAGCATAACTGGTGGGGAAATGTCCGGGAAATCCGGAGTACGGCGCTGCGGTATCATGCCTTTTGCGGGGATAATTCCGGCGGAGAGATTCTGAAAAATGAGGATGAGGAAGAATCTCTGGTGGATGATGACTTCAAGATCAATCTGTCGGAGCTGAACAAGACCGTGGAACAGCTGGTGATTGAATCCATGTTAAACAAAAATATGAAAAAGACGGATATTGCCAATGCGCTGGGTATCAGCCGGCAGGCGTTATACAAGAAGTTGAACTCTTAAAATCAGGGGGGGGCCACTTATGTGGCCCCCCTGATTTTAGTTTTTGGACTCTCTATATTGGATCGGAGTCATATGGTATTTCTTTTTAAACGTGCGGCTGAAGTGTTCAACGTTTGGATAGCCGACGGAGGCCGCGATGTTTTCTGCTGTCATGTTTCCGTTTTTTAACAGGCTGCATGCTTTTTTCATGCGGATGTTTGTGACGTGCTCGCCGAAGGTTGTGCCGGATTTTTCACGGATGTATTTGCTGATGTATGGCTCTGTCAGGTGAAATTCCCGGGACATATCCGCTAATGTCACGTTCTGGTAATGGTTCTGAATGTAGTTCAGCATTTTAGTCAGGCGGACATCTTCGCAGGCGTTGCCTTTCTGTACGGCGAGCATTTTGTTGACGCTGACACACAGTGCCTGAATGGAGGCTTTGATGATGTCTTCGTCGATGCCTGCGCCCCAGTAAACCGTGTCATCTTTTTTGATGCATACATAGGCAATGGCCTTGGAGGAGGTTCCCTGTGTTAAAGCATGTTCCTCATAATTCATCAGACGGTATTCCATATTGAAGAACTGCTTTACGGCGTTGCTGACTGCGTCCAGACGGCCGTTTCCGTTTGCGTCGATGACGGTTTCTTTTTCTCCGTTTAAAATGGTGACTTCTGCCATGATGCCATCGCTCAACTGTTTGAAATGGCTTTCGGTAATGCGGAAGTAGTTCATGGAGTGAAGGTACTGTTCCTCAAATATTTCGTATACATTCTGCGGGGACAGTTCCTGATGCATTTCATCGGATACCTGTTTGATGGCATAGCCAACATCTTCACGCATTGCTTCCGGCAGAACAACACCAAAGTTCTGTTTTAAAATATAGCTGATGCCGCCTTTTCCGGACTGACTGTTGATACGGATCACGTCGCCGTCATAGGTGCGTCCGATATCTTTCGGATCGATCGGCAGATATGGCACGGTCCATTTGTCGGTTTTGTGTTCCTCACGCCAGGTCATGCCTTTGGAAATTGCATCCTGGTGAGAACCGGAAAATGCGGTAAATACCAGATCACCTGCATATGGCTGACGTTCATGCACTTTCATTCCGGTGTAAGTTTCATAGCCTGCGCGGATGGCTGGCATATCGGAAAAATCAAGTTCCGGGTCAACTCCATGAGAAAACAGATTCATGGCCATCGTGACGATATCCATGTTTCCGGTACGTTCGCCATTGCCAAATAAGGTACCTTCGATACGGTCTGCGCCGGCCAGAACTCCGAGTTCCGCATCGGCAACGGCACAGCCGCGGTCGTTGTGCGGATGCAGGGACAGTAAAACGGCATCTCTGTATTTTAAATGTTTGTGAATGTATTCAATCTGTGTGGCAAATACATGCCGGAGCTGGCAGAAAATCCGCTGTACATCGATACCGAGTCCAGAAAAGCAAATGCAGACAGCTTAAAAGAGATCATTGAGAAATGGGCAAGTGACAAAACAGTTGCTGAGTGTGTAGAAATCATTGATTCCGTTGGTGTACCGGTTGGTCCGATTTACGATTGTGCGGATGTCTGCGCAGACAAGAACATTGTTGAAGTACGTGAGATGCTTGTCAAAGTTCCGCACAAAGAAGCCGGAGACCTTACGGTGCTTGGAAACCCGATCAAGATGAGCGAGTATCCGTGTCAGTATACAAAAGCTGCACCGGATCTTGGGGAAGATAACTACGCAATCTTTGAAGAACTTGGATTCTCCGAGGAGAAATTAAACGAGTACAAAGAGAAAGGTGCTTTAAACTAGGAGGTGCACAGCAATGAAATTACCAGAGTATGTTAAAGTAACAGAGGTTTGCCCGAGAGATGGATGGCAGAACCATAAAGTAGATATCCCGACAGAGACAAAAATCAAATATATCAAAAAAATGATCGACTACGGTGCAAAGAAGATTGAAGTTACTTCTTTCGTAAATCCGAAGGCCGTGCCGCAGATGAGAGATGCGGCACAGGTTTACGCAGGAATCAAAGATTATGCGGCAGAGCACGGTACAGACATTATGGCACTGACCTTGAACAAACGTGGTGTGGATGATGCAAGAGCCTGTGGAATCAAAGAAGTATGCTTTGTTTTATCCGCAAGCGAGGAGCACAACCTCCGCAACTCCAGACGAACCATCGAGCAGTCTTTAGCTGATTTTAAAAATCTGGCAGGGGAAGCCGGAGACATGAAGATCACGCTGGCAATGCCGTGTGTATTCGGATCACCATTTGGGGATGAAATTCCTATGGAACGTGTGGTAAAATTGATCGAAGAAGCATTCAGTGTAGGTGTACATGAGATCGGTCTGGCAGATACCGCCGGAATCAGCAATCCGTACCACACAAGAGAGGTGCTGCAGCATCTGAAAAATTATGTGGATTTTAAAGATGTGTCCATTCATTTACATGACACAAGGGGAATGGGTCTTGCAAATGCATATGTGGCATTAGAAGAAGGCATTACAAAATTTGATGCTTCCTTAGGCGCTATGGGCGGATGTCCATTTGTACCGGGAGCAAAAGGAAATATTGGAACCGAGGATCTGTTAAACATGTTCCAGTCCATGGGAATCAAGACCGGTTACAATCTGGATCAGGTAGTGGCAACTGCACTGGAGATGGGAAAAGAAATCGACGCAACCATCGGTACAAGCATGGCCTGCCTGTGCAAACACTAAGAAGATTTTTTACAGGCAAATGTTTGAAAGTTGCATCTGATAAGATGAGTGATTTGAATTTTGCATAAAAGGGGAGATATTTCCAATAAAACGTAATCCTGCTTCTGGCAAAAGAAGGGAGATGTCAGAAGCAGATGAATACAAGCTTATAATGCGAGAGAGGAAACGAGAATGGATGTTGTATCTTTATTGATATTTGTAGCAATTATCGTAATTGCATTCTTCCGCAAGAATAATATTGGTGTTCTTGCTTTGGCGGCAGGCGTTATCGCAGTCCGGATTTTCGGTCTGACAGACAAAGACCTGATCAATTCCGTCAGTGTTTCACTGTTTACCACACTGGTTGGTATCACGTTACTGTTTTCAATTATTACCAATACCGGCGCACTGGATCTTCTGGCAAGAAAGATCGTAGCATTGGCCGGAAAAAGAATCGGTCTGATTCCGATCCTTGTATTTTTGGCAGGTTTTGCTATCGTAGCAGCAGGCCCTGGCGGAGTTCCGGCGCTGGCTATCATTCCGCCACTGGCTGTAGCAATCGCAGTAGAAGTTGGTTATAATCCGCTGATGCTGGCACTGATCGGTATTTCCGGAATGTCCTGTGGACGTTTTTCACCGATCACACCGGAGGCATCTATTATCAAAAGTGCTGTTGAGGAAGCCGGATTTACAGCAAACGTAATCCCGGCGATCTGGGTAAACGTCGTGATCACAAACGTGATCCTTGCAGTTATTTTCTATATCGCATTCAAAGGATATAAAGTAAAAGCTGCACCGGATATGGTAGTAGAGAAAAACACAGAGAAATTTACCGTAAAACAGATTGTTGCCTTATTAGGAATCGTAGCTATGCTGGTTCTGATCATTGGATTCGATGTAAATATCGGTCTTGCAGCTTTACTGGTAGCAGCCGTATTACTTGTATTCCATGTGGCAGATGACAGTGCCTGTATCAAATCCATGCCATGGAGCACCATCGTTATGGTACTTGGCGTAGGCGCACTGCTCAGCATCGTAAACCAGATGGGTGGTATCGATCTGCTGACAAATGCACTGAGCAACATGATGAACAGCAAGACAGCAACTCCGATCATTGGACTTTCCGCAGGTCTGTTAAGTCTGGTAAGTTCCGCACTGGGTGTTGTATACCCGACCATGATGCCAATGTGTATCAGCCTTGGCGGTTCCATCGGTGTCAACGCAGCAGCAATGATGTCTTCCGTAGCAGCAGCCGGAGCCATCAGCGGTATTTCTCCGATGTCTACAGGTGGCGCGCTGATCATTGCAGCAGTTACCGGTGATAAGAAGATGAAAGTGACAAAAGAACAGGAAAACAAAGTATTCGTACAGCTTCTGATCATTGCAGCTGTCAGCCTGATCCTGCTTCTGATCGTGTCAGCAGTATTCTACACACCGATCGCAAAAGTGCTTTGTCCTGGAGCATAAGGAAATACAGTATCGCACAGATTTTTCAGAAATGAAAATTTATAAAAACTTATGTTTTAGACTACCCTCATATAGAATGAATATTTTTCATTCACCTTCTAAATTATTATATACCATTTAACCATGCAGTCGGATGAGCAACGATCCGATGTGCGAAAAGGGAGAGGCTCCGAATGGAGAACCTCTCCCTTTGATATTGATGTAATGGTGGAAACAAAGATGCATTTTATAGAAGAATGTATTATTTTATTATTTTTCCCGTACTGCTTTTAATTTATGCATGGTGCGTTTCAGGTAGATCACTGCCAGAATCATAACGATGAGTTCGGCAATGGGAAATGCCCACCATACACCGGTTACACCGACAGCTTTTCCAAGAATATATGCGACAGGGAGAAGTATGATAACCTGTCTTGCAGTTGAAATTAACATACTTGGGATTCCGATGGAAAGTCCCTGTAAGGCATAGCATACCATGATGGAAACACAGGCAAAAATGAATCCGAGACTTGTGATCCTGAGTGCGGTAATTCCCATGGAAGTCATTGTGGCCGAAGCATTGAATGCCTGCATGATCTGTTTTGGCAGTAATTGTAACAGTACCAGACCGACAGCACCGATCAATGCGGAATAGATGCCGCTGAGTTTGATCGCTTTTTTGATCCGGTCATATTTCAGGGTGCCAAGGTTATATGCGACAATGGAAATAAGCGCGTTGTTCAGTCCAAAAGTTGCCATGGATACAAAGGTATATAATTTGAAATAGGCACCGAATACTGCAGTCGCAGTTGTGGAAAATCCAAGCAGGATCTTATTTATGCCGAATGACATGATACTGCTGATAAACATTGTGATTCCGGCAGGAATTCCAACAAAGCAGATATTTCTTATGTAATATTTTTCCGGTTTCAGATTTTTGACAGAAAATTGAATTTCTTTGTTGTATTTGAAATTAAAAATAATGCCAAGCAGCATAGCGATGATCTGCCCGATGACCGTTGCGATGGCGGCACCTGCGGTTCCCATTGCCGGAAGACCAAAATAGCCAAAAATGAGAATCGGATCAAGGATAATATTGATGACGGCACCGGTTATCTGTGTAACCATTGTATAAGAAGTCCGACCGGTTGACTGCAGTAATTTTTCAAATATGAGCTGAAAGATCTGACCAAAAGAAAAGATGCAGACGATAGCCAGATACAGATAGCCCATATGAGAGATGGAGGCGTCGCTGGTCTGTATTCTGTAAAACCATTTCATTCCGGACAGACCGAAGATCAGTAATACCAGGTAAACGACAAAACCTAAAAAGAGGCCGTTTGCTGCTGTCTTATTGACCGCTTCCTGTTTTTTCTCGCCCAATAATCGGGACAGCAGGGCATTCACGCCGACACCGACACCTGTTCCAAGGGATACGATGATATTTTGAATCGGAAAAGCAAGTGATACAGCGGTAAGAGCCGCTTCACTGTAATTGCTTACAAAAATGCTGTCTACGATATTATAGAGAGCGCCTATGATCATGGATAAAATCATTGGTGCAGCCATGGTAAGTAAAAGTTTATTAACAGGCATAGTTTCCATTTTCTGTTCATTCATATAAATCACGTCCTTCTGTTTTTTAGAAGCATTATAGCAACAAGTTCTGGAAAACAGAATTACATATGAAAAAACGGCATTAGATAAAAGCTAATAATTGCGTGAAAAAGAAAGGTACATTATACTGAAAAGAAAACTTCTTTTGTTGAAAGGACAGCAAATTATGACATCACAACAACTTCAGTGTTTTCTTTATGTAGCAGAGAGACTTAATTTTACAAAAGCGGCGGAGGCGTTATATTTGTCTGTTCCGACGGTGACGCACCATATTAAAAATCTGGAAGAGGAACTGGGAATACAGCTTTTTTACAGAAATTCACGTATTGTGAAGCTTACGGAACAGGGAGCCAGATTTTATTATGATGCAAAAGATATTTTTATGAAAATGGAAGATGCCAAAAACCAGTTCCAAAATGATATGCGTTCAGAATCGGTTCTTTTCCGGATCGGCTGTATGAGTGAAAAAGAGTTTACGAAAATAGAACCAATTTTAAAAAAGATGAAGGAACGATACCCGTATATTCGTCCGAGAGTCATAGTAAAAGATTTTTTTGATCTGAAAAATCTTTATGAGAATCAGCAGATGGAACTTGCAATTGCAACAAGCGACCTGTCAGGGCAGGGGACATACAGGAATGTGTTCAAATATGCAAGCTACGTTGTTATGCGGGCGGACCATTTATTGGCACGGAAAGAATATCTGTCTCTTGGACAAATTTCCGAAGAACGTCTGATCACTTTGCCCCCAAAAAGCATCCCGTTTATCAGAGGGAATAAAGTGCAGGAATTCCTGACGCTTCATTCACAGGATCATATCCATATTGTGAGCGAAAATGAGGGGGAAAGTATATTGCTTACGAAGTGTGGATATGGAATTGCACTTTTGCCGGGATTTTTGCTCCCCGAAGAGGAGGAACTTGTCTGCGTTCCGATCGAGAATACGGAAAATATAGAATATGGTCTGTATTACAGAAGCAGTGAGAAACATATCAGATATTTTGTAAAAGAGTATGTGAAAAATTTTGAATAATATACGCTTAGAATCTTTTATCTAAAGTCTAAAAGATTCCGGGTGTACACTATATTTCAGGAGGAAACAGATGACAGATTATTATAAAGTAACAGATATGGGAGATGGCATATTTCATATCTGGGAGCCTGCTGGCGTTGCCAGTTCCCTGATTACAGGAAAAACAAAAGCATTGCTGATCGATACCGGGTACGGTTACGGTGATCTGAAATCGATGGTTCGGTCACTGACAGATTTGCCACTTCGGGTAGTGAATACACATTGCCATCTGGATCATGCTGGTGGAAATTATCTATTCCAGGAAAGTGCAAAAAAATTGAGTGAAACAGATAAGGGTTTACAGAGGATCGGTGCAGAAAATAAGAATGGAATAGAAAAGCAACCAGAGTCGGAAATCTCTATCGGTATCAATCCATATGAAGAAACCGTGTATCGCCTGTACCAGACAGAGCAGAAACCGTTGGTGATTCAGAAAATCCTGCGGGAAAAATCACCGGAAGAATATCCGTGGCCACAGGATTTTGACAAAGAAAAATATCTGGAATACAAAGACTGTAAGTTTGATGCCTTACAGGACGGTGAAATCATTGACCTTGGCGAACGTAAGGTGAAAGTGATTTTTTTGCCGGGACATACAATGGGAAGCGTTGTCTTTTTTGATGAGCAGACCGCTATATTATTTTCCGGGGACAATATCAGTAACAGTCTGTGGATTCAGTTTGACCAGAGTGAAAATGTCTATCGGTTTGCCAGGCATCTGAAAGAAGTACAGAAACTTCCGATTCAGAAAATCATCAGTTCCCATAAGCAGACTCCGTGGCCACCGGAAATTATCCAACTGGAGTTGGATGCGATTGCGCATATTACATTGGAAGATTCCACAACGTTTATCCATCCGCGGACAGGCGCACGGGCGCTGAAATATAAATACCCCATTCCGGAAATGAATGGGGCAAAAAGTATTTATATCGTATTCTAAAAATGCCGGTTTTTCGCCGCCTGCTTACGAAACGCAGACGGCGTGAGACCGGTATGTTTTTTAAACTGCCGGATATAATGTTCCGGTGTATCATAACCGGTTGCTTCCGCAATGTTGGCGATTGTCATTGTTGTATTTGTCAGAAAGTCCTGAGATCGTTCAATGCGAACGGTGCGGACAATTTCTGTGTAAGTCATTCCCATGAGATCTTTGATCAGGCGGGAAGTATATTCATTTGAATAGTGAAAGCGTTTTGCTACCGTCGACAGGGTAACATCGCGATAGTTATCCTGAATAAACTGAATGATCGCATAACGCTGTACATCTAAACGGTCACTGAACAGTGGCGTCTGAACCGATTCCGAGTAATTTCTTACTAACAGGCAGAAAACCAGAAGTAATGTATTGGAAATACATTGATAAAAATATTCCTGCTTGTTGATACTTTCCCAGAGCATCCAGATAAAAGCTTCTTTCAGAGTCGGATCAATTCCTGAGTGAAATAAAATATAGTCATTGGACCGTTTGGTATAAATGTTGTTCAGAAAAAAGGATGACAGTTTATTTGGCGTATTCAAAAAAGTATAAAACATACTGTGCAGTGTGCTTCGCCGCAGCAGAATATTTATGATGATACTGTTGTCAAATACGGAGATGGAATGTTCCGCTCCGGGTGGAATGACACAGAAATCACCGGTTTTCATATGCAGTGTCTGACCGGAAATGTCCTGTGTACAGGTACCATCGTATACATATACCAGTTCAAAAAAAGTGTGTGAGTGAACGATGGCCGGACTGTATCGGTTGTGTTTCTGTACGACAATACTGGATTTATCGGAAGTATCAAAAAAGAAAGAATCCAGAAATTCTTCCGGGATGGTTTCTGGTACTTCAGGAATCAGCCGGTGTTTCTGAATCACTTTTTTTATATCCTGGCGTGCAATGTAGGCATGGATCTGTCCTTCTTTTCTGGCTTCGTACTGTTCTTTGTAAAATAATTCTTCTTCATTTAACTGATAGATCTGATGAGCTAATTCCCTAACATCCACTGGTAAAAATCCTCCTCTTTTTGTTCCTCTTGAATATTGAAAAATGTCAAAAAACGTTAATATATATGACTTATATTAACAAACAGTATCAAATAGGTCAATAAAACTGAGCTGAATTGTGAATTTAAAGATTTTAAATTAAGAATATAATAAAACTATATTCAGTTTGAAAGGAACGGAGGGAATGAATATGGGAGGACCGATTCTGGAGATGAAACACATTTCCAAACAATTTGGAAATGTAACAGCACTTAAGAACGTCGATCTGGAAGTGTATCCGGGAGAGATCAGAGGTCTGATCGGAGAGAACGGTTCAGGAAAATCTACCATTTCTTCGATTGCGGCAGGAATGCAGAAAGCGACAGAAGGAGAAATGTTATTTCGGGGACAGACCTGGAAACCGACCAGCATGATTGATGCGTTACAGCATGGAATTGGAATGGTCGTTCAGGAGAGTGGAACGATTCCGGGAGTTACGGTAGCCGAAAATATTTTCCTGGCGGAACTGGAACCGTTTAAAAATAAATTTGGGATTGTTCGCAAAAAGCAGATGAATGAGCAGGCCACAGAGGTGATGAAAGCCATTGGTGTGGAAGATGTCACAGGTGATATGCCAATGGAAATGCTGGATTTCCAGAAACGAAAACTGGTAGAAATTGCGAAAGTCATGATGAAAAATCCGGATATTCTTGTCATTGATGAGACAAGCACAGCGCTGTCACAGGATGGAAGAACATTGATGTATCGTCTGGTCCGGAAAATCAGAGATGACGGAAAAACAGTTATTTTTATCTCTCATGATCTGGAAGAAATTATGCAGGTGTGTGACACGCTTACGGTTTTGCGGGATGGAAGTCTGATCCGGACCTTCAAAAAAGAAGAGTTTGATGCAGATGCAATCCGGACAAGCATGATCGGACGTGAATTGCAGGGAGATTATTACAGAAGTGATTTTGAACCGGGAAGTCTGGATGAGACAGCACTGGAAGCAGAGGGACTTTGCTACCGGGATCAGTTAAAAAATATCAGTGTTACCTTAAAGAAAGGTGAGATCCTTGGTGTGGGTGGTCTGTCTTCCTGTGGAATGCATGCACTTGGAAAAGCAATGTTTGGAGCTTTGACGTTGGAATCAGGAAAGGTTGTGACCGGAAATGGAGATGCGATCACCAATCCGCATATAGCGGTAGAACATAAAATCGGATATGTGTCCAAGGACAGAGATGTAGAATCCCTTTGCCTGTCAGCAAGTATCAAAGATAACATTGCGATTGCCGGCATGGACTGTTATGCAGTAGGGGGACATTTCATCACAAACAGAAATGAAAAGAAGTATGTCAGACGACAGATTGAAGAACTTTCCATTAAATGTTCGGATGAAAATCAGCTTACCAGTCAGTTATCCGGAGGAAATAAACAGAAAGTCGTATTTGGAAAATGGATTGGCTGTGGAAGTGAGATCCTGATTCTGGATTGTCCGACCCGAGGTGTGGATATTGGAGTAAAACAGGCCATGTATCAGTTAATGATACAGCTGAAAAAAGAAGGAAAAGCAATTTTGCTGATCAGTGAGGAATTGCCGGAACTCATGGGAATGAGTGACCGTATGCTGATCATGAAAGATGGTGAGATTGCTCATGAATTTATGCGGAGTAAGTCTCTGACGGATGCGGATGTTATTAGATATATGATATAGGAGAGGTTTGTTATGAGTACAGAAAAAGAAAAGAAACAGGAAATTGACAAATACAAAGTTTCTCAGATTGTAATAACAGTACTTCCGTTTGTGGCACTTGCCGTTTTGTTTGGCATATTTGTGGGTGTTGTTATGATGAAAGGTTATCGCCTGGATATGTATCTGCAGATTGTTTTTAACGAAGGGGTTGTGCTGGCCGTTGTGGCAACCGGAGCAATTTTTATCTATACGCTGGGAACCTTTGATATCAGTCTGGGAGCGGCGACACTGTTTTCTGCAACGATGGGAGTGGTTACCTATAACAAGACAGAAAATGTGGTGTTGATGATCCTTGTGATGTTTTTGGTTGGTATTGCATGTTCGCTGTTCAATTCGGTGCTGGCATCTGTTTTTCACATTCCGGCATTTGTAACAACGGTAGCGATGATGTCGGTATTGTCCGCGGTAGCAGGACAGATTATTACAACAAAAGGCGGTGCGCTTGGTGGAATCAGTATTCCGAGTGTGGTAGTAAAGCCTTTTGATAATATGATATTCAAGATCGTAATGCTGTTTCTGTTTTTTGCAGTCTGCTTTGTGATCTTCAATCTGACCAGAACTGGAAGACGACAGAAATTTATCGGAGGCAATCCGTTCTGTGCGGCACTGACTGGAATTGAATCCAGCAAATATACGATCATTGCGTTTGTGATGGCGGGAGTCGGAGTCGGACTTGGTGCATTTCTGACATTGATCTATACACCATCCGTTACCACATCAACCGCATCCAGCATTGGTATGAATATCTTTATTGCCATCGTGTTTGGTGGAATGCCGATTTCCGGTGGCGCCCGTTCCAGAATCCATGCGGCACTGGTTGGCGGATTTTCGTTTATGCTTTTAAACGATATTCTGGAGCTTTTGATCGATGGAAGTGCGGCTTATGGAATTACACAGCTGATCAGTGCAGCATTTTTCCTGATCGTTGTATATATCACCAGTATGAATTACCGGTCATCTTTATTGCCGAGATAAAAATATTATAGTGAATTTAGCGTATGAAACGTTAAAGAAATTCCATACAGACGGGGAAGGGAATGCCTGCATGGAACAGATAAAAACAAATTTTTGAGGAGGAAACAAAAAATGAAAAAGAGAGTAAAAAAACTTGTCAGTGCATTGATCGTGGGAACGATGGCAGTTTCCATGCTTGCAGGATGTGGCAACAATGCAGATCAGGGGGGAACTTCCGCGTCTGCTGAGTCTGAAAAAACAAACAGCAAGAGTGCAGCTAAGATTGGTGTACTGGTAGCTGATGTCAGCGGAGAGGAAGCACAGGGATTCCGCAATTATTACGAAAATTATATTGAAGATAACTACGATGTAACATTTACTTATACAGATGCGCTTGAGAGTGCAGAAGATGAGAAAGCAGCCATTGAAAAATTTGCATCCCAGGGATGTCAGGCCATTATTTCATTCTCAAGCAATGACCGTGCACAGCAGATTGAGACCTGTGAGAAATATGGTGTCTATTATGCAGTTGCATCCGGTGTGTTAGATGATGATCAGTATGAAACTTACAAAAATTACGAGTATTTTGCCGGACAGGTTGGACCGAGCAATGAGACTGAGTTTGAAGCCGGTCAGGAGATGGGAGCTTATTACAAAGAGCAGGGCGCATCAAAAGTAGCAATTTACGGTGCATTTATTCCAAATCCGATGCATGTTTATCGTGTAGCAGGTGTACTGACAGGTCTTGGCTGTACTTATGGCGGCGCAAGTGATATGGATGCGATCGTAGGACAGATCTTCCAGGATCAGACTGTAGATTTATCAAAAGTTTCCGGTGATGTGGATGTTGTTGCATATCTTCAGGGTTATGGCGATACAACCACAGATGAGCTCAATGCAGCTATTCAGAAAGCTCCGGATGCATTCATTTCTGTAGGAATGGCAACTACATTCTTTACACAGTCCTTAAATGAGGCAGGAATCTCCTTCTCTGATATTGATTCCTTTACATCTGCAAATGAAGCAGCAATGAAAGATGGAAAACTTACTTACCTGGCAGGAAAATATTCTTCTTCTATCGGACCGGTATTTGCACTTGTAATGAATGCGATCAACGGAAATGTAATTCGTGATGAGGATGGAAACGCACCATCTATCAGCCAGAAATATCTCGTTGCAACAGATGTAGAGACATTTGACAAATATTTTGTTTCAGACAGTGGTGATGCGCCAATCTATGACAAAGCAACACTGGATAGCATTATCGGTAACGATGTTACATTTGATGCGGTAAAAACTCTGGTTGAGTCTAAATAAACAGAGATAAAAAAATTGGAGGCTGCAAAGTATGAGTACCCCTAAGAAAATAGCAGGAACTATCGTGATTCCTGTACTGGCATTTGTGATTCTTGAAATAATATGCCTGTCACATGGAGCAAATATCATAACAAACAGAAAGAGCTTCGACAATTTTGTAGTGTATACGGCGATTGTTATGCTGACAACGATTGCACTGTCTATAAACTTAAACAGCGGAAGATTCGATTTTTCCCTTGGATCTATGGCAGCACTGGCTTCTATTATAGGCGCCAAGATCAGTTATGCCGTGTTAGGTGGTGGCTCAGGAAGTGCAGCTTTGATGCTGGTTGTTACGATTGTGGCAGGTGCGGTGTTGGGACTGTTATCAGGAACGATCTATGTGCTCCTTCGAATTCCACCGATCATTACATCACTTGGAGTGACCCTTTTGTATGAAGGTATTATGTATACCCTCACAAATGGAAAATATGTGATGACAGAAGTGCAGAATTCTTCGATGTCCGGATTTGCCGGCACATGGGTTTATGCAGCACTGATCATTGTGGCAGTTCTGGTTCTGACGATAGTGCTTTTTGACCATACACGCTTTGGCTATGATTACAGAGCTTTGAAAAACGGACAGAAGGTTGCGGTCAATACCGGAATAAAAGAAGTGCCGAATGCGGTGATCTGTTATGCATTCTGTGGTGCACTGATGGGAATTGTCGGATTTTTAAATGCGGCAAGAAATACAACCATTAACGGCGGGCAGTTGAATTTTGGTTCTATTTCGATTATGTTTACCGCATTTTTACCGATGTTTATTGGTTCTTACATAAGCAGATTTAGTAATGAAAAAATTGGATTTTTGCTGGCTGCGGTTTGTATGTCACTGCTGAATTCTACGTTTGCTGTTTTGTCAAATGTGGTGACAGCGTCGACGCAATCGATTATCAATGCGGTATTATTGGTGGTCTTTTTGATATATCTGAATAACGAAAAGCTGCTGATGAAAATTCTGTTTAAAAGGATCAGATAAGAATGTTGCGGCAGCCCTCCTGGAAAACCATCGGGGGCTGCTTTTTTAGAGCCAAATATTCCGTGAATAAATTTTAAATGAAGGAAATAACAGCAGAAATGAAGAATGAGAAATTTTTAGATAAGGCATTGCGTTTGCTGCCGGCCCTGCATGAAACAGAAGTTGAAGTGAAGCAGACGGTTCAGCTTAAAAAAGAACAGGATAAAGTGACGGTTTTGACAGATCATCCCTATGAAGCGCAGAAGTTGAAAAAGGGAAGCCGGATCTGTCTGGATTTTGGCGATCACCAGGTAGGATATCTTCACCTGAAACTGGGATATATCGGAAGTCATCCGGATGCACCGGTCTGGTTAAAAATTCATTTTGCGGAAAATCCGGTGGAGCTTTTTGAGGATGCAAAAAGTTATGAAGGATGGATCTGCTCTTCCTGGATTGAAGAAGAACAGATTCATGTGGATGTGATTCCATCGGAAGTAGATCTTCCACGGCGGTATGCCTTTCGTTATGTCATGATTGAAGTGCTGGATATCAGCAGTAAATTTCAACTTGTGGTAAAGCATGCGTGCTGTACGGCGGTTTCCTCTGTAAAAGAGGAAGAACTGTGTGAGTTTCAGGCGCAGAGTGAAATCCTGGCAAAGCTGGATAAAATTGCCTGCCGAACCCTGCATAACTGTATGCAGACCGTATTTGAAGATGGACCGAAGAGAGACCGTCGTCTCTGGATCGGTGATCTCAGAATGCAGGCGCTGGCAAATTATGAAACGTATCGGAAAAATGACATGGTAAAAGCGTGCCTGTATTTGTTTGCAGCACTTCCAATGGAAAACGGCAGAATCGGTGCATGTCTTTTCCTGGAGCCGGAACCGGAAGTGGATGATACAAAAATGTTTGATTATTCCCTGTTTTTTATTAATATTCTTCGGGATTATTATGTGGAGACAAAGGATGAAGAAACACTGAGAGAATTATGGCCGACGGCATTGCATCAGATTGAACTTGCAAGAGAATCATTGGATGAGAGATATCTGGTACGTGATTCTGATCAGCTGGGCTGGTGTTTTGTGGACTGGAATCTGCATTTGAATAAACAGGCATCTGCACAGGGAATCTTGCTGTATGCGCTTTCAGCAGCAATTCAGATTGCTCAGATCCTTGGTGATGTTATGACAGAAGAGTATCTGTCCGGTTTGTACTGTGAGTGCAGAATTGCGGCGAATGAATGGTTGTGGGATGCGAGAAGACAGTGTTATGTGAGTGGAAAAGAGCACCAGGTATCAATCGCTTCTCAGGTCTGGATGGTTCTGGGAGAAGCTGTGGAAGGACAGGCGGCAGCGGAGCTGATGGAGAGGACAGACACACTGGAGCAGGCAGAACAGATGGTGACTCCGTATATGTATCACAATTATGTGGATGCATTAATTCATGTGGGAAAACGGGATAAGGCACTGCAAAAGCTGGAGGCTTACTGGGGCGGAATGGCTGATCTGGGAGCAGATACATTCTGGGAGTTATATAATCCGGAAAACAGCAGCGAATCACCATATGGCGGTACGATCGTAAACAGTTACTGCCATGCATGGAGCTGCGGTCCGGCGTATTTCCTTCGGAAATATTTTAAGAAAAAAGAGGAATAAAACAAATGGCAGAAATTAATATGAAGGCAAAACCGTTTTTCCTGGACGATGCAGCGGAGAAATGGGTGCTGGATACATGGAAAAATATGAGTCTTGAGAAAAAATGCGGTCAGGTGTTCTGCCCGATGGGACTCGGAAATGATCCGGAGTTATTAAAACATCTGACACAGGATATCGGTGTGGGTGGACTGATGTACCGGGCAGATACAGCAGATAATATTCAAAAGACACATCGGATGATTCAGAAATTTTCAAAGATACCGCTTTTACTGGCAGCAAATACAGAAGCCGGTGGAGACGGGCTTGCACTGGAAGGAACTTCTTTTGGAAAACCAATGGCGGTAGCTGCCACAAATGATCCGAATAATGCTTATCGTATGGGACTGACTGCGTGTCAGGAGGGTGCTGCACTTGGACTGAACTGGTCTTTTGCACCGATTGTGGATATTAATTATGAGTTTCACAATCCGATCACCAATGTGCGTACCTTTGGCAGTGATCCGAAAAAAGTACTGGAATATGCTTCACAGTATCTGAAAGCGGCTGATGAATATCATGTAGCAGTTGCAATCAAGCATTTCCCGGGAGATGGTGTAGATGAGCGTGATCAGCATCTTCTGACCAGTGTGAATTCTTTTTCCGCGGATCATTGGGATGAAACCTACGGCTATGTATACAAAAATCTGATCGAACAGGGAGCTAAGACCGTAATGGTTGGTCATATCGCGCAGCCCGCTTATGTAAAGAAGTTAAATCCGGATGCGACACGCCAGGAGATGCTGCGCCCGGCATCGCTGTCACCGGAACTCCTGACCGGACTTTTGCGTAAAAAATTGGGATTCAATGGTCTGATCAGTACAGATGCGACTCCAATGGTGGGATTTACGGCATCCATGAAACGAAGTGAGGCTATTCCGAAGGCCATTGCGGCAGGCTGCGATATGATCTTGTTTAATAAAAGTCGGGAAGAAGATTATGGATATCTGCTGACCGCAGTAAAAATGGGAGTACTCAGTGAAGAACGGCTGGATGAGGCAGTACTGCGGATCCTTGCCACTAAGGCGTCTTTACGGCTGCATGAAAAGAAACGTACCGATACTCTGGTACCTGGGGAAGCGGCGCAGAAAATCGTCGGATGCAGTATTCATAAATCCTGGGCGAAAAAAGTTGCAGATCAGGCAGTTACGCTTGTGCGCGATGAACAGCAGCTGCTTCCAATATCACCGGAAAAGTATAAACGTGTGTACCTCAATGTGATTCAGAAAGATATGAATCCGGAGCACCCGTTTGTGCAGGAATGGAAACGGCAGTTTGAAAAAGAAGGGTTTGAAGTGACAGTCAGAGACCGACGGACATCTATCGTAGTGGAGGATTTTATGGATCCGGCGGGAATGACAACGGAAAAGCAGAGACTGATGCATGAAATGTATCGAAGCGTAGAGGAAATGAAGCAGGATTATGATCTGTACGTGTATATCTGTAATATGGAAAATGCGTCAAATAACACGACACTGCGCCTGAACTGGAATGTCTGCTTTGGTCTTGGGGATGATGCACCGTGGTTTGCATCGGAAATCCCGACGATGATGATCTCCACAGCATATCCGTATCATCTGTTTGATGCGCCGATGATGAAGACATACATCAACAGTTATAGTGGAAATCCGGAATTTATCCATGCCACAATGGAAAAAATTATGGGACGGTCGGCATTTACCGGGGTCAGCCCTGTGGATGCTTTGTGCGGAAAAGATTACATCTGATGAGGGATGAACTATTTCAATACGAAGGAAAAACATTTTCTCAGTATGGAGGGAAATGCCTGTTTTTATAAGGGTGAGAATTAGAATATGAGGTTGTTTTTATAATGAAGGATGAGAAGTGGAAAAATATAAAAGGATTGATCTTTGATTTGGACGGTGTGATCGTATTTACAGACAAGTTTCATTTTCAGGCCTGGAAGGCACTGGCAGACAGACTTGATATCTATTTTGATGAAAAAATCAATCATCGTCTGCGTGGTGTGAGCCGGATGGAATCGCTGGAAATTATTTTGGAACGATATGAGGGAAAACCGTTTACGACAGAAGAAAAAGAAGCACTTGCGGAAGAGAAAAACAAAACATATCGAAAACTGCTGGATACAATGACACCGGCAGATGTATCCGGTGAAGTGCGTGATACTCTGGCTGAACTGAGAAGAAGAGGATACAGACTTGCCATTGGATCTTCCAGTAAAAATGCAAAGTATATTCTGGAAAAAATAAATTTGACAGATGCTTTTGATGCGATATCCGATGGTACCAATATCACAAGATCGAAACCAGATCCGGAAGTGTTTTTAAAAGGAGCGGAATTTCTCGGACTGAAACCGGAAGTCTGCATGGTAGTGGAAGATGCCGAGGCAGGGATTCTGGCTGCAAAAGCAGGTGGTATGTATGCAGCCGGAATCGGAGAAGCTTCGAAAAGTGCGCAGGCAGATGTGGTGTTGCAGACTTTTTCAGATCTGCTTCAGGCAGCCTGCCAAGATCAGGACTGATCAGAGGATCGGATTGCCAGCGTCAGGAAAATTCCTGCTACGGAAAATCCAACCATAGTTGCGAAAGCTACGTGAATACCGGTTACACTTAAGGATGCCGGTGCGGATGCAATCGTAGCAATTACGACTAAAATAGTGGAGAACAATGATCCACTCATCTGGCGCAGGGAGTTTAAAATCGCCATGCCGTAAGGTTTATCTTCCAGTTTCAGATCCTGTACAGCAAGTGCGGTACTCGGTGTCATAAGGAATGTCATTCCCATGCAGCGGGAAGCATATGCGATCACGATCGGAAGAATCCCAACGGCTTCCGTGTAAAACACGAAAGGCAGATTCCCAGCAAGCATGAAAAACATACCGATCAGGCAGATTCGTTTTGCGCCATAACGGTCTTTTAATTTACCGGAGTAAGGACTGAATGCGGCAATCAATAAAGAACCTGGCAGCAGGATCAGTCCGGAAACCGTTGCGCTGTAAGGGCAGATGGACTGATTAAACAGCGGAACCAGAATCGTACCGGCCATATTCATGACATAGGCGATTCCAAGAAGAATCGTACCCATTAATAAAGAACGGTCACGCAGCAGTGAGAGCTTCAGTAACGGAGCCTTGCTGCTGTTTTGACGTTTTACAAAAATTGCCAGGCTGACAATGCCGATGGCAAATGTCAGCAATACCTTTGCGCTTAAGAATGCACCGGATTTTAAGAACGTAACTGCCAGCATAAAGGTGGAAAAACCGAGGGCATATAAGAGAACGGAAATGCCATCCAGTGACAGGTTCTGCCGTTCGCCGATACTCTGCAGTGAAAATTGTCCCAGCACCATAATGATGCAGGTAAAAATGATCAGAAATACGAAAATACTTCTCCAGCCGAAAGCGTCTACCAACAGACCGGATAAGGTCGGACCGACCGCCGGTGCAAAACCAACGATGATTCCGGTAAGTCCCAGAGCCTGTCCCTGATGCTCCGGTGGATAAAGGTAAAGTACGGCTGTCTGCAGCAGTGGAATCAGCGGTCCCGCACCGCAGGCCTGAATGATCCGTCCGGCAAGCAGCAGTGGAAAATTCGGTGCACAGAGAGACAGGACACAGCCTGCCAGAAAAATGGTCAGTGACACCTGCACCAGAAGTTTTGTTTCAAATTTGTAAAATAAAAATGCAGTCAGGGCAGTAATCACGCCCATTACTAATATGTAGCTTGTGGTCAGCCATTGTCCGATCGCCGCAGAGATTCCGAAATCTGCCAGAATGGATGGCAGTGCGGAAGTCAGCAGGTTCTGGCTTAAGGAGCCGATAAAACCGGCAGCCATTAGGACAAAGACCACGATCTTATTTTTCGTAGAAATCATGAGATATATGAGCCTCCTTTTCCTGTAAATGAACTAATGCGATGAAATATTCCACAGTGGCATCAAAACTTTCCTGTGTAGAATACTTCTGATGTGCCAGATATCCGGCAGAAGCCAGACTGATGTATCCGTGGATCGTACTTCGGAACATGCGGTTTAAGTGAATGGCATCTGCGTCACTAAGTTTGTACTGGCTCAATGCGATTCGAATCGGCTCTACAGAATGCCATGCGGCATTTTCTAAAGACGGAGCAGTTGCCAGGGCTTTCGCGGAGGAATCATTTTCCGTATCTGATTTTAAAGTGACATCATCTGTTATGTCATTTTTTTCAATTGTTGGGAGTGCCAATATGACCTGATATAAATGAGGGTGCTGCTTTGCATATGCGAATTGAGTGTGTGCCAGTGCACGGATCATGTCATCTGGTGATCTGTCCTTCATAGCCTGAGTGGATTGATGATACAGATCCTGTTCGATTTTAAGAGCAAGCTCTTTTTGTAATTGTTTGATTCCGGAAAAGTGATTGTACAGAGACGGAGTTTTAATGCCAAGTGCTTTGGCCAAATCATGCATGGAAAATTTGTCAAATCCTTTTTCTTCCACTAACTGTAGTGCAGTGTCTAAAATGAATTCATAAGGTAATCCTGTTCGTGCCATATAAAAAATCCTTTCGTAAATATGCAGTATGTGAATAAACTAACACTGTTAGTTTATGAAAAGCATATATAAGATAAAGAGATTTGTCAAGAGAAAACAGCGTTTTGATAAATTATAATGTAATTCATATTTT
>CAVKTR010000029.1:0-37285 GCA_963659325.1 Dysosmobacter segnis
CGGCTGTCAGAACTAAATGCTCTTCTTAATATGGATGAGCGGGAAGATACAGAAGTAGAGCAGTCAGAATCAAAAGAGAAAGAAGAAAGACCAGCACGTGGTTCGATCCATGAAAAATTGCAGATTTATAAAGAAAAAAGCCAGCGGGAAAGTGAAAACGGCAGGGAAAACAGAAAGCGGGACTTCGGTCTGGAATAAGAAAAACAGGAAAGAGGGCAAAATTTGGCAGAAGAAGGTTCTGCCGATTATGCCATCTTTCAGAATACAGGAGGAATTTGTATGGCGAGAAATATGATAACAGGCAGAGAAACGAAAAATAATTCGCAGGTTCTATCGCTGGAAGAAATGGATTTACTGATTGGGACAAAGCGGCAGTTTGGTATTTATCAGATTAGGGATGGTTCATCGGGCGAAAATTATAAATTTATGAATATGAGTTTCATTGAAAGTCATGGTATGCAGATAAAAAAAGAGGATTATGAGCTTGTCTATGTTGGAGAATTATTGGAAAATATGTCATTGGATGATATTTTTGAAAAATTCAACATTAGCAGACCAGAAGACTTCAGCGGACATTCCCTGTCTGTCAGTGATATCGTAGTTATGAATGATGGTGAAAATGTAACAGCACATTTTGTAGACAGTATCAGCTTTGCAGACCTGGATAACTTTTTGAATCTGGAAGAACAGACACTGAATGAACTTGCATATCAGGTGGGCGAACGCTATTTTGCTATCCAGACTACTGAAGAAGGATATGATTATTCCTTTTATGACGAAGATTTCCGCCTGATAGATGGTGGTGTTTATGAAAATGATGAGATTTCCATTGAAGAAGCGGCAGAGGAACTTCTGGAAGAGGAAGGATGGACGGGAGAACACATTCGTGGAGATTATGATCTTCTCATGGAAAAAGTGGAAGAAATGGATAAAGTCGTAATGGCGGAAATTCAGAAAAGCCAGGGAGAGTATAAGCCACTGGCAAAGGTGGAAGAATTGGAAGAAGCAAATTACAACATGATTGATAATGTTCTTAACAATATGCCACCGAAGAAAGAACCGTACCTGGAATACTTTGCCGCAGAATGCGATGAGTTCCACGATATGGGAGCTTATGAAAAAAGTACCGATGTTAATCAGATAGCTGCAGTCTATGAGAAATATAGGGAGAACCCAGAAACTGCTTATCTGGGATGCTCAATGGGAATTATTTATCGTGATCCGGAAGACAGTTACTATGATGAAGCCGAATTTGCAATCGTTAAAGGGAATACCGTATTCGGAAATCTGATGGACGATGTTCGATTTTATGGAGAACTTGCATTGGTACGGGAGGGAATTGAGAAGATTCATGAAGCATTGCCGGACTATAAATATGTACCTATGAGGGACGTCAGGGAAGCAATGTATCCAGAGAAGATGACAACGGAACAGCTGGCAGAGGCACTGGATGAAATTGCAGAAGCTTTTGAACCATATGAATATCGGGATAATCTTGAGCCAGGAGAAAATACAGTGCAAGAGGTAATTCTGGATTTGCAGAGTGGCAATATGCATTCTTATATTTCTTATTTGAAGGACCTTGTAGAGGAAGAATGTGATTTGTCAGTCCGTGCCGGAGTGTTGATCGAACGTTTGAAGACCTACGAACCGGAACTTCCGAAAGATATGGAGCCGATGGTATATGTCAATTACTGTGAGAAAAGTGAGTTCATGAATCCACGATGCCCCAAATTATCCGATCTGGATTCCCGAACCGCAGAACAGGACAAAGCATGGTATGCTGAGCGTAATCCAAAAACCAATGAACCAACGACAACTGCACAGATGTTTTTTACAGTGTATTATGCAGAAAAAGGCGATCAGATGCTGCATCATTTTAAGGGGAAAATAGATATCGGCACCGGAAACGGAGGATTTCTCAGTCAATTAAAGCTGCAGAATGAAATGAGACTAACAGACGAAAGCTGGATTAACTATCAGAAAGGCAAGGGAAATGAAGAATTCCAAAAGTATATGGAAGACCTGACGGATATGCAGAATCATGTCCTGCCTTATCTACAGAGCTTTTGTAGTCTGGAAGAAAAAGGAGTGCAGGAACGCCGAGAACAGCAGGTGGCAGATAAGAAAGAGGGCAGAATTACTGCAATGTTTGGGATAGAGAAGAAGCTATCTATCCATGAACGGCTGGAAATCAATAAAAAGCTCATTCAGGAAAAGCAGGGAAAAGATAAGCCGGAGAGAGGAGATGATCGGGGTGTGAGAACAATATAAATAATACACTGGATTACCAAATTTTGTGATAATTTAAAAATGTATTGCAAAATGCAACACAATACGCTACAATGAAAACAGGAAAGGTGGTGTTGATATGGCAACAAGAAATGCAAATGTGAATGTCCGTGTGGAAGCAGATGTAAAAGAACAGGCAGAGGCCATTCTCGAAAAACTTGGAGTATCTGTATCGTCTTTTATCAATATGACGTACAGACAGGTTATTTTACGAAATGGGATTCCCTTTTCTGTTACGGTACCAGTTATGCCAAAAACACGTGATACCATGACAGACGTTGAATTTAATACGATGATGGAAACAGGACTGCAGCAGGCAATGTCAGGTGAGAGTTTGCCAGTTGATGAAGCTCTTGACCAGATTCTGGAGAAACTTGGATGAAAAAATATGAAGTAAGATCAACCACACAGGCAAATAAGCATATTTTAGATTATGCAGAGTATATTCAGGATGAGTTGTTAAATCCGGAAGCCGCCAGAAAATATGTGAACGATATTCGAACGGCTCTTAAAAGTCTGTGTGAGATGCCGCAAAGAAACCCTCTGACAGAAGAACCATGGCGCAGCAAGGGGATCCATAAAATGATGGTAAGAGGATATATCATCTATTACTGGATTGAAGAAAATGCCGGTGTGGTGTATGTGATAGGTATCGTATATGAGAAAAGAAACCAGATCGAACAGCTGGCAGAGATGGATTTAAAATAAAGTGGTATTAAAGTAACAGAAGCATCTTGGGGTAGCAAACCTCAGGGTGCTTTTTCTATGGTTTCTTCCTGATTTTTGCTAAGGGAAGTTACTGGTACAGAAAAATAAATGGGATGCTGAGAATGTTGAATTTTCAGCATCCCATTTTTAATTAAAAAATGATGCACTGGATTGCCCAGATATTTTTACTAATGATAAAAAAGGCCCAGAAGAAATGGAGGAATTCTGATATGAGTACAAACACATTTGGTTATGTGAGGGTATCAAGCACAGACCAGAACGAGAACCGGCAGTTGCTTGCACTCCGGGAAAAAGAAATACCACAAAATAACGTTTATATGGATAAGCAATCGGGAAAGGATTTTGACAGACCAAATTATAAACGAATGATACGAAAAATGAAAGCAGGAGATCTGCTCTATGTTCTGAGCATAGACCGACTTGGCCGAAATTATAAGGAAATTCAGGAACAATGGAGAATGTTGACGCAGGAAAAAGGTGTTGATATTTGTGTGTTAGATATGCCATTGCTTGATACCAGACAGGGTAAGGATCTGATGGGAACATTTATAGCTGATCTGGTTCTTCAGATTCTGTCCTTTGTAGCGCAAAGTGAACGGGAAAACATCAGAAAACGGCAGGCAGAAGGAATCGCAGCAGCAAAAGCCAGAGGTGTTCAATTTGGGAGGCCTGGAAAAGATGTGCCGGAAAATTTTCCTCAACTGGTACTGGGATGGGAGCAAAAAAAAATACCTCTCAAAGAGATTCTTGCTATCTGCAATATGAGCGAATCCACATTTTATCGGCGATTACGGGAATATAGAATTGGATGCAATTTAAAAGAAAGCGAACGATGAGACTGTCAAAAAGTGTACCTTATGACAGTCTCATCATTATCTTTAAAACTATCATATATTGCGTAGTTTTTCAAGTATATTCAACGATTTTTCTTAAAATATGTGGAATATTGTCCTGATCTGATCATTTTTGGAACCCTGAAAAGGATGTAGGGATTTTGGCATAAGGTACACTTTTTGACAATGGTTTAAAAGAGGATATGTCTGCCGGCAGGCAAATGAATAAAGAAATGTGAACAGTGCTGGTTTGACAGATACCAGGGAAAGGATGGAAACAGACAAATATGCAGACAAAAGAAAGTACTGCGAATTACAAAATGCAAGAAGTGAGAACGGTTGGAACAGCACAGAAGAAAAGCTGGTTCTATCTGGCAACAAAGAGATTGTTTGACATTACTGCTTCTTTTTTAGGGTTACTCGTGACAATGCCGATCACACTTCCGGTAGCGGCTGCTATCAGATTGAGTGACGGAGGTCCGGCGATTCACAAGAGAATTTGCCTGGGGCAGAATGGGAAAACATACAAGATGTATAAGTTCCGCACGATGGTGATGAATGCAGATGATCTGAAGCGGTGGCTGACATCGGAGCAGATCAGAGAATATCAGACAGAATGCAAACTGGAAAATGATCCACGTATCACAAAAATAGGGAGGTTTCTTCGTAAGACCAGTATAGATGAACTGCCACAGCTCTTTACCATCTTGCGGGGAGATATGAGTATTGTCGGTCCAAGACCGGTAGTAGCATCTGAACGGCATCACTACACAGATGCCGGATTTGAGCTGCTGATGACTGCAAAGCCCGGGCTGACAGGTTACTGGCAGGTGAATGGGCGAAGTGACAGTACATATGAAAGCGGAAAGCGGCAGGCATTAGAACTGTACTATGTAGAAAACAGATCGCTTGCCATGGATATAAAAATATTGTTCATGACCGTTGCGGTCGTACTGAAAGGAGAAGGAGCAAAATGAAAGCATTTTTACTTGCAGCAGGTTTTGGTACAAGATTACGTCCTCTGACGGAAACAACTCCGAAATGTCTGATCCCTGTTTGTGGAAAGCCGGTGATGGAATGGTGGCTTCGACTGTTTGCGAAGCATGGGATAACAGAGGTTATGGTAAACACTCATTATCTGGCAGATCAAGTGCAGGATTTTCTACATGACTGGAATGAGAGAGAAGGTAGTCCTGTAGTGAAGGAATTTTATGAGGAAACATTGCTTGGCAGTGGTGGAACAGTAGCTGCCAACCGTGATTTTATAGGCGATGATGAAGATTTTATGATCTGTTATGCGGATGATCTTACAGATGCAGATCTGACAGCATTTCAGAAGTTTCACAAAAACCATAATGGAATTCTTTCTATGGCTCTTTTTCATACCAGTCAGCCAACGCAGTGTGGGATTGCATCTGTAGATGATACCGGATGTATCGTAGAGTTTGAAGAAAAACCGGATAAACCTAAGGGTAATCTGGCAAATGGAGGTATGTATATTGCCAGAAAGCAGATTTTCGATTATTTACCGAAGCAGGAAGGGATTCTTGATTTTGGCAAAGATGTTCTTCCTCAATTAGTTGGAAATATGTATGGATGGGAGACCAAAGGTTATTTACAGGATATTGGAACGATGGAGAATTATGAAAAAGCAAACAAGGAGTGGAAGTACAGATGATTATCACAAGAACACCTTTACGTATCAGTTTTACCGGCGGTGGAACAGATCTGGCGGATTATTACAGAATCAATGGCGGTGCCGTGGTGTCCATGGCAATCAACAAATACATATACATTACTGTGAATAAGAAGTTTGACAATGCGATCAGGGTCAGCTATTCCAGCACAGAGATTGTGGATGAGGTCAGCGAACTGCATCATGATCTTGTCCGTGAAGCACTGCATCTGGTGGGGATCACAGGTGGTATTGAAATAACATCTATTGCTGATGTTCCTTCCGGAACCGGACTTGGTTCTTCCAGTACTTTTACGGTTGGTTTACTCAACGCATTATTTTCTTATATCGGAAATCGATTATCAGCCCAGCAGCTGGCAGAACTTGCCTGCAAGGTCGAAATCGACATTCTTGGACATCCCATTGGGAAGCAGGATCAGTATGCAGCTGCCTATGGCGGCATTAATTATTTTCGTTTTCTGCCGGATGATACGGTGAGCAGTAATCGGATTGAACTGTCTGAAGAAGATATGATACGGATGCGCAGCAAGCTGATGATGTTTTATACCGGTATTACCAGGAGCGCAGATGGAGTACTGAGTGAACAGAAACAGAATATAGGAAAGAAAATTGAAGTTTTAAATGGAATGAAGCAGCAGGCAGCAGATATGTACCATACATTATCAAGCAGTGGATTCAACCGGGATTTTGGGGAAGCATTGCATCAGGGATGGGAAAAGAAAAGAACCCTTGCAGGCGGAATCAGCAATCCGGAAATTGCAGAATATTACGATACGGCTATAGCAGCAGGAGCAACAGGCGGAAAACTTCTGGGTGCAGGCGGTGGAGGCTTTCTTCTCTTTTATTGTGATGAGGAGCATCAGGATAATGTCAGAAAAGCACTTAAATTAAGACAGATAGAAATTATGCCGGATTTATATGGAAGCCGGGTGGTTTATTTTGTATAAGGCAGTGTTTCTGGATAGGGATGGCATTATTAACCGGCAGGCCCCGGAACATGACTATATCAAATCATGGGATGAATTTGAGTTCCTTCCGGGGGTTCCCGAAGCAATCCGGAGGCTGAATGATGCAGGCTATCTTGTGCTTGTGGTTACAAATCAGCGGGGGATTGCCCGGGGAATGATGACTATGGAAGCTGTGAACACAATTCATGAGAGAATGTGCCAGAAACTTGCAGGGTCAGGTGCAGTCATCAGGAAGGTTTACGTATGTCCGCACGAGGCAGGCACCTGTACCTGCAGAAAACCGGATATTGGGCTGTTTCTACAGGCAGAAGATGATTTTGACATTGATAAGAAAAAATCATGGATGGTTGGGGACAGTGACAGCGATGTGAAAGCCGGACAAAGATATGAAATTCGGACAATTAAGACGGACTGTCTCGCATTGGCTGTGGAAAAGATTCTAAAGGAGGATACGCTATGAAAGTATTAATTACCGGAGGAGCCGGATACATCGGTTCCCATACAAATCAATATCTGAATGAGAACGGTGTGGAGACAGTTGTCCTTGATGATCTCAGTGATGGTCATCAGGAAGCTGTGATCTGCGGAGAATTTATACAGGGAAATTTTGGGGACAGGGAGCTGTTGGATAAGCTCATGACCAGGTACCATTTTGATGCTGTTGTACATTTTGCAGCATTCGCATCTGTACCGGATTCGGTGATCCGTCCTGCACGCTACTATCAGAATAATGTGACAAATATGCAGACACTGCTGGATGCCTGTGTCGCTCATGGTGTGAAGCACTTTGTTTTTTCGTCTTCGGCGGCAACGTTTGGGGAGCCTCAGTATACACCGATTGACGAGGCGCATCCGCAGCAGCCGATTAATCCATATGGTACGACTAAGTTGATCGGAGAGAAATTGCTGGAGGATTATGAAAGAGCATATGGACTGAAATATTGTGCTTTCCGGTATTTCTGTGCCGCCGGAGATTCTAAAGACGGCAGGCTTGGAGAAGCACATAATCCGGAAACACACTTGATTCCTGTTATGGTGAAGGCAGCCATGAACGGCAAGCCATTTTCAGTATTTGGAACAGATTATGATACAAGAGACGGAAGCTGTATCCGCGATTTTATCCATGTCATTGATCTGGCACAGGCACACTGGCTGGGTCTGCAGCATATTATGGAAGGAAATCCGTCAGATTGCTTTAATCTTGGCAGCGGAAGTGGATTTACAGTACTGGAAATGATTGATGCACTTTCCCGGGTATCTGGTAAGGAGGTACCTCATGTGATTGCCGGAAGGCGCGAAGGAGATCCGGCTGTACTGATTGCTTCCAGTGAGAAGGCGAAGCGTGTGCTTGGCTGGGAGCCAAAGCACAGTTCGATTGATGAGATCCTGTCAGATGCGTGGAACTGGGAAAACCACAGGAAATATTAAGGAAAGGGATTACAGATGAAAAACTATAAAAGTGAGATCAAAGAATATATTGAAAGCGAAATTGCAGTCCTGCGTACTCTGGATGTGGAGACATTGAATGAAGTCCTGAATCTGCTGGAACAGACACTTGAAAATGAAAAGATGATTTACATTATGGGTAATGGAGGAAGTGCCGCTACGGCATCCCATTTCCAGAATGATTTTAACAAGGGAGTTTCTGAGTACACTGAAAAGAAGTTCCGATTTCTCTGCCTGAATGATAATGTACCGACGGTTATGGCTATAGCGAATGATATTGGCTATGAAGAAATCTTTCGTTTTCAGCTCCGTGGCAGGCTGCGTCCCGGCGATGTGGTTATTGGTATTTCAGGCAGCGGCAATTCTGAAAATGTTCTGAATGCTGTGGAATATGCGAAAGAGTGTGGCAACACCGTTGTGGGTATCACCGGATATAGTGGTGGAAAACTCCGTAAGATAGCGGATTACAGTTTACACGTTCCGGTAAACAGTATGCAGATCACCGAGGATATTCATATGATCTTTGATCATCTGATGATGAGCATATTCTATCGAGAGTTGTGTGGGATTGAACATTTGAAATGATAAGGGACGGATAAAGATGAATAATGTACTGGTGAGTGTACTCGTTCCAACCTATAAGCGGAGCGATTTGTTGCCAAGAGCGTTGGATTCGATTCTGGCACAAACATATAAAAATATTGAAATTATTGTGGTGGATGACAATCCATCAGGATCTGATCATAGGAGAAAGACAGAAGAAACCGTGAACCGGTACATTGAACGTAATCCATCTGTCAGGTATGTACAAACGTCCGGTGCAACTGGTGGCGGTGCGGCGCGGAATTTTGGGTTGAAGTATTGTACTGGTGATTACATTGCTTTTCTTGATGATGATGATCGGTATCTTCCGGATAAGATAGAAACACAGCTGTTATTTATGCAGAAACGACATTTGGATATGTCTTATCAGGATGTACAGTGGAATGATATGCAGGAGCGTGTTGTTGAAGTACGGAGAATGGACAGAGCAAAAGATTATTCTCAGGAGGAACTTTTAAGAACACATATTGTAACTGCTATTGCTCCTACAGCCATATATATGATCCGGCGAGAAGCACTTCTAAAAACAGAAGGATTTGGTGAGGTTCCACGTGGACAAGACTTTATATTCATGCTGCGGTGTATTGAAGCGGGACTTAGGATTGGATATATGCCAGGTGTTTATGTGATTCAGTATATTCACGATGGAGAACGTATTTCTGTTGGTGAAAAATTTATTCAGGCACAGACACAAATTTATAAATTGATGTGTTCATATAAAGGAATTTTATCAAAGAAAGAGCAGCGTTATGTGGATTTTCGTTTTCATGCGGTTTGTGCTATTTCCTGCTTGCGGGGAAAACAGTTATCTAAAGCTATTCCGTATGCAGCGAAGGCGTTTTTGATTTCGCCGGCAGATTGCTGTAAAGAGGCAAAACGTTTCTTCGGAGGCCGTAATGCAAAAAAGAAGAGGAGAAAGTGATTATGGGAAAATGTCTTATTGTATTTACAAGAAAATATCCGTATTCATATGGAGAACCCTCCTTTCAAGATGAGATACCGTATCATATTCCAAATTTTGAAAAAGTTATTGTTCTTGCACAGGATATCAACAAAGGTGAACCGATAACGAGAACCCCACCAGAAGGAGTGGAATATTACAATACAGCAACTACATCTCGGCGTGTGGGCAGGATTAAAGATAAAGTAAAATGTCTGAGATGGGCAGTAAATCCTACAGATGCAATGAAAAGTGATAATACACGGATTACTGGAAAACCGATCAGACGGATTTTTCTCTGGACGTTTGAGGAACGCTGCCAGCGTCTTATTTCGGAAGCTGTTTCTATACTACAGAGATATGAATTTACTAATTATGACGAGGTAGTTCTTTACAGTTATTGGCTGTTTGCAAATGTCCGGGTTGCGATAGGTGTTTCTGAATATTTAAAGCAAAAAGGAGTTTCCAATATAAGAATTGTGTCTCGTGCTCACAGATATGATCTGTATGAAGAACGGAACAGATTGAATTATCTTCCGATGCGGGAATATATTCTTGAAAACATTAATAAGGTTTATGTCTGCTCACGCAATGGTACAGATTACCTCCGACAAGGACATCCGAATTTTAGTGAAAAAATAAAGGTTGGCTATATAGGCACATTGGACTGCGGCGTTTCACATCAGATGAAAACAGATATATTTCACATTGTATCGTGCTGCCGGATTGTTCCGGTGAAAAGACTGGAACGGTTGGCAGATGCACTTTCTCTGATTGATTTTTCCTGTAAATGGACACTGATTGGTGGCGGTATTGAAGGTGACAAATATTTTCAACAGGTGAAAGATTATATTCAATCGAAGCTTGGAACTAAAGTGAATATTGAGATTGAATTTACGGGAGCACTGCCACATGATGCCATCTTTGAGTATTACAGAAACAATTATGTTGATGTACTTGTTAATCCCAGTGAATCAGAAGGATTACCGGCAGTAATTATGGAAGCTGCCAGCTTTGGGATTCCCATTATTGCGACAGATGTTGGTGGGACGACAGAGATTGTGTTAGATGGAGTAAATGGTTTTGTTATTCAGGAAAACTTTTCAAATGAAGAGCTGGCTGCTGCAATTAATCGTATGAAAGAATTATCCGATGAAACATATGAAATGTTTCGATTGAAGGCACGTGAAATCTGGAAACAAAATTTTGATGCTTCTGTGAATAACGCTCGATTTGCGGAAGAACTCTTTTACGGAAGTGAGAAAGGGCGAGATACATATGAATAAAATCGTCCAGCTTGCAAAAAGATGGGGAAATATTCTGACAGGTAAAAGTACCGTTGCTGTAAAACAGGGAGCAGGAAAGTGCTATGTAAAAGGCAGCATCGCGGGGTATTACAACGACCTGACAGGGAAAGTTTCTAATTCTACATTATTGGATAAAAATGGTATTCCGATAAATGTTGTGTCTTCGGGAGAAAGAGTCTATTCATTGGTGACGATTATGCAATATGCACTGGGATGTTATGATCTTTATCTGCTGAAAGATGATAAAAGTTATAAGACAAAGTTTCTCAAGTTGGCAGACTATGTTTTGCAACGTCAGGAGAAAAATGGAAAATGGGATGCTCGTGCTTCTATTGGCAGTAATAAAGGCAATAGTTCCTGTATGGCACAAGGGCAGGGCTGTTCCATACTTTTACGGGCATATCAGATGACAGATGATTCCAGATATTTACGGGCAGCACAGACGGCAATTGAGTTTATGCTGATTCCCTCTGAGCAGGGTGGGACAGCAGTATACCATGGAGAAAACATTTCTTTTGAGAAGTATCCTCCTTTTGAAGGGAAAGTAAGTTCTGTTCTTAATGGTTGGATATTTGCATTGTTTGGTCTGTATGATTATGCCTTGTGTATGGATTCCGAGAAACATTGGAATATTTTGAAACAATCCTGCAGGACCCTGGAAATGAGTTTACCGTTGTATGACAGAAGATTTTGGTCAAATTATGATTTGACAGGAACAATATCAAGTCCTGCTTATCATAATGTCCACATAAGTCTTCTCTCGGTTTTAGCAGATCTGACTGACAGTCAGGTTATGCAGTCGTATGCAGAACGTTTTGAAAATTATGAAAAATCGTCCTTGAAATATATGAGGGCTGTTGTAATAAAGATTATACAAAAAATCATCCGACCATCAGATGCGTTTTTTGTGCAATAGGGAGGTTATACCATGCGTATAGGAATATTAACATATCACAGAAGTGTGAATTATGGCGCTGTAATGCAGTCAGCAGCTCTGGCAGGAGAATTGTCACATCGTTTTCCGGGTGCAAGAGTAGAGATTATTGATTATTGTTCTAAGCGCATGGATATTTATTACAAGCTGTTTACTGTATACAGAGGATGGGATTCAATTACTCAGATTATTCCAAGACTTGAAATGTACAGAGCCTTTCAGCGTGGTGTGGCAGAACTACCATTGTCAGAGGGCAGGCTGATAACAGATAATTGTGAGCGTTTTTTTCGATGGATAAATGGGAAATACGATATTTTAATCACTGGAAGTGATGCTGTCTGGAATTATAGTAAACGTGGTCTGCCTAATCCTTATTTTTTAAATGGTATTTCCGGAGGATGTAAACGATTTTCCTATGCTGCCAGCTGTAACGGCTTGGGGCTTGACAACTTTAAAGAGATTGACAGTATATCGACAAAGTTCCTGAAAGAATCTTTTGAAAAATTTGATTACATTGGTGTGCGTGATGAACAGACGAAAGCTTTTGTGCATGCAGTAAATCCTTCTATTCAAATTTATCATAATTGTGATCCCTCTTTGCTTTTTGGGGATCTTAGTAAATGTGATCGAACAGAAATGATTGAGAAATTGGTGCATAAATATCATTTTAACCCTAATAGGCCGACTATTGGACTGATGCTGTCCAACTTAAATGGAGATTTAACCAGAAATGTTGTAGAACAGATACGTAAACAATATGGGACGAAGTATCAAATCGTTTCGCTTTATTCATATAACAAATATGCGGATATCCCATATGTTGCAGATCTGACACCGCAGGAATGGAGTACAATATTTGGACTTTTCAATCTGACAATATCCAAGTATTTTCATGGTTCTATGTTTTCACTTCTGAATCGTACTCCGGTACTTGCAGTTAGTGCTGAAAAGACTATTGGAGGATTTCCGAATAAAGTGGAGGACGCATTTGAGAGATTGGGAATACTGGACTGGTACATGACCTCCAAAAACATAAATTGGTCTGTTTTTTCGGATAAGATGGATAATCTGTTATCTAATTCCCAAAAAGAAAAAATAGATGCCGGAATCAGACGGGAAGTACAGACGGCAGAGAGCTTTTTTGAAAGGATATATAGTCTATGTTAAAAGTAATGATGGCATTGCCTGAGTTGGATGTAGGCGGTGCACAGACACTGACAATCAGTTTAATCAAGGCACTTCGCAAAATTGATGCAGAGATTCGGGTACAGATTCTTGTACTTGACAGGCAGCATGGTTCTTATTTAGAAAAACAGTGCCAGAAGGAAAATATTGACGTTGTATATCTAGGTAAGGATAAAGGGTTTCATTTGGATGTTATTCCCAAAATAATAAAAGCAATTCGAGCTTTTGAGCCGGATGTCATACATATGCATAAGTCACGTATACATTATTTTCTGCTTCCCATACTTTTGAGTGGGGTTAAAAGAAGAATTTATACAGTTCATAATCTGGCAGACAGAGATACCAGAAATAGATGGCTTCAGAAACTGATGTCATTTTCGTTTCATTATTGCCATGTTCAGCCAGTTGCAATTTCCGATATATGCAGGACGTCTGTTGCGGAACTCTATCACTTGGAACTGGAATCCATTCCCTGTATTTATAATGGGATTGATATAGAGAGATTCCAGAATCCTGGAAAACGTAGGGTGCCTGTCAATGGAAAAGTAAAATTCGTATCTGTTGGAAGATTATCAGTTCAGAAAAATTATCCACTGTTAATCCGTGCTGCAACAGTAATTCATAAGCAGTGGCCTGAAACGGAGTTTTTCGTTTTAGGTGATGGGGAACAGAAGAAGAGTCTTACAGAACAGATAGAGATGCAAGGAGCAACAGATTATATCCATTTACTGGGCAATGCCAGTGATGTGCCTGCCTGGCTCTGGGAAATGGATGTGTTTTTAATGACTTCGGACTGGGAAGGCTTGCCTATGACGATTTTGGAGGCTATGGCTGCAGGACTGCCGATTATTTCAACAAAAGCAGGCGGTATAGTAGATGTGGTTAAAGATGGGGAAAACGGATTCTTAGTTGAATGTAGAGATGAAGCAGGACTTGTCAGGGCAGCGGATAAGATCTGTGTTTCAACTGAGTTATATAGGCGATTTTCAGCAGCTAGTATAGAACTGTCTGGACAATACAGCATGGAGAAAATGGCGTTGCAATATTTAATGCTATATAAAGAAGGCAAGGTTGGAAGGAGAAAGAAATGTTGACTGAATTTTATCGAAAAATGAGAAAAAAAAGTGCCGAAAAATCCTTTTTCAGCCATGCCGTTTTAGGAAAAAATGCAGTGATTCACCATACAGCCAAATGTGAGAATTCTGGACAAAAAGAACAGATTGCGATAGGAGATCACTGTGAAATCAAAGGATATGTATGTTCACATGGTAATGGACATATATCAATAGGAAAACATTTTTTTATGGGCGGTTTCAGTTATATTCATGCAGCTGATTCTGTTTCTATTGGAGATTGTGTAATTGTTTCAAATCATGTGAGAATTATGGATAATAATTCACATCCGACAGATCCTGAGAAGCGAATGAAAATGTCCCTGGAAGGGAGATTGCAGAAAGATGGTTCGATTTCGCCGTTGTGGAGTGAAACTTTGGCGGAATATGCGCCGGTTATTATTGAGGATAACGTATGGATTGGGGAATTTGCTGCCATTTTAAAAGGAGTAACAATCGGAAAAGGAGCAGTTGTTGGATGCCACACTGTTGTGACAAAAGATGTTCCACCATATTCTGTTGTAGCCGGAAATCCTGCAAAAGTTGTAAAAACACTCCGTAAGCAAGTGGAGTAAAAGAAGAAGCATAGGAGATGTTGATGAATGATCAGAATTCCCAAACTTGACCAATCAAGAAAAATTAAATATGTCTTCTTTTTGTTATGCCTGCTTTGCATTAGCCAGTATTTTGGTATTTCGCCTTTGAACCTGCTTCTTACAGTGGCAATTATCGCTGTTTGCTGTCTGGCAGATTTGGATGATTTGTTTGTGATTATGTACATGACACTTCCGTTTTTTAATTTGATAAGTTACCGAATTGGGACATATAGCATGCATTATTTGATTATAGGAATTTTTATTGTGAAGTATCTTCTATCCAGTAAAGTGTCGGTTTTTAAACTTATCACTTTTTTACTTCTATTTATAATGAGAATATTTGCAAATGATTTTGTCCTGCTGGTTAGCTGGAGTTTACTGATTTTGCCATTGATTTTGACTATAGACGATGATATCTGGATGAGAAACGGCAGAAAGATATTGTTCTGGCTGAATTTGAGTATGCTGCTATCGTGTATTACGGGATATATTATGATGATTATGGAAAAAAGTATTTATACGAATTCATATCTGTATATTTCAGGGGTTAGAACCGTAAGATTTGCAGGCTTAACAGGAGATTCAAATGTGTTTGGAGAAACTTGTGCATTGATAATTTGTATGAATCTTATATATTGTTTTTTCAATAAAGATAAATCTAAAAAATTTTATGTGATTACATCTTTACTGTTGGTTGTGGCGTCACTGCTTTCTTATTCGAAAACCACTTTGATCTGTATTACAGTTGTATTCGTAATATTTTTGATACTTTATGCGAAGACAAATGCAACAGACAGGCTGCGTTTGGTTAAGGTGATGGTTGGTGGATTTATATTGGTAATGCTGATAAGTGTATGTGTTTTGACTTTAGCGCATTATAGTGGTAATTCAACAGTTGTACTTGGCTATATTGACCGTTTTACCCGTGAGGATTTAACTACAGGAAGACTTGATATATGGAAGGTTTATTTGGGAGAACTTACCTCATCTCCTCAGAAGCTGTTTTTGCCGCTTACAAGTGAAGAATTATCAACACCCATTTGGAATCCATCAACAGCAAGTTATGTAGCTTATGTGCACAATCTTTATTTAGAGACGATTGCTGTGTTTGGCTGGAGTGCAGCTTTTCTGATTTTCATATGGGTTGGAAGCCGTATATACAGATATTTTGCTTTGCATAACAAATTGATACTAGCAATTCCTGTTTTGCTGATTCTGATTATGGGGATCGGCTCACATGGAAATTTAGAGTATCAGTTTTATTTGCAATTTGCGTTGGCATTGTCTTTTCTGAATCCAATGATGGAAAGTGCATTGCAAAATAAAAATGCTGTGTTACAGACGGAAGAATATTATTCTGTGAAATCGAATGGTCTTGAAGATGATTATCAAATAATCCGTGAAAGGAGGATATAAAAATGGGTCAGAAAACTTCTCGAAACTCTATATTGCTTGCTGGAGCCAGATTATTTTCTACAATATCCTCCATGCTTATTTCGATGATCTTGGCCAAAACACTGAGTTTATCGGCAAATGGAACTTATGCACAATGTGTAACTATTATTTCAGTTGGATTGTCCATTATTTCCCTGGGGCTTATGGATGGCAGTAATTATTTTTTTGCAAACACTGACAGTAAGAAGGAACGGCAGGAATATATTCACACAATCCTGTTCCTTGTATATCTGAGTGGGCTTATTTTCGCGGGGCTATTGATTTTTTTGAGAAAACCCATCAGTAGATATTTTTCAAACGCTATGTTATCCGGTCTTATGTGGCTTATTGCACTCCGCCCGATGATGGCCAGTCTTATTAACGTTCTTAATGTACTTTATATCGCAACAGGACGTTCAAAAACTGTTGTCTTAAGAAATGCGATAATTTCTTTTGTACAGCTTGTTATTGTAGTTGTGACAGCTCTTACAACAAAAAGTGTGGGTATGATTCTGTTTCTTTATCTGGTGGCAGAACTTATGACAGATGGATTGATGCTTTGGTCCTTTGGACGTGGAGAATATAGTATAAAACTTCGTCTGCCCAGCGTGAAAGTTGTAGTTAAAATACTTCAGTATTGTTTGCCGATGGCGGCATACATTGCTATGAATTCACTTTTGCGTGATAGTGACAAACTGATTATTGGAAGATTTGAATCTACCGAGATGCAAGCGGTTTATTCCAATTGTGCAAAGATTCTTCCGCTGGATGTAATCTCTGCAGCGTTTTATACAATCTTAGTACCTAAGATTACAAAACGAATTGCAGAAGGGGAATTTGGTAAAGCAAAACAGATATTTTCAGATTATCTGAAAATAGGTCTTCTGAGTACAGCAACTTTTGCGATTGCAGTTTCTTTATCTACAGATCAGGCTATCTGTCTTTTATATTCGAAAGAATATTTGACAGGATCAGTAGTTTTTTTACTTTATAACATAGTAGAGCTTTTAAAATTTGCGAATGTAACAATTGTTATTTCCGCTGTAGGAAAAACGAAAACATTGATGCTTATTTCAGCAACAGCACTGATCGTAAATCTTGGAATCAGTCTGGTACTTTATCAGTGGCTGGGCTTTATCGGACCGGCAGTCGGTACAGTTATCGTAACGGCAATTACAATAGGTGTATTACTTTTTTGCAGTGCAAGAATTTTACACACAAGCGTAGTTGGTCTTTTGGATATGAAATTCCTGGCAGGCTATTTGGCGAAAGGCTTACTGGCTGCTATCTTATGCCTGTTTGTTAAGCGTGTATTGATTGGCCTTGAAGTGCATCAGTATTTGGTTTTGTTTGCTGTCAGCGGACTTTTTTGTACCTGTATGTTGGTTGTCAATTTCAGGCAGATTAAAATTGCAATGGCACAGATAGATAGAAATTCGGAGGAGCAGATATGAAATGGATAAGGGAATTTCTTGTTCTTATTTTTATTACGATGATAATTTCAGGCTGTTCTTCTCATAAGCTGTCTGTTATTTCTAATGGAAGTCCAGAGAAAATGCGCTCCAATGCGGTAACTTTATATGGAGAGGGTGAGAAATCCTCTGCTACTTATCAGATGGCATTGTATTTGCAGGATGTTCCAACGGATACAGAAGCAGTTCGTCTTCTTGTTAAATGGTATACAGAACTTGGCGAAACAGTCAAAGCCCAAAAATATATTCAGATGCTTGGTGAGAATACGGAACCGGAAGCTGAGGCTGATATCGTGTTGTCGGGTGAGACTGACAGTTCTCTGATTAAAGATTCTGTTTCTGTTTCAAAAATAGAAATAGCTCCCTTAGTAATTTCATCCGCCGATGTTGTGCTAACAGTAACTGGAAAAAATCTTTTTTCGGGAAATTATGAAAAAGACAATTATCTTGGCACAGATTCGGAAGGGTGGCGCACCAGCGAATGGTTTTTTGTGGACAGTTCCTGTACTAATCTGACTATTTCAGGCGGCTTTAACAGGGCTGTCTGGCAGTTTGAACTTAGCAATGGTGAGCATGTCCTTGCAGGGGATGATTCCAAAACCTATAGAGTTTCAAATTCAAATCTTGTAAAAAATCAGGCTACTGCAACAACCGAGATACCGGAGGATGCAATTCGTTGCAGAATTGCTTATGCACTCGAAACAGATACGGAATCAGATACATTGGAAGAACGTGTGCAGATCGAGTATGGAACATTTCCGTCTGATTATGAGACTTATAAATGTCAGGAAGTTAGCATTCCGGATATGGATGAAGGGTCTTCAGTGACGTATGAAAATGGCACCTGGCGATTGAAGGTTGAAGATACTGAATCTATGCTTGATATAGAACAGATTGTTTTAGAAAAAGGAGATACCGTCAGTATCAGAAGCACCTTGGCACCAGTTGTATCTGTTGATCTGGAAGAGAAACCTGTCAATACTTCAGGCGTTTATGGGGTTACATGGTCAAATGACAGTAGCAGTATACTACTGGAACGCACAGATGATGCGGTTGGATTGTCATTTAATTATTTATCAGGAGAAGAATCGGCGGGACCATATGAAAATGATTTTGACAATATATATCCATGGAGTGATATAAAGTTATGCGCTGTAGATGCTTCGGGAAATATTACATATGAAGGTGAAACTGGTTTTGCAACAGATGGAAGTGCCGGAAATATTTTTGTTGAAATTCCGAAACACTATGTCAAGCGTGAAGTGGTCAATGGTCAGGAATATATTGCAATAAGTGCTACCAAACAGGATGGATTTCAGCTGGATCCGAGTTTTTTGCGGGAAAACGGTGAAGTCGATAAAATTTACGTTGCGGTGTACTTAACATCACTTTCATCAGGAAAGGCTGAAAGTGTTAGCAATACAATTCCGGAAACGGATAGTTCGCTTATTGAACTTAGGGAATACATGACGGATTTATCTAAAAGTAATGCAGGGAAATATTCAGAAATCGATTTTTGGGCAGTAATGACAATTCAAAGATTATTCCTGATAGAAACAGCAGTCAGAAATTCACAGGTTTTCTGGCAGGGCGAAACAACCAAGACATATTTATCACTGAGTGCACAACAGCAATATGCACTTTACGATGCTGAGAAAACCAATTCGATCACAATTGAAGCTTCTAAACTTAATCAGCGGTTTCAGGTGGGAGATGCAGTATGTATCAGTACTTATGAGCAGTTTTTTGGCAGTCGAAAATATGATAATTATTATTCACGCAGAATTACAGATATTGAATCGGCAGGAAATGAAATTTGTATTCAATTTGATGGGGAACCACTGGATGTGATTGCCGGCACTACACAGATTGCTCATGTAGCTGATGTTAATGGGAAGACAGATGATTTACAGTATCATACTGGTTCTTCCGGTGTAAATGATGGATTAACTTCATTTCGATATCGTTGGATGGAGAACCTGTGGGGGGATGGATTTATTCACGTGGAAGGTGTTGAGATTACAAATAGAAGCATTACAGTCACTTATCCAAATGGTGTGGTTTCAACCTTAAACTTTGACTTGGCAATCCAACAAGCTTCACCAGGACAGACAGATGTTGATTATGGAGTGATGAATATTTCTAGTTTTGGATTTGATGAGAATAATCCACTTGTGATGTTGCCAGATACAGCTGGCGCGTCATCATCAACAGCTTTTGGTGATGCCGTTTATACAGGATTTTCAGATGGTTGGGAAGAACATACCGTTCATGTGCTATGGGGTGGTACCTGGGATCTGAGAACTTCCTGTGGGCTGTTCTGTTATAGATTCTTGGCAAGGGACATGGATAATTTCAGAGAGAATGCATCGCGTATGATGCTTACATCTTTAGAAGAGTAGGAAGGAGACATTTGATTATGCGAAGAAAAATTGCAATTGCTGGAGGCGGATATGTTGGTATGGCCATGGGTGTTCTTCTGGCACAGAATAATGATGTATGTTTGGTTGATCCTATAAAGGAAAAAGTGGATAAAGTGAATCGAAGAGAATCACCGATTGCGGATAAGGAACTAAGTGATTATCTTACAAACCGAAGACTTTCTCTTGTCGCTACGTGCGATGGAGATCTGGCTTACCGGGATGTGGAGTATGTGATTATTGCAACACCAACTAATTACGACACAGAGAAAAATTATTTTGATACTTCATCCGTTGAGTCTGTAATATCACAGGTACTGCGAGTAAATCCCGATGCTGCGATTGTAATTAAATCTACCATCCCAGTTGGTTTTACTGAAAGGATGAAAATATTATATCCAGAAAGCAGGTTGTTGTTTTGTCCTGAGTTTTTACGAGAGGGGCATGCATTGTACGATAATTTATATCCAAGCCGTATCGTGATTGGGATTCCGGAACAGGATGATGCTTATATCAGGGAGACAGCAAAAGAATTTGCGACTTTATTGATCCAGGGAGCTGTTAAGGAAAATATTGATATTTTATATATGCATGCCACAGAGGCTGAAGCCGTTAAACTATTTGCAAATACCTATCTTGCATTGCGTGTTGCCTATTTTAATGAACTTGATACTTATGCAGAAGTACGGGGAATGGACACAAAAGCCATAATTGAAGGTATTTGTCTTGATCCTAGAATTGGAAATCATTACAATAATCCGTCTTTTGGATATGGAGGATATTGTTTACCTAAGGACACAAAACAGCTTAGGGCAAATTATGCAGATATTCCTCAGAATTTGATTAGTGCAATTATTGATGCTAATACTACCCGTAAGGATTTTGTTGCAAATCAAGTTATTGCAAAACATCCAAGAATCGTCGGAATTTTTCGTTTGACTATGAAGGCAGGAAGTGACAATTTTCGACAGAGTAGTATTCAGGGTGTTATGCGGCGAATTATGGATAAAGGGATTAAGGTTGTTATATTTGAGCCAACAATTACAGATGAAAATTTTCAAGGCTGTCCTGTTATTAAAGATATTGAGGAATTTAAAAGGATCAGTGATGTGATTCTGACAAATAGGTTACAGACAGAAATTGAAGATATAAAGGAAAAGGTTTATACAAGAGACTTGTACAAAAGGGACTAATTGAGGCTGGCATGAGAGAATATGTTGACAAGGAGAAGAACATGAGAAATAAGAACACTTACTATGAAATTGACATTGTGCAGCTGCTTGGGACATTGTGGCGTAAAGCCTGGGTGATTTTACTGGCAGCTCTGATTGGAGGTGGTGTAGCTTTTACATATGCGGCTTTTCTTGTTACACCATTATATAAGGCAGAAGCCCAAATGTACGTCAATAATAGTTCTTTCGCTGTTGGAAGTACCAGCTTTTCCATTAATAGTACAGAATTGACAGCTGCCCAGAGTCTGGTCGACACATATATTGTTATTTTGAACAGTCGTCCTACACTCGAAGCGGTGATTGATAAAACCGGAGTGAATTATAGCTGTGATCAGCTGGAGAATATGATTTCGGCAGGAGCTGTAAATAACACGGAGATATTTAGCATTACTGTTAACAGCAAAGATCCGCAGGAAGCGGAATTGATTGCGAATGCCATTGTTGATATTCTGCCGGATAAAATTTCCGATGTGGTAGATGGCAGTTCTGTGCGAACGGTTGAATGGGCGATTGTCCCATCGGAGAAATCTTCACCTGATATTACAATGTATACTGCGATTGGCGGGCTTGTGGGTGTTGTGATTGCCTGTATGATCCTGATCATACAATTTGCCGGCGATACGCTGATACATGATGAGGATTATCTGACAGAAACTTATAAACTTCCGGTTTTGGCTGTTATCCCTAATTTATATGATGACAGACAGAATAGCTATTACAAAGCCTACAGATCCAAAGAGAGAAAGGAGGAGCAAAGCGATGCTGATAAGAAAAAATAAAAAAAGGAGTGTGAATGCAAGCGTAAGCACCACGAATATCAAAAAGGTTTCTTCGGATTCTAAATACATGAAAGCAATGGGAAAAAATCTAAGCTTTGGAGCTTCAGAAGCTTATAAACTGTTGCGGATCAATTTGGCATTCAGTATGGCTGATGCGGATAAATGCCGGGTGATCGGTGTGACAAGTGCGCAGCGGGGTGAGGGAAAGAGTACCACATCTATAAATCTGGCATACACTCTGGCACAGTCCGGAAAAAGGATTTTATTGTTAGAGGCAGACATGAGAATCCCTGTGCTGGAATCTGTTTTCCATCTGAAGAAAGCTCCGGGTCTGTCTCAGGTGCTGGCAGGAATGACTCCTTTACAGGAAACAATCTATGAAGTTCCGATGCTTCAGAACGTATCAATCCTTCCGGCCGGTGAGATTCCACCGAATCCGTCAGAATTGCTTTCATCAAAAAAGATGGAAGCAATTCTGAAAGCACTGACATCTGTTTTTGAGTATATCATTATTGACCTGCCGCCTGTTAATGCAGTAAGTGACAGCCTTGCTATTTCCAGACTGCTGTCTGGTATGGTCATGGTTGTCCGTCAGGATTATTGTGATCAGCAGGCACTGGCAGAAGCGATGCAGCATATGGAATTATTGGATGTTAAAGTACTTGGATTTGTATTTAACTGTGCGGAAAAGCGATATAAAAAATATGGCAAAGGTGGTTATTATGCACAGGGATACGGTTATGGATATGAGAAAAAAGAAACAGAGAGGAATGCTGACAATGTAAGCAACATCACAAAAGGAAGTGATAATGTAAACAATGTTTGATTTTCATACACATATTCTTCCTGGAATTGATGATGGGAGCCGAAGTGTTGAGGAAAGCCTGGAGATGGTGGAAGAGCTTACCAGACAAGGAGTTTCCGGGATTGCTGCAACACCACATTTTTATGCTGCCTGCTCTACACCGGAAAACTTTTTTCTGAAAAGGGAGGCCGCATGGAAACAGTTGAAGCCAAACCTTCCGTCGGAAATACCGGAAATCCGTCTGGGTGCCGAGGTCCAATATTTTGAAGGAATCCACCGTATGGAAGGACTGGAGAGGTTCTGCCTGGAAGGGACAAAACTGTTGATGATTGAAATGCCTGTATGTAAATGGACATCCCGAATGATTTCCTCAATCCAGGAAATAAACAGCCGCGATACGATAACTGTACTGCTGGCCCATATTGAACGATACCAGAATGGAAAAGTTATGGAGCAGCTTCAAAAAGAGGGGGTTCTTATGCAGGCCAGTACGGGCTTTTTTATCCGGAAGCGTCACACCGCATTGAGAATGCTGAAAAATGGAAGAATCCATTTGTTGGGAACAGATTCCCACAATATGGATCAGAGAAAACCGAATTTTGCACGTGCGATGGAAATTATCAATCGCAAGATGGATACACAGGTACTTCAGGAACTGGCTCAAATGGAGGTGATGGTGCTGGATGAAATGGAAAAAGAACTGGATTATATGTAGTGCTGCAGTTTTATTATTGCTTGCAGTTTGTTTTATGAAACTGAGGAGTCCAACAGAAATAATCGCAGAACAGACAGAAGTAATTGCAGGATTGCCTTCAGACAATCAGAACAAAGCAGAACAAAATAAAGTAACTGCATCAGGGGATGAAACTGTGACAGATGCATCGGAAGAATCTTATACCAGCCCGATTGATTTTGAGAAGTTGTGGAAAGAATCAGAGGATATTTATGCCTGGCTGGATATACCTGATACGCAGATCAGTTATCCCATACTCCAGAATGAAGAGGATGATACCTATTATCTGCGGCGAAATGCGAAAGGTGAAAGTGACGTGAATGGTGTGCTCTACACGGAGGCAACTTATAACAGCAAGGATTTTTCAGATCCCCTTACTGTTGTGTATGGACACAATATGAAAAGCGGTTTGATGTTTGGAACGCTTCAGGCGATGTATTCTTCCCGGGAACTATTGGATGAGCATTCGGAAATCATCATTTATATGCCTGACAGGGAACTGCATTATAAAGTATTTGCGGCGGTACCTTTTGATAACCGGCATATTCTGTACAACTATAATATGTCAGATGAACGGACATTCCGGCTTTTTTTTCAGGAGGTCCTGTCGGTGAGAAGTCTGGAAGCAGTATTTGCTGAGGATACTTTTGTTCAATCAGATGAAAAGGTGGTGATCCTTTCTACCTGTCTGACGGGTGACCGCAGCAAAAGGTTTCTCGTATGTGGGAAACTATCTGAAACAGTACCTGATGTAACAAACAGATCATGATTGGAGGTAAAAACTATGACAAAGAAAATTATGACATTATTCCTTACTGTTGCCTGCGTAATTGCTATGAATGTTCCGGCTGTGGCGGCACAGTTCACGCCAAGTGTTGAAGCAAAGCCGGCACCATCGGTTGTACCTCAAAAGGGTTCGGATGGTTCGGAATATTCAGCCATTATTTATGACAAAGATGGAAAAGAAGTTACCGGTGTACCGGATGGCTCCCTGATTGTGACACCTGTATCACAGGCTGATAAAGCCGCTGATTCTAAAATTAAGGACAGGCTGAATAAAGCGTACAGCCAGTTGCAATCAGTAAGTAAATTAAGTGACCTGGACGGTGATCTGGAAACAATTATCAAGGAAGTATCATCAGGGCTTACTCTGGATGATCTCGTTGTCCGGGATTTGTTTGATGTAAGTGTGTCTGGGACTTATGCGAATTATCTGAATACAGACGGTAATTATCTGGTTGTTCGCTTTAAACTTTCAACAGATGCGCAATCCCTTGCTTCGGTACTTTTCAGCGAGGATGGTAAGACCTGGAAAGCTCTTCCAAACTCTTACATCAAAAGAAACAGTGATGGAACTGTTGAGATTATTTTACACAAAGAAGGCGTCCTGGCATTTCTGTTTGATGCAGGTAAGTTGTCTGTTGATCCTAATGGGCCTTCCTCACCGCAGACGGGAGAACCGGAAGTCACTTCTAAGACATGGGGAATGGGCTTTGTTGCTGCCGGTATTTTGGCAGCAGCCGGTATTATTGCAGTTGTCGTTATAAAGAAACGATCGTAACTGTCTCGGGATTTGGAATATTCATGCCAAAACACCTCGCGGAGTAGTAGCCTGTTGAATAGTTACAAACAATCACTAAAAAATGTAGGATGAAGAAATCTGTGAAGAACAGCTGGCAGGAAGGAGTTGATCGAATTGAGGTTAAAAATTAATCGGAATGCCTACAAAATAGTTGTTTTTCTGATTGCTGTTGCCATATTTCTTGTCCTGTTCTTTGCGTTTTTGTCCAAATGGGAAACAAAATATGGATCTGTAGACACTGATACAACTGATGAAGGGCAGATATATGTAAACGGCACCAGTTATATCACTAATAAGAATCTTGAAGTCCTCCTTCTTATCGGCGTAGACAAATATGGATCACAGTTACAGGATGACAGTTATAACAATACAGAACAGGCTGATTTCCTGATGCTTCTTGTGATAGACAAAAGTGCGGAAACTTATACATTGTTACATCTGAACCGGGATACTATGACAGAAATTCCGATATTGGGTGTACGTGGGGAACAGGCTGGAACGCTGACAGGACAGCTTGCTCTGGCTCATACATATGGCAGTGGTGGGGCTGACAGCTGCCGCAATACAGTGGAAGCGGTGTCGAATATGCTTTATGGGATAGATATTGACCACTATCTGGCATTTACCATGGATGCTGTAGTGAAGATCAATGATCTGGCAGGTGGTGTCACGTTAACCGTATCAGACGATCTGACTTCAGTCTCGCCCAAATTGTCAAAGGGGGCAACAGTAACTCTGGATGGTGAGATGGCATTGGCTTACGTGCGTACCCGTTATGGATTGAAGGACAGCAGTAATCTTCGACGCATGGAAAGGCAGAGACAGTATCTTACAGCACTTCAAAGTGCATTGAACACTAAAATGTCAACGCAGGAAGATTTTATGCTCGATGTACTGGAAGCTATTTCTCCATATATGACTTCTGATTGCACAGCTAACCAACTTTCAAAGCTGTATGACCGTATAGAATTATACAAAAATAATGGGATTCAAACGATAGAGGGAGATGCTGTCAAAGGTGAGGAGTATATGGAATTTTATCCTGATGAAGATGCATTAAAGCAACAGGTTATCCGGTTATTTTATACGCCATTGGAGGATTGAACTGATTGAAAAGATTAATTATGAAAAATCCCAGACAGCTTCTTCTGATGTGTATGTTATGGATGCTGGTTATCATGTGGTTTGCCTTGTGTGTTGGCCTTTCGTCCCAGACCGGAAAAGAGACAGGAAAACTCAGCTATTCATTAGCTGACTTTATTGTGGAGACATTTCATCTTCCTGGAACATGGATTTCTGAACTGAACCGTGTCCTACGTCGCAGTGCTCATTTTTTCTGTTTTTTAGTATTAAGCATACTGGCAGGCACTGCATGTGTAGTTACTTTTCAAAAATCAGCTTTGGCATTTACATGGCCAGTATTTATCTGTGTGCCGTTTGCTTTTATTGATGAAATTCGAAAAGCAGGTATCCCAGGAAGGCATTGTTCCATTTTGGAAGCATGGATAAATGTAGGCGGATGTATCAGTGGTACGGTTCTGCTGGGATTAGTTTTGTGGAGCATATGCCGAAAAAATTGAAGTAAGTTCATAACGGTAAACACAATCTGCTCTAAGTGTTTGCAAGAGGATAATGTGATGGAGAATGATATTTTTAAAGATTTGCAGGAAATGATGGGATGCGAATATATCTCAGACATTCGGATGTGTGGGAAGCGTATTTGGATATGGAAATTTATGAAAAAGTTAGAGTTAGAACGATATTCACTACATGAGTTATGCGATCTGGCGGAATATGTTTATGATGAAAAAATAAAATTTGATTCCTATGAGCAGGTGAGGAGTTTATTCAGTACAAAACGATCATGAGTACCGATTAATTTCTGCAAGAAACGGTTCCTCTCTTCTGGGAAAAATTGTCTGTCAGAAAATCATAAATGGAAGACAGGGAGTGTGTTGAACAGAAGAGAGGTGAAAAGAATGTCAAACAGACGGAACTTACTTAATAAACGTTTTGGCAGTCTGGTAGTTGTAGAAAGATTGCCGGAAAAAGAGGATCGTTACGCAACCTGGCGTTGTAAATGCGACTGCGGGGGAGAAATCGTTGTTAATACAAAAAGACTGCAGCGTGGGACAATTACCAGTTGTGGGTGCATTCCGAAAAAGAATGCACGATATGGTGCGATTGCAGAGAATCTGGCGGGACGTCGATTTGGAAAGCTGGTGGCACTACATCTTGCAGAAAGGAAGAATGGGCGGATCAGGTGGATGTGTCAGTGCGACTGTGGAAATACCTGCATTGTGGCTGCACACGAACTGAAAGCAGGGAAAACAAAAAGTTGTGGCTGCCACAGGATTAATTCACTTCGGCAGAGAAAAGTCAATGTTCAGGGTAAGAGGTTTGGGAGGCTGACACCACTCTATGCAACTGAAAAAAGGGATCACAGAGGTTCGGTCTTTTGGCATTGTCGTTGTGACTGTGGGACAGAACTTGAAATATCCGAAAATGACCTCGTTCATGGACACTATGTAAGTTGCGGTTGTCGAAAAAAAGAAATACAGAAAGAAATTAAAAAGCAGCTGACCTTTGTAGATGGAACCTGTCTGGAATGGTTGGATAAGCGAAAACATCGGACTGACAATACCAGTGGTTTTCGTGGGGTGAATCAGACGAAAGGCGGAAAATGGAAAGCAATGATTGGATTGCAGAGCAAACGTTACTATCTCGGAACATTTTCTACTATGGAAGAAGCTGTTTCGGCTCGATTGGAAGCAGAAAAGATCTTGCATGATGGCTTTGTGAAGGCTTACAGGAATTATGCCATACAGGCTGAAAAAAATCCAAAATGGGCGGAGGATAATCCTTTTTTCTTTGACGTAACTAATGTAAATGGTGATTTTTGTGTTCATACAACTGAATTGCCAACGTAAATGTGGCTGATTGTTCATTTATGTCCGTATAGATCGGGGATTCAGCAGAAATTTGATGACTTCAGCATTGTACAGAAAATAAACTTTCGCATATCAGCTATAGGCATTAAATGTACTTAATGAAAGGAATAAAGTATGGGTATGGTTGAATCTATCGAAAAAATTATTAGCCAAAAAGAAGCAAATACTGAGCAACGTTATTCTTCATACACGCTGCCTATGGCAGCGAGATGTTTTTGTTTACATATGACTAAGGTGAACGACAGTCATTTTGAGGGAGAAATCAGGAATTTGTTTTTTGAAGAAATAGTATCATTTAATGGATTAGATGAAGCTTTTTTGTATATGGATCGAATGATGGATGAACTGGGATGTCCACAGGCTGGCACAATACTCCGGGATTTCCGCAGAAAGCAAAAGAAAAGGCAAAATCATGGCAAGGAATTGGCGGCAGAAGAACGGATTCAGCATGAAAAAGAACTGTGTTTCAAGCAATATTGGAATAAAAATTTTTTAGAAGTGTCAGGGACATGGAAAGTCAGTTTTAAGATTGAGATTTTGTACCGTCAGTTCAGTAGCTGGCAGGGGGAAATCACGGTACTTCTGCCCGGAAGGTTAAAAGGCAAAAAGCAATATTTCCGTAGTGTGTTAGAATTAATGAATCTGATCTGGTCTGCCTACCAGGAGATAGGTGGATATGAGTGAGGCACTTGTTTTATGTGTAAAGTCGAAGGAGGATAAAACTTTGAAAAAAAGATATGAAAAACCGGTAATGATTATTGAATATTTTGATACTGAAGAAATAGATTGCTCTGATTATGATTCTGATTTTTATCGGAGTTATTGTCAGAAAACAAAGAAAAAAAGCAAAACACAGTTATGTGAACCTATGTGTGGACGTATGGGATGCATCCATATATTGTGAGTGATTATGATGCAGAGACTGATACAAGTGAGGTACTTGCTTTGCCTAAAGATAGATAGATTATTATAGAGATGCTTGTGTCAGGAATTTCGGATGATTATCTGCGAGGAAGAATAAGATAATGATGGAAAAGATAAAAACGATTTTGGGAATTTTGTGGATCAGTCTCATGTGTTGTTTAATGGCTGCTCCACATGAGATAGGCGGTGCTGAGTTTAATGATATTCTTTCTCTTGCATTTGGGATAATGCTGCTTTATATCATCAGTAAAAAGCACGTATTAGTAGCGGGAATTTTAAGTACAGCTACAGTGGCAGGAATAAGCATTTACAAATTTGGATGGGAGAAACAGCCGCATATAGTGGAAACATTGGTTTTGGCACTTTTTGTGTTCCTCATGGGATTTATGATATATAAACTGTTGTTTCGTAAAAGTAATGGTAATAAGGAATACTGTGAAGAGGGAGAAACTGTCACAGGATTAAGAGATGGATCTGAGGAGTACTGGGTATACCATGATTTATCAAAACAAATATATTGGGGCTTTCGTGAAGCAAGAACGGCAGATCAGCGTAGATATTATAGAAGACAGGCTGAAGAATTGAAAACACGGTTGTTTCTCGAATATGGATACAATGATGAAGTAGTGAAGCGTATATGTAAACGTTTCCTGGATCTGAGGGTATAACAATCAGAAATAGGAATTGAAGTATATGAACTTATAGGAGAAAAATGTTTTGTTAAGTAAGAATGTAATTATCAATGTGTGTTACTTTTTATGGATTTCTTTAATCTGCTTAGTAGGCGCGGCTCCGGTAGATAAAGGTGGAGCAGGGATAAATGGTTTTCTTGCCCTTGTATTGTGGTGTGTGTGTATTTTTATTATGATAAAAATACGACCATGGCTTGCAATACTTGTAAGTGCGTTGATTGTTGTAGGGGTAGAGCTTGCTAATAGTGGAATGACATGGCATGAATTTTGGAATAAAATTGTAATGATCTGGAATATATTTTTTGAAAAAATAGCAGTGCCATTAGGTGCAGTGATTGAAGAATTATTAGAACACATAAAATAGATGCTGCATTGGTAAGCCTGTCCCACCAATGCAGCTTATTGTATTACCAGTTATTTGTTCTGTAGATGATTTTTTATTACATTTGTAAAAATCAGTGGCAGTAGTGCTGTTGGTTCACTTAATGTCAGTAAGGTGAAGAAGATTATATGGATACAGCGGAGATAATTCAAGAGAAGTTTCACGCATCTCGTGAAATAGTATAATTATATTTTTTCGGCAGTAGTTCAATAGCCGGGTTTTGTCCATCAAGCAGTGCAGTGAAATTCTGCTGAATGATTTCAAGTGTTTTCTGCTTTTTCTGCAATTTCTGCGTTTCCCGGACAGTGGCAGCCTGTTCCAATTCAAGGTTTTCTATCCGCCTCTGGAGTTTTTCAGAGCTTGGGATTTTGGTAACACCGAGATTTTGAATCTCTTTTTTTAGTGCATCGTGAAGTTGGTATTCCGCCTGATGCTCGGTGAGGTATGCTTTTGGATTTGGGGCAGATTTGCAATCTTCAATTACTTTACGACAGAGCCGATAAGAATCGCAGTGCTTTTGGATGAGTTTCTGCGTAGCCAGTTCTGTGTTGATTTCTTCAATCCGCTGATCTGCCGCTTTAACAGAATTTTCCACATCGGAAATATGTTGCTGGAAGTCTTCATAGTTCAGCAAATTATTTTCGGAAAGATAATTGAAAGTGCGGGCGGCTTCTTTCAGATTATTGAGTTTTGCCCAACGTTCAAATCCTTCCCGATTGCCGGTAGTGACATACGTGGAGATATTGATATACAGTCGAGCTTCTCTGGACAGATGTTTTGGTACTTTTGTTTTATAACGGTTTTTCTCCAGGCGGGTACGGACATTTTCTTCTGTATAATAACTTCCCAGCGATTTCATATAAGTGAAATTTTTCTGCTCTGGTACACGGAAAGAAAGATGCTTTCCCTGCCGTACCTCATATCCAGCCAGCTGCATTTTCTGCAAAAATTCATCATAATTGACAGAAGACCAGATAGCTTTATCTACAGCAACACGCAGTTTGGCTTTCCAGCTGGTTCCACGATGATATTCCATATTTTCTTTATAACTTTTCCCTTTTTCTTCTGTTGGCATACTGGTGGCAAGTCCATTTTCCTGACAGATGCGATTACTGATGCGGCAGATTTTATGATAGCTGCGTTTATTGGAAACGTACTTGTGATGGTCAACGAAGCTGGCAGCATTAAAGATGATATGGTTGTGAATATGATTTTTATCAACATGGGTGCTGATCACGTATTCATATTTCCCTTTCAACACTTCGTCTGCAAATTGCTGTCCCAACCGATGAGCGGTTTCAGCATCAACTTCGCCAGGCTTGAAGGACTGGATCAGGTGAAATGCCAGATTATTGCCTTTATCCATTCCGTTCTTCTTTGCCATTTCTCGTGTCATGGCAAATTCCAGATCTGCTGTTTCCGGGGAACAGCCAAAACTGGAAACCAGCAGCTTTTCATCAGTCTTATCTGGATTGGTAATGTAGTCCAGAGCTTTCTTGTCCGTTACTTTAATGGGGAAGATCTTAATATACGCCATATCTCATTTACCATCTCTTTCAGTTCTTTCATTTCTTCCGGATACAAATCTCCGGTGGTATTCACTTTCTTTGCAATCTGGTTGATATTTACACCAATCTTGTGCATTTCCTCATACTGTTTCTTCAGTGGAGTAGTGTCTGTGTTGACGATGTAGCCGTCGATTGCCATTTTACGCAGATAAGCTCCCATGTTCTTGGTTTTGGATTCAATCATCTTTCTGCGGATCAGCTTACGCTCTTCTTCTGTGACATAAAAATGGATTTCTTTGTTCCTTTTTCTTTCAGCCATTGGTAATTTCTCCTTTCTGAGAAGGCAGTAGTATCGTTGCTTTCAGCTTTTGCAATTTAGGGCAAGGTACCCTAAATTGGGATTTTCCGGAAGTGTATCCTCACTTCCTGTCCTTGCTGTTTTACCCCTCTATTAGTTAAAGTCAGGAGAATAAGAAAAATGCAAAAGAATTTGGCAGGTAGTATGGCATATGAAAATGTGGTATGATTATGGACAGGATATCAGAAGAATCAGGAGTTGATAAGATTGTGAAGACGGAAGAAATCTTTGAATATGTGCAGAAACAGTACGGTACAGTTCCCGAATACTTATGGAGTAAATTGCCGGACAGTGCGGTGCTTCGTCATAAAAATGGAAAATGGTATGCAGTGCTCATGACTGTTGAGAAATCTAAGTTGGGATTAGAGGGAAATGATTTGGTTGACATCATGGACGTAAAGTGCGATCCGGAAATGACCAGCATGATTATTCAGACTTACGGTTTTTTACCAGGATATCATATGAATAAACAGCACTGGATCACGATTTTACTGGATGGTTCAGTCAGTGAAGCAAAGACATTAGACTTTTTGGATATGAGCTATGACCTGATTGACGAAGCAGGCAGAAAAACATACTGATTTTTGAGCAAAAGGAAAACCGGGGATTTTACTCCTCGGTTTTCTGGCCATTGTGCATCATTCTTCGACTTGAAAAATATCTTCTACTGGCACTTTCAGGTATTGTGCCAGCCGGATCGCAATCTCAAGGGAGGGATTGCGTTCTCCACGTTCAATGCGGCCTATAGTCTGGCAGCAGGAACCGACGGCTTCTGCCAGATCTGCTTGGATGAGATTTCGTTCTTCACGAATATCTTTTAGTGTATTATTGATTGCCATTCAATCACTTCCTTTGCTTATTGTTATCAGCGGGATCATGAACCTGCTGTTGAAATCTAATGAAATCCCGGAATTTCTGCACCTTTGCATTTCCCGATTACTTTTCCAAAAATCTTAAAAGAGTCAGATTCCAAAACTTGGATAGGACGATATTTTTGATTTAAAGAGATCAGATAAACACCATCTGGCTCATCGTGTAATTCCTTGATGTAAGTATTGCCGTTGAGATAGAAGATTCCAATTTCACCATTAGCAAGAGAATCTTTTTTCTGAATCCATGCAACATCGCCTGTATGATAAAGTGGCTCCATACTGTCACCGGAAATCCGTACACCAAAATCAGTCTGCTCAGGAGCAAGGTGTCCTACGTCATAGGTTTCTTTTACAGAATCTTCCAGGTAATTTCCAGTACCGGCAGAAACTGGTTCCCAGGTAATTTCTACAGGATGATGGAATGGGATAATCTTTGCAGACAGTGGAGAAAACTTTTTAGAAGCTTTCAAAATATCAGCAAATTCAATCAATTTATTTCTGCCTTCTTCATTCAATCCACTCATAATGTTATATGGGTTTTCTCCAAAGAAGGATTCATATATATCTTCGATATCAAGTAACTGGCAAAGTGTCAGGAAAACATGTAAAGCTGGTTCTCGTGCATTGGTCTCCCATTTGGAGATTGCTTTTGTAGTGACCTGAATACCTTCCTGAGAAAGCAGGTCTACCAGATCTGATTGAGAGTATCCTTTCTTTTTTCTATTTTCTGCTAATATTTCCCCGAAATCACGCATTTGTTCGCCTCATTTCTATTTGAATTTTCTATATGCATTATACCGTATGTTAGAAATAAAATCAACAATAATCTCCGAAATGGAGAAAATACAACCAAGATGTCACTTGACTATCTCCGAAATGTCGATATATACTAAACATACAGAAATTGATAAGACATTATGTGAAAGAAGTAGCTGGGAGGTGAAAAGTTTGAGTGAGCGTGTGATCCTGCATAGTGATATGAACTGTTTTTATGCCAGTGTAGAAATGCTACATCATCCGGAACTTGCCGGAATGCCTCTGGCAGTTGGTGGTGATCCGGAAGCAAGACACGGAATTGTGCTGACAGCGAATTATATTGCCAAGCGTAAAGGTGTAAAAACCGGAATGGCATTATGGCAGGCGAAACAGGTTTGCCCGGAAATCATTTTTGTACCACCACGGATGGATTTATATTTGCGCTTTTCTCAAATGGCAAGAGAAATCTATTCAGAGTATACGGACAAAATTGAGCCATATGGAATTGATGAAGCCTGGCTGGATGTATCAGACAGTGGAAATCTGAAAGGGAGCGGAATGACGATTGCGAGAGAAATCAGTCATCGGATTAAATACGAACTGGGGGTAACGGTAAGCATTGGAATTTCCTGGAATAAGATTTATGCGAAACTTGGTTCTGATTATAAAAAGCCAGATGCGATCACAGAGTTTAATCGGGGAAATTATAAAGACAGGATATGGCAGCTTCCAGCGTCAGATTTGCTTTATGTCGGAAGACAGACAAATAAGAAATTGCAAAAACTTGGAATCTGGACAATCGGGCAACTTGCGGAATCAGACGAAAAGCTGTTAGAGAGTCATTTTGGAAAAATAGGAAATGTATTATGGGCTTTCGCAAATGGCTGGGATGAAGATCCGGTTTGCAAGGAAGGGTATGAAGCTCCAGTAAAGTCGATAGGCAATAGCACCACAACACCGAGAGATCTGGAAAATGATCTGGATGTCTGGATCATTCAAATGGCATTAGCAGAAAGTGTAGCTGCACGATTGCGGAAACATGGGTTTAAATGCAAGACAGTAGAAATTACAGTACGGGATAATGGATTGTACAGTTTTTCCAGGCAGATGCATTTACACCAGCCGACTAATATTACAGATGAGATTGTAACCACAGCATTTCAGCTATTTAAAGATAATTACAAATGGAAACATCCCATTAGAAGCCTGGGAATCCGTGCAGCAGATCTTATGTTAGATGATATTCCCGTGCAGCTGGATTTATTTGAAAATCAGGAAAAGAAGGAAAAGTTAGAAAAGCTGGATCGCACTGTAGATGAGATCAGACGACGGTTTGGATATTTCAGTATACAGCGAGCGGCAATGTATCAGGACAAAGTCTTATCCCACTTAGACGCTGGTACGCACACGGTCCATCCACACAGTTATTTTCATGGGTAATTGGAGGGATAGATTTGAAAAAAACATTAACCAGAAAACAGGAAGAAAGTTATCAGTGTATTTTGCAATATACCAATGAACATGGGTATCCACCGACAGTACGGGAGTTTGGAAAATTGATCGGAGTGAAATCAACCTCGTCAGCATTTTCCAGGATCAAGCAGTTAGAGCAAAATGGATATATTCGCAGAATCCCGGCATCGCCAAGAGCAATCGAGATTTTATAGTGAGGTGTCGGCATGAACAAAGTATATGTAGATGTAGTGGCAGAGTTCCGGAAAGACGGACAGCTGGTTCCCATATTTTTTACATGGGAAGATGGAAGAAAATATAGCATTGACAGAATTTTGAAAATCGAGCGATGTGCCAGCAGAAAGGCAGGCGGTGTAGGAATGATGTACACCTGTATGATACAGGGACAGGAAAGCCATTTATTTTATGAAGTGGATAAATGGTTCATGGAGAGAAAAACAGCATAAGGAGAGAACAGTATAGAGAAAATTATTTGGATTATTAACCGGCAGAGGTAGTCACTTTCCCTTTATATCCCTGCAGGTTTTACATAAGAAGATGGATTCCGGTCAGCAAAGACAGCTCCCACAATGTCTTTTGGTTATCCGCTTCTGCAAGTTGTAGTGAGTAATTGCTTCCCATCAAAATCATGGGGAAAGCGAACTGGTCTGAAAGACCGCCAGTTAGTGTGATTATGATAAGGAGAAAAAGAAACTGATGACAGACAGAGATTATGCAATTAAATCAATGAAAGAAATTACCTTCCAGATGGCAAGCCATGCACAGGATTATCTGGAAGTTACAATCGAAAGACATTATACTGATATCAAAGAACTGATGACAAGTTACCAGAAGTTGATTTTGGAAAACCAGGTTGTATTGGAAGAACTGGATATGGAGTGCCAGGAGAAAATCAATGAAGATATGGCATATGCACTGAGCTATCTGAGCATTTATAATAATCAGTTGAATGTGCCAAAGATGCATCGGGAGATGAATAACCTGATGATTATTTACGGACTGTCTGATATGATCTATCGGGGAATGACTTTGGTGAAGTTTTATGCTCCCAATGGTGTGACACTCAGTGAAATTCTTCATTCCTGTTTTTGCAGCCATTACAATAAGACGGATGTGGAAGTACAGCAGGAACTGGGAATAGGCAGGACTTCTTTTTATAAGATGAAGAAGCAGGCCCTTGGCTATCTGGGATTTTATTTCTATGAGATTGTAGTACCGCAGGCAAAAGATAAGAGATTCAAACCGTCATGGGGTGTCGAGGAAGAGTAGGTGAGAAATATGAGATACGAAGATTCGATGAAAGGTGTAGCTGACCAGATAATCAGAGAGCAGCAGCGAGCCAGAAGAATAAAAGATAATCCAGAGGAGTTTCATTGGCATGATGAATATGCAACTTTGAATTTCTTCCGATTTATCTGCAAAAATATCGGTAACTTGGGAAATGCAGAAATTGAAAAGCTGATTAGCCGATTGAAAAGCATGGATCAGAAAGCAGTGGAGAATCATGTGAAAGGTGCTGTCTGGGCATTTGATTACGACAAAATGTTTTGTGTGCTTATGGAAAATGAGATATGCAGGAAAGTGTGCGAAAAGAATAAATACAACAATTGGATGCAGTTGGTTGGAAATTATTGCTTTCAAGTGGTCTAGCGAAAAATAGTGGCTTGTGAAAAGCTGGTTTTGATGATAAGATGAAATTGGGATAGATTACATTGATGAATCCGTCCTGACATTAGCAAAGAATGGAGGCGAGAGCGGACGTGGCGAAAGAAGAAATTATGAAAACAGAAGAATTGGAAACACGTTACGAAAGATACAAGGGTATCTTAAAAGACCTTACCATCATGAGCGATGTGTTTATGCGGAATGTGTTTAAGAAACGGGAATGTACGGAATATGTTCTGCAGGTAATTATGGATAAGAAGGATCTGAAAGTGATCGATCAGGTTCTTCAGAAAGACTATAAGAATTTACAGGGACGATCAGCTATTCTGGACTGCGTTGCCAGAGACTCTGAAGGCAAGCAGATGGATGTAGAAATCCAACAGGATAATGAAGGGGCATCCCCAAAACGAGCAAGATATCACAGTGGTTTAATGGATATGAACACATTAAATCCGGGACAGGATTTTGATGAACTCCCAGAAAGCTACGTGATTTTTATCACAAGAGATGATGCACTTGGTTATGGACTTCCAATTTATCATGTAGACAGAAAAATCGAAGAAGTCAGTGAGAATTTCAAGGATGAAGCTCATATTATCTATGTAA